>CAJKQX010000070.1 GCA_905202125.1 uncultured Prevotella sp.
ATACAACAAATATAATCTCCAAAACTGCCATGAACTCTAATGACCGATTTGGGATTAACGGCGAACAACCGTCAAAAGAGAATAATAAAAACAATGGGAACTATGGATATTAAGAAATACTCGGTCGACGCCATTGATCTGCTCCGACGTCTGATAGCCGTGCCATCGGTGAGCCGTAGCGAGGACGCAGCGGCGGACGTGCTGGTCGAGGTTATCCGCGAGATGGGCCTGACGTGCAGTCGCAAGGGCAACAATGTAAGGATAGATGATCCCTGCTACGACAGCCGACGCCCCACGCTCCTGCTCAATGCCCATATCGACACGGTGCGCCCCTCCGACTCGTGGACGCGTGACCCCTTCATGCCTGAGATTGCGGACGGACGGCTCTACGGACTGGGCAGCAACGACTGCGGTGGCGGACTGGTATCGCTGTTGCAGGTGTTTCGCATCATGATGTCGGTAGAGCGCACTTTCAACATCATCTATCTGGCATCGGCCGAAGAGGAGGTGTCGGGCAGTGGAGGCATCAGTATGGTGCTGCCCGGATTGCCCCATATCGATGTGGCCATTGTGGGCGAGCCCACGGGCATGCAGCCCGCCATAGCCGAAAAGGGTCTCATGGTAGTCGACCTCACGGCTCACGGACGCGCCGGACATGCTGCCCGTGGCGAGGGTATCAACTCCATCTATAAGGCGCTGGACGACCTCTTGTGGATTCGCGATTATCGTTTTGAGAAGGTGAGCCGTCTGCTCGGACCTACCATCATGACGGCCACGGTCATCAATGCTGGTACGCAGCACAACGTGGTGCCCGACAAGTGCAGCATCACGGTGGATGTGCGCACCAACGAGATGTACTCCAATGAGGAGGTTTTCGACATCATACGCAGTCATGTGCAGTGTGAGGCAAAAGCCCGTTCGTTCCGACTTAACTCGTCGCACATCCCTGAAGACCATCCAATAGTGCGTCGGTGTCTGGATATGGGCATGACACCCTTCGGGTCGCCCACGCTGAGCGATCAGGCTCTCATGCCGTTTCCGTCGCTCAAGCTCGGTCCGGGCAACTCTGCACGGTCGCATACTGCCGACGAGTATATCCTCGTGAGCGAGATAGAAGAAGCAATTGATATTTACGTACGTTTGCTCGGACAACTCCAATTGTAGTTGTCCGGGCAAATGCTCTGCGGCTCATCGTCCGAGCCAGGATTCGGGGTTTAGCTTGTCCATGTTGCGGCGCAGCTGGAACTGAAGTATGTTGTCCGACGCCACGCGTCCCAATGCTTGGCGTGTGGATACCTTCTGTCCGCGGCTCACACTTACCGAACTGAGGTTGCAATACACCGATATATAAATGCCGTGGCGCACCATGACCACCATCGATCCGCTGAATCCGAACACTGCGCTCACCTCGCCGTCGTATATCGAACGGGCCATGCAGCCCGATGTGCCGAGGATGTTGATGCCCTTGTTGTCGATGGTCACGCCTTTGAGACCTTCCACTTTGTTCTGTCCGAAATGGCTCACTATGCGGTAGCTGCCGGTCACGGGCATGGGCAGACGTCCGCGGTTGGACTCGAAACTGCCGCTCAGTTTGCGGTCCACGCTGCTCATCGTCATGTGTTCCTCGGTGCTCTTGCGGGTCTTTTCTATCTCCGAGCGGTTGCGGCGGTCGGCGGCTTCGGCTTTGCGTTCGATGGCCTTGCGTTCGGCCTCTGCCTCACGGGCTTCCTGGGCTGTGCGCTCGCGCACGGTGCTATTGTCCGATTCGGATGCCTTGCGGGCCATCTCCTTGAGTTTCTTCTCGCGTTCGCGGGCCTCGCGTATGCGTTGCTCGTTGGCCAGACGCTCCTTCTCGGCAGCCGCCTTCTGTCGTGCCAGTTCGGCCTCTTTTCTCCGTCGTGCCTCGGCCTCTTGTTTGCGTTTGGCCTCGGCGGCCGCTCTGGCCTGGGCTTTGGCCACCTCTTCGGCTATGAGTTGGTCGATACGGGCATTGAGCGATGCGCTCTCCTTACGTTGCTGGGAGATGATTTGTTGTATGGTTTTCTGTTGTTTCTGCAGATTCTTCACCACTTTCTGCTGTTCGCTCTGCTGTCCCTCGAGCGCCTTACGCTCCTGCACACCCTTGTTGAGCAGTGTGTTCTTATGGTTCTTGACACCCTCGAGCTGTCTGTGCTTGGTGTCCACCTGCATCTGTTTTGACTTGATGAGCTCGCCCTGAGTGCGCTGGTAGGCCGCATACTCGCGCACGAATCGCAGTCGGCGGTACATCTGTGTGAGACTTTCGGCCGAGAAGATGAACATGAGTTTGTCCTGCACGGTGTGGTTGCGCGATATGTATCTCATCGATTTGATATATTTCGACTTGCGGTCGGCCAGTTGCTTGTTGAGCGTACCGAGCTGCGCCTTGAGGAGATCTATGTCGCCGTTGAGCTTGTTGATGTCGTTTTCTATCTCGCTGATGTTCTTCTGGTGCTTGTTTATCTCGCTGTTGATGGTCAGCAGGGTGTTGAGACGCTTTTTCACGTCCGACTTGTTGGCTTGCAGCGCTTTCTCCTGTTGCTTGATGTTTTTCTGCAGTTGGTTGCGCTTTTTTTCCAGATCCTTTATCGAGGCTTTGCTGTATGTGGTGGTCTTTTTCTTGTTTGCGGTGGTGCGGGTGGTCGTTTTCTTCTTGTTGGAGGTCTTCGACTGTTTGCCCGTGGACGTCGTTGTCTTGCGTGTGGCGGTGGTCGTGGCCTTCTTTTGCGGTGTCCGGCGCGATGTCTGGGCACTGATTGTGGCCGTCAGCGCGAAGATGAGGGATATGGCGATGAGTCTTTTCATTGACTGATAATGATGTTTTTCAGTATGTCGTTGGCGTTCACTTTCTTGTATTTAGGAGATATGGTGGTCTTCGTGTCCCACTTGCTGTCGGTGCCCACGTTGTTCATCTTGATGTTGACAGTGGCCGTCTTGGCCGCTTTCACGGCATTGGTGGTGAAGGTGAAATTTTGTTGTGCCGGAAACATTTTTACTCCCACGTTCTTGAAATCGGAGTATTTCCATGTGAGCGACGACGTGCCGTGCGTGGCGCTGCTGTATTTTACTGAGGTCTCGGCTATGCGTCCCGTTTGGCGGTCGGTATGCCATGTGTACGTCATATTGCCGTTGACGATGCTCACGGGGCGTGTGGCGCCATTGGCATCGAGGTCGACGTCAAATTTCTTGAGCAATGTCTCGCCCAACTGATTTTGCCCCGGCAAGAAGAGCTGGTTCCAGAACAGTGCCTGCAGACTGTAAAAGCTGATGCCGTTGCGTTGCAGGAAATCCACCTGACTGTATTCGGCCTGTATGTACTCCTTGTGCAGACGGTCGACGATGAGCACGTGGTCCGGCGTGAACTCAAGACGTCCTATCTCGCTGCCGAGAATAGGGATGAACAGCTGGAGGCGTATCACCTCGTCCTTGCGCATGTGGAGCGAGCCCGGCACCGTGATGTTTTTGCCGTCTGTCTGTACGGTGAACGATATCGACCCGGTGATGTTTTTCGCATACACCTGGTTGTCGTATACTTTCTGGACGTATGTGAGCTTTTGTACGGACGAAGGTTGTTGTTTCTCGGCCGTCGATGTTTTATCTGTCGGAAGGGTTGTTTTATCCATCGATTTCTTGCTTGCGCACGATGCCAGCAATACTATCATGGCCGACAATAAGATATGTAGTGGTTTCATAATCGTGATGGTTTGTTTGGCGGAAGAGCCCTTTTCGTGGTCACACACGGTCCTTGTCATTTGGCGCGACGTGTCTTGGTCTCTTTCCGGATATATTTTCTTTGTTTTATCTTCTTGCCTATCAGGGCCTTGTCGCCGCCCTCCGCTATGGCTTTCTGCCACATTTCGACGGCCTTGTCCATGTTGCCGCACATGGCGTATATGTCTCCCGCGTGTTCGATGATGACGGGTCCGGCGGTGCCGGCGGTGCCGGCGGTGTCGATCTCCAGCGCACGGTCTATGTAAGCTTTCGCGTCGTTGTATCGTTGCTGCATGAAGAGTATCCATGCGTAAGTGTCGATATAAGTCACGTTGTTGGGTTCGGCCTGCACCGTCTTGTAGCTCATCTGTTCGGCTTTGGACAGGTCGCGGTCGAGTTCGCTGAGGTAATAGGCGTAGTTGTTGAGGCAGCTGATGTGGTCCGCCTTCCATTGCAGACAACTGTCGTAGGCGGCAAAGGCCTCTTCGGGCCGGTTCTTCTTGAAGAGTATGTCACCCATGATGGCGTAGAAGTCGGACACTATCTCGGGGTTGCTCTCCTCGTTTATCTCTCCCACGCCGCGCTTGAAGGCGTCGAGGGCTTCATCCTCTTCGTTTTTCTGAAAATGGGCCAGTCCCATGTAGTAGTAGAAAGCCATCTCGTCGGGATTGTACTGCGTCGCCGGCTTGCAGAGATCGATCACATCGTTCCATCTCTCTTTTTCCCATTGTGACTGTATCATGCGCAGTCTCACGCCGGCATGGTCGGGAGATATGTCAAGAGCTCGGGCATAAGCATTGTACACGGAGTCTTCCTGCATGCCTTTCATTTCCATGTATGAGGCTTTGAGGATGGCTATGTCCACATCCTTGCTGTCGATGGCCATCACACGGTCGAAAGTGCCGAGCACGGCGGTGCTGTCGCCGTTGTTGCTCTCGTTCTCGCCTATGAGCTGACGGAGCATGGCCAACTTGGAGCGTGAGGAAGCCTTGCGGCTGGTGAGGATGTTCTCGCGCAGGTTGTTGGCCATCGAGTCGAGACCGGCCGAACGATAATAGTCGTACATCGAACTAAGTGCCGACTCGTTGTCGGGGTCGTTCTCCAGTGCTTTGGTGAACATCTCGAGCGACTCCTCTTTTTGCCCGTTCTGCAACAACCAGTTGCCCAACATCACCTTGTAGATGGCGTCATAGGGATGTATGTCGACAAGTGATCGCAGCATCTCGCATGCCTTCTCCTTGTCGCCTTTCATCTCGTAGATGTTCATCTTGGCCATCGTTATGTCGTCACTCGGACCTTCTATCTCTTCGATACGTTCGACCGAGCGCAGCATTTTGTTGAAATCTTTCTTCTGGCGGTACAGTTGTGCAAGGATGTTGAGCACATCACTGCGGTCGCGGTGGTGCTCGTAGAGGGTCTCGTAAGTCGTGATGGCTTTGTCGTAATCTTTCGTTCCGATGTAGTATTGTGCCACGCGCTCGTGATAGGTGTCGTTGTCCGGATTGATGGCGGCAGCCCTTTCGAGGTCGGCCAGGGCCATCGAGTCGTTGTCGAGTTGGGAGTAATACATCGCCCGGGCGTAATAAGCCTCGGCTCCATAGGGGTTTATCTCAATACAATGGTTGAGAAGGTCGAAAGCCGAAGCATGTCGTCCGGCATTCTTTTGGCGCACGGCCTCGGTGAAGAAATAGTCGTATCGGCGTCTGTCGTTGTATGACAGACTGTCCTTCGGGGCCTTGTTGTCGTGCCTGTCGGTGTTGATGCTCGCCATGACGGGCATCATCACGGTTATCAGCATGGCGGCCACAACCGCTAAGGATTGTTTGTTTTTGTTGGTTCTGAACATGATTTCACTTCGTTCCTGTATGTCCGTAGCCGCCCTCTCCACGCTCGGTGGGGTCCAGCTGTTCCACAATCTCGAACTCACCTTGCTCGTGACGTGCCACAACCATCTGTGCTATGCGCTCTCCGGAGGTTATCGTGAACTCGCTGTCGGACAGGTTGACGAGCAGCACTCCGATTTCGCCGCGATAGTCGGCGTCTATCGTGCCGGGGCTGTTGAGCACCGTTATGCCGTGCTTCAGCGCCAGTCCGCTGCGCGGTCTCACCTGTGCCTCGTATCCGGGAGGTAGGGCTATGTACAAGCCTGTGGGTATCAGGCGGCGCTCAAGAGGTTTGAGTACAATCGGTTCTTCGATGTCAGCCCTCAAGTCCATGCCCGCACTCTGAGGTGTGGCGTATGCCGGCAGTTGCTGACGGCCTTTGTTCATTATTTTGATTTTTATCATTCTGTGCTGCTTTTTAGATTGCAAAATTAAATAATAATATCCAAATACATTAATAATAAGTATTAAATTATATTATGATGTGGCTTTGGGCGCGGGTGTGGAAAAAATTTCAGATAATCTTTGGCTAAGGATTTTTTTTGGTCTATATTTGCGTTTGAAGAGAAAACTTTACGCGAAAAATATGATGAATTGGCCACAATTGATTTCCTGCAAACGTCTCGGGCAGGAGGGACGGGCGGTCTCACGCTACGATTTTCGCACCGAGTTCAAGCGTGATTACGACCGTCTGATATTCTCGGCGCCCTTCCGCCGTATGCAGAACAAGACCCAGGTGTTTCCTCTCCCGGGCAGTGTCTTCGTGCACAATCGTCTCACTCACAGTCTGGAGGTGTCGAGCGTGGGTATGTCGCTGGGCAACGAGGTCGTATGCAAGTTGCTCGAACGCCATCCCGAACTCTCCGGTACGTTGTTCGAGCAGATAGGTATGATAGTGAGCGTGGCGTGTCTTGCCCATGACATGGGGAACCCTCCGTTCGGCCATAGTGGCGAGAAGGCTATTCAGGCGTTTTTCAAGGATGGTCCCGGACGGCTCATCCACGACAGGGTGACTGCCGGGTTCTGGAACGATATGACCCATTTTGAGGGTAATGCCAATGCCTTTCGTCTGCTGACCCATCGTTTCAAGGGACGCCGTGACGGCGGTTTCGTCATGACATACTCGACGTTGGCCAGCATCGTGAAATACCCTTTTGCAAGTAGCGCGGCCGGCAAGCACGGCAAGTTCGGATTTTTCAAGACCGAGGAAGCGACTTATCGCAAGATTGCCGATGAATTGGGCATAATTTGTAAATCGCGTGATGGTGAACCGGCTGTCTATGTCCGCCATCCTTTGGTGTATCTTGTCGAGGCTGCGGACGATATTTGCTACGAGATAATGGATATCGAGGATGCTCATAAACTCAAGATTCTCTCGTTTGAAAAGACATGCGAGTTGTTGCTCGGATTTTTCGATGAAATCGGCCGGAAACGCATTCTCGAACGCATCAAGGACGAAGGCGTGTCGGACGACAACGAGAAGGTGGTGTTCATGCGGGCACGTGTCATCGGCAAACTTGTGGCCGAGTGTGTGGATGTCTTTGTCAATCATGAGGACGAGATACTCTCTGGCGAGTTTGAGGGCAGTCTCATCCGTCATACCACACCGTTGGTGCGCGATGCTTACGAGAAATGTGTCAACCTGAGTTTCAAACAGATTTACAACAGTAAACCCGTGCTCGATGTGGAACTGAGCGGATACAAGATCATAGAGACATTGATGGGGACGCTCACTGAGGCGGCCGTCAATCCCGACTCATACTTGTCCGAGCAGTTGCGCAAACGGTTCAGCAGCCAGTATGACATCGACGATGCCGACCTCGAAGTGCGTATCATGGCCGTCCTCGATTATATCAGTGGAATGACCGACGTGTTCGCTTTGGATATTTATCAGAAGATTAACGGCATATCGTTGCCGATAGTCTGAAATGCGGAAAATGTTCGATGAAATGGAGAAAAATGCTACTTGCGGCCGCAATAGATTGCGGCCCTACAGACAGTAGAGTCTTTGATGACTTTTTACATTATAAATGAAAAAGCCGGAGTGCTGATGATGCGCTCCGGCTTTTTGTATATTACATTTTAAAATCAATAGTTCAGGTCCACGGGATTTTCGATCACAGACGGTATGCGTTCAAATATTGCTTTGATGCGTTTCATGTCGAACTTGGATGTACGGTCGTAATAATAAATACCGTTTTGCTCCTGCTCCACATCGGTGAGCTGAGTGTAGCAGAAACCAACGACATGCTTGCTGTCTTTGAGTGCGTCGACCTCGTCCTGAAGAATCTTGTAGAAATCCTCCATCGACTTGATTTCAGAGCCGTAACCCCACGAGTTGCCCTTGCGCTCCGACTCACGTATCCAAGCCAAACCGCCGAATTCATCGACCATATACGGCTGTCCGTCGTAGCAGGCGAGCCAGTCCTTGCGGTCCATAGTGTTGCGATAAGGTTCCTTGCCGCGCTCGAAGGTGAATGCCTGTTTCAGTTTGTCCGGGTTGCGCTCATAGTTGTGCACACTCCAGATGTCCGTTTTCACGTGGCAGTCGCCGCTGGCATCGTTTATCGGACGGGTGCTGTCCATAGTTTTGGTCATGTCGTAGAGGTTGGTCACGAAATGAGTGTAAACGCCCGAGTTGTTGGCATCCCATGTCTCGTTGAGCGGAGTCCATGTCACGAGTGACGGATGGTTGCGGTCACGCTCCACCAGTTCGGCCCATTCGGAGATGAAATTTCTCACGGCCAGATCGTTGTTCACGTCCAGTCCCCAGCTTGCCGACTCACCCCAGGTGATGTATCCCAGTTTGTCAGCCCAGTAATAGTAACGCTCCTCGAAGCTTTTCTGGTGCAGGCGTGCACCGTTGAAACCAGCATCTTTACCCATCTGGATGTCGCGTTTGAGAGCCTCGTCAGAGGGAGCCGTCCAGATGCCGTCGGGATAGTAACCCTGGTCGAGCACGAGACGCTGGAAATACGGTTTGTTGTTCAGATAGAAATATCCGTTGGCCACGTGTACCTTGCGCATGCCGGCGTAAGACTTGACCTCGTCGATGGTTTTGCCGTTTTTCACCACTTTATATGTCACATCGTAGAGGTAAGGCGATTCCGGACTCCACAGTTTCATCTTGCTGATGGGCAGCACTACTACCGAGTTGTTTGTGCAAGACACGGTCTTTGTTGCCACGGCTTTCTTGCCGTCGTACACGGTGACAACCAGTTTGTTGGCAGTGTTCTCACCGTAGAACTGCGGACGGATGACCAACTGGCTCTGGTCGATGTCCGGAGTGGCGAATACCGATTTCAGTCCCTCGTTGTCCACAGCCTCCATCCACACTGTCTGCCAGATACCTGTGACGCGTGTGTAGCTGCATCCGCCCGAGTGATAGTCGAAGCACTGTTTGCCACCTGTCTGTTTGCGGTCGCGCAGATTGTCGTTGACCATCAGCACGAGGTTGTGAGACTGTCCTGCTTTCACGTATTTGGTGATGTCGCAAGAGAACGACGAGCCCGATCCGTAGTGTCTCATCACGCGGCGTCCGTCGATGTAGATATGAGCCTCATAATCCACAGCACCGAAGTTGAGCAATATCTTCTTGCCGTCCCATCCGGCCGGGATGTTGAGTTGACGCTGATACCAGATAGTATTGATGAAATCGGTGTTTTTCACTCCCGACAGCGAACTCTCGGGGCAGAAAGGCACGATGATCTTGCCGTCGAAGCCTTTTGAGTTCTGATAGTTGCGCTGATGTCCCGAGCGACCATAGTCGTATGAGAAACTCCATGTGCCGTTGAGGTTGACCCAGTCGGCGCGTTCAAACTGCGGACGCGGATATTCCGGTCGCGGTGTCTGTGCTTTCACGTTCGTGCTTTGTGCAAACAGCATGAGTGCTGCCGACAATGACGAAGCAAACAATTTGATGTTCATAGAAAATCGAAAAATATTAATTAATAAATATGAATGAATTATCGGTTGTTTCGGTCGATTCTGTTTTTTTTGTCAGATGTGTCTTCGTGATGTGGGTTAATGAATCCTTCAAGATTGTGAGAGGTGTTCATAAGCAGACGGGGCTGTCTGCGCGACAGCGCCGTTGTTGTCTTGTGGTTTTGCAAAAGTACGAAAAAAAAGTGTAAAAACCGAATCTTTCGGTGTTTTACACTTCATATATCATTTTTCCTTATAAATCACTGTGTTGGCTCCGCTCGTGATGTTCATTGCCTCGGGATGCTGCTTGATGAACGAGTCGATGTGTCTGACGCGTTTGTTTTCCAGTATCTCGTCGACGGTGATGAGTATTCCCGTCTCCTCCACATCGCCGAAACCGTAGTTTATGGCCGTACCGAACAGTTTCATCGTGGGGCTCAGTCCCATGTAGGCATTGACCAGCGGCGGGATGTTGTATCCCAATCTGCGTATCTCGCGGTTGAGTATCCTGTAATCCTTCTTGAAATCCTCCTCGCAGAAAAGTTTGCGCAGTTCCTCCTCGTCGGTCTCGATTTTCAGCGGTTTCATCGGTATTATGAGGTTCTCCTTGTCGTCAAAATGCTTTTTGAGGAAATAGAGTATCATGTCGCGACCGCGACGGATGTAGGAAGGATACATGGTCATCTTGCCGAAGAAATATTTCACGTTCGGTCGTATGACGGTGAGCGCTCCCAGTCCGTCCCACAGGTTGTCGAGGGCAAAGAGGCTTTTCGAGCCCATCCGCGAACTCTGATATCCCAATGAGACGAACGACCGCCCCAGTTCGACGGTGTAGGGCATGTACTCCTTGAGAAACTTGTCGGAGAAATGAAACATGTGGCTTGTGGCCAGTTTGGGTTGTCCGTCGGCGTTCATCTCCCAGTCCGTGCCCAGCAGATATCTGTATCCTCCGATTATCTCCTCGGCCTCCGGGTTCCATACGATGAGTTGTTTGTAGCAGTTGTCGCAGATGTCGAATTCGTCGATATCCACCGACTTGCCGGTGCCTCCACCCGCCTCGCGAAAGGCCATCTCCCTCAGTCGTCCTATTTCGTTCATGACATTAGGACACTCGTTTCCCTTGACAACGTAGATCTCGTTATGGCTCTTGTTTGTCATCCGCAGTTGTCTGTCCGGGGTGAGTTCGCTTTTGAGTAGTTCCTTGCTGACAGGTTGGATTATAGGTTCTTCCATTTTTCTTTATATTTTTGTTGTCCGGCTTAAAGATACCGATTTTTATTGTTTCCGATATTTACAGTTTGTAAACCCTGTTTCTTACAAATTGTGCCCATTCCATCGGCGTTTTCGATTTGTCGAATGTCTGCCACGGTATGGGTTTGCCTATTGCCACGCGGAATGTCTTGTGCACGTTTTTGTACATTTCATCGACAAGAAACAGCATTGCCACGTTGAATTTCAGATTGAGCGCCTTGCATACGTTGGCCACGTTGTAGAAGAAATCCGAGTTGCGTCCGCCGAAATGTATCGGCACTATGTCCCGATGGGTCTCCACGCTCTTGGTGATGAATGTCTTCTTCCATGCCAGATCCTGTATCCGTCCGTCTGTCTTGCGCGAACAGATGCCGGCCGGGAACATCAGCATGTGATGATTGCTGGCGAATCCCGCCTCCACCATTGCGGGGAAATCTCTGCTCTGCTTGCCAGTCTTGTTGATGGGTATGCACAGCGGCGCGAGCCCCGGCAGGTTCATGAGCAGATCGTTCACCAGGTAGCGGAAATTGCCGTCGTAGTGGTGACCGATGATAGCCCCTAATGCCACGCCGTCGGCTCCGCCCAGCGGGTGGTTGGAAACGAAGGTGTAGAGCTTGCCGTCGTTCTTGTCGGGCAGATTCTCCATTCCTTCGATATTCAGGGTCATGTCGAGGTAACGCACACACTCTTCGAGCCATTCGGTACCCGTCTTGTCGCGGCTTTCCCAAAGATATCTGTTCACCTCGTCCTGATGAATGATATGTTTCAACCATTTGAGGAGCAGTCCGGGCACATATTTCGATTTTGCACCCATCTTCGCCTTGATGATATTGTCGATATCGATCGTCTTTTGTGTTATCTCGCCCATGAGTTTATACTACATTCAATATAATGCAAAGGTATCATAATTATTTTTAAAATATAGCTTTTGGCTGAAAAAATGTTGCCATTTTTTTGTTTCACCCCTTTTCCCGGCCGTCATTTTCAACCCAAATCAGTCATTAGACCGACAATGGGCATAAATGTTAGTTATCGTATTGT
>CAJKQX010000071.1 GCA_905202125.1 uncultured Prevotella sp.
ATAAAATAACATCTTTTTCGAAAGAGCAAGCCATTTTTAAATGAAAGAGCCGTGCCCAAAAGAAAGACCGAACGAAACTTTATTGACGAACAACCGTGTGAATATGAAAAATAATGATTAATTTAGCGGTTGATTTCAAAAGACAATTCCAACACATACACTATGAAACACGATTTTGTAACAATTGCCGACTTGTCGAAAGACAAAATCATGTATATGATAAAGCTGGCGCAGGAATTTGAGAAACATCCCAACAGAGAGTTGCTCAAGGGTAAAATCATTGCAACACTGTTTTTTGAGCCGTCCACGCGCACAAGACTCAGCTTCGAGACAGCGGCCAACAGATTGGGTGCCAAAGTCATTGGTTTCTCCGACGCCAAAGCCTCGAGCGTGACCAAAGGCGAGACGCTGAAAGACACGATACTTATGGTGTCCAACTACGCCGACGTGATAGTGATGCGCCACTACATCGAGGGGGCTGCCCAATACGCCAGCGAGATATCGCCCGTGCCGATAGTCAACGCCGGAGACGGTGCACACATGCATCCGTCGCAGTGTCTGCTCGACCTCTACTCCATATACAAGACTCAAGGTACACTCGAAAACCTGAACATATATCTTGTGGGCGACCTGAAATACGGACGCACGGTGCACTCGCTGATAACAGCCATGAGACATTTCAACCCCACATTCCATTTCATTGCGCCCAAAGAATTGTCGATGCCCGAGGAGTACAAAATATACTGCCGCAACCACGGCATAAAATTCACCGAGCACACCGAGTTCAACGACGAACTGATAGCCGACGCCGACATTCTCTACATGACAAGGGTACAGAAGGAGCGTTTCTCCGACCTCATGGAGTATGAACGCGTGAAGGACGTGTACATCCTCAAAAACGAGATGCTGCGAAAAGCGAAGGAGAACATGAAGATACTGCACCCGCTGCCCAGAGTGAACGAGATAGATTATGACGTGGACAACAACCCTCACGCATACTACATACAACAGGCCAAGAACGGACTGTACGCCCGCGAAGCCATCTACTGCCTCACGCTCGACATCGATCTCGACGATGTGATAAACGACAAGACAATATTATAAGGTGGACATCACACGTTCCATCGTAAACCCAACACAAATCACACGGATATGAACAAGAAAGAAAGACAAGTGGCTGCCATAAAAAACGGCACGGTAATAGACCACATCCCGGCACAAAAGACATATCAGGTGGCCAATATACTCAAACTGCAGAATCTCACCACGCCCGTCACGATAGGCTACAACTATCCGTCGAAGAAAATCGGATGCAAGGGCATAATCAAGATATCGGACAAGTATTTCACTGACGAGGAGATATCGCGCCTGTCGGTGGTCGCGCCCAAAGTGGTGCTCAACATCATCAAGGACTATGAGGTGGTGGAGAAAAAGACAGTGGAGACACCCGACGAGCTGCACGACATCGTCAGATGCAACAACCCCAAATGTATCACCAACAACGAGCCAATGCAGACCGTATTCACCGTGGTGGACAAGGAGCACGGCACCCTCAAATGCCGCTACTGCGACAAGGAGCAGGACATCAACCGCGTACAGCTGAAATAATGTTTTTCGCACACGTTCTTGGCAGAGACAGAAAAAACACGTAATTTTGCAGTCGGAAACATCCGGCGATACAAAAAAGGATAATTATAATAAAAATAAATACGACAATGAAAAGAGATCAAGAGATTTTTGACCTTATCGAGAAAGAACATCAGCGCCAACTCAGAGGTATCGAACTGATTGCATCAGAAAACTTTGTAAGCAACGAGGTGATGGAGGCCATGGGCTCATACCTCACCAACAAATATGCCGAGGGATATCCCGGCAAAAGATATTACGGAGGCTGCGGAGTAGTGGACGAGGTCGAGACTCTTGCCATCGAACGCGTGAAGAAACTCTTCGGAGCCGAATACGCCAACGTGCAGCCCCACTCCGGAGCACAGGCCAATGCAGCCGTACTTCTGGCTGTACTCAAACCGGGCGACACATTCCTCGGACTGAATCTGGCTCACGGCGGTCACCTCTCTCACGGGTCGGCCGTCAACACATCGGGCATACTGTATCACGCCATCGGTTATGACCTCGACAAGGAGACCGGCCGCGTGGACTATGACTGCATGGAGCGTCTGGCCATCGAGCACAAGCCCAAGCTCATCATCGGCGGTGGCTCGGCATACAGCCGTGAGTGGGACTACAAGCGCATGCGCGAGATAGCCGACAAGGTGGGTGCACTGCTCATGATAGACATGGCCCACCCCGCCGGACTGATAGCTGCCGGACTGCTCGACAACCCGGTGAAATATGCCCACATCGTGACATCTACCACACACAAGACCCTGCGCGGACCAAGAGGCGGAATCATCCTCATGGGCAAGGACTTTGAGAACCCGTGGGGACTGAAGACTCCGAAGGGACAGGTCAAGATGATGAGCCAGCTTCTCAACTCGGCCGTATTCCCCGGACAGCAGGGCGGTCCGCTTGAGCATGTCATCGCTGCCAAAGCCGTAGCATTCGGCGAGGCGCTGCAACCGGAGTTCAAGGAATGGGCCGCACAGGTAAAGAAAAACGCACAGGTACTGGCAGAAGAACTGACCAAGCGCGGTTTCTCAATCGTAAGCGGAGGCACAGACAACCACTCAATGCTCGTAGACCTGCGCTCGAAATATCCCGAGCTGACAGGTAAGATGGCCGAGAACGCACTCGTGGCAGCCGATATCACAGTGAACAAAAACATGGTGCCGTTCGACAGCCGTAGCGCATTCCAGACATCAGGCATCCGCCTCGGCACACCGGCCATCACCACCCGTGGTGCCAAAGAAGACCTCATGGTGCTCATCGCAAGCCTGATAGAAGAGGTACTCAACGACCCGGAGAACGAGCAGGTAATAGCAAGCGTGAGAGAAAGAGTGAACAGCACAATGAAGAACTATCCTCTCTTCGCATATTAAAAAAAATACATTTATTATATAAGCGAAAGGCTGTGTCAAATATCCATTTGGCACAGCCTTTGCCGATTATATGATAAAGATGTTGGGACGCAAACCCATTCCCCAAACGAAACGACATGACACAACTCATCATAACAACCATAATAATAGCTTTGGCAGCTACATACGCCGGATACAAGATATACATGACACTGCGCGGCAAATCATCGCCCTGCGAGGGATGTGAGGGATGCGCGCTGAAGGACGGCAAGACCGATATAGAGTGCAAAAAACAGAAAAAAGACTGTTGCAAGAAGAAATAAACAAGATAAAATTTGGTAATTCCAAAATATTATACTACTTTTGCACACGCAAATAGGCAATGGTACCTTGGCCGATCGGTTAGGTAACGGTCTGCAAAACCGTGTAGGGCAGTTCGACTCTGCCAGGTACCTCAAGACAAAACAACATTTAAGACAGACAAATGGTTAAGCTTCGGAATATGACATTCCGGAGCTTAATTGTTTTTTTACGCTCAATTATCACATACCCCACCCCAACCAAAAATATCCGCTGACCCGACTTTCACCCGTTAGAATATGTTCGTGCTGGGCGAACCAAAAAAATCGCAGATATTGAAAAATCAATATCTGCGAACTGATGAGTTGCGGAGGCAGGACTCGAACATGCGACCTCCAGGTTATGAGCCTGGCGAGCTACCAACTGCTCCACTCCGCGATGTTTAAACCATTAAGCCAACCATTTCGGATTAGCGAGTGCAAAAGTACACATTATTTTTATATTATGCAAATATATTGCCATGTTTTTTTTGATTTACCAATGATTTTATGCCCTAATGGCAACATCAAGACCATGAAATCATATATATTATATATAAGGTGTATCCAAAAATTGCATTATGACAGAACACATTACAGACGAACTATCACTCCACTCGTATGAAAACCAGTTCGTTGGGAATCTTCACCCATTTCCTGTTCACAGCTATTTTAATGTGGCTGCCCTTACCTTGCTTCAGTTTGTATTCGCCGTTCTTGCCGACGGTCAGTGTGGCTTCCAGATCCTCGCTTCCATAATCATTCGATATCTCGAGCCGGGCCTTGTCTTCACCAATCAATTTGGCAGATACCACAATCCATGCACGCGAGTCTTTCCCGTATTCCAGATATCCCGGCACATCGCCGAAGATGGGTTGATGTGGAATCTTAATATTATTGTCATAAAAATTGATGTGCAGGAATACGTCATATTCTTTGTTATAAAGATTGCCCATGAACGGTGTTTTGTCCTGTGCAAGACATACACCGGCCATCAAAAACATCAGAATATCCAACACTATCTTTTTCATTATCATGTTTTTATCTGTTTTGGGTAATAGAATACAAATTTACTAAATTCAAATCAAGAAAATGCATGATTTTGTTTTTTTATCATCATGAAAGTTGGTTCTTATTTAAAAATGTATTAATTTTGCAAATAATTTGCAATTTTATGGTAAAAGATATGTTATTTCCGGAATATATTTTTGAATCAAGTTGGGAAGTTTGTAATAAGGTAGGCGGTATTTACACGGTTCTTTCGACAAGAGCGAAAACATTGAAGGATAAACTGGGCGACCATTTGATATTCATTGGTCCCAATTGTTGGAAAGAACAAGAATCACCTTATTTCATTGAAGACAAAACATTATTTTCAGATTGGAGAGAGCATGCCGGAGAGAACGGTCTGCATGTGAAAGTAGGCAGATGGGACATACCCGGCATGCCGGTGGCCGTATTGGTGGATTTCTCGGATATGTACGAACGCAAGAATGAGATATACGGATGGTTGTGGGAGCATTACTCGGTGGACAGCCTGCATGCTTACGGTGACTACGACGAGGCATCTATGTTCTCATACGCAGCAGCCAAAGTGGTGGAAAGTTTCTACACATTCTATATCAAGCCCGGCACAAAAGTCGTATACCACGGCAACGAGTGGATGTGCGGACTGGGACTGCTCTATATCAACAACAAGATTCCGGAGATAGCAACTGTCTTCACCACCCATGCCACAAGCATCGGACGCAGCATAGCCGGCAACAACAAACCGCTATACGACTATCTGTTCGCATACAACGGCGACCAGATGGCAGAAGAGTTGAACATGCAGAGCAAACACTCCATCGAGAAGCAGACGGCTTGGCATGTGGACTGTTTCACAACAGTGAGCGACATAACAAACAAGGAGTGTCTGGAACTACTGGACAAACCGGCCGACTACGTGTTGCCCAACGGCTTTGACAACAGTTTTGTGCCCAAAGGCAATGCATTCACACAAAAGCGCAACAAAGCGCGCAAACAACTACTGAAGATAGCCAACGCCCTCACAGGATGTCATTTTGACAAAGACACACTGATAATCTCGACAAGCGGACGATACGAATTTCGCAACAAGGGCATCGACGTGTTCATCGAGGCCATGCATCGCCTCAACAACGACGAGCGTCTGAAACGCCAGGTAGTGGCATTCATCGATGTGCCAGGATGGGTGAGCGGTCCGCGCAAAGACCTGATAGAGCGTCTGGCCACGGGCAAAGAGTATGACACACCGCTCGACAACCCGACGATCACGCACAATCTTCACGACATGGGAAATGACAAGGTGCTCAACATGATGAGATATCTCAACGTGGACAATGCTACCAATAAGGTGAAGATTATATTCATGCCTTGCTATCTCACCGGAAACGATGGCATAGCCAACACTCCGTACTACGACCTCATACCGGGCAACGACATCTGCATTTATCCCTCATACTACGAGCCTTGGGGATACACCCCACTGGAGGCAGTGGCGTTCAAGGTGCCTTGCATCACTACCGACCTTGCCGGTTTCGGACTTTGGGTCAACTCGGTCAAAGGTGGTTACGGAGAGATCATCGATGGCGTGAAAGTGATACATCGCACCGACTACAACTATCATGAGGTGGCAGACGCTATCAAGGAAACGCTGATACAATATTCCAAATTCGACAAGGACGAAGTGAAAAAAGCACGTAACAACGCCTGCGAGATATCCAAACGGGCACTGTGGACCAATTTCATCAAATATTACAATGATGCTTACGATTTCGCGCTGCAAGCATCGGAGAAACGTGTTAATGACAAAAAACAATAATAAATAATATAATAAAAGATATGAAAGTTAAATCAGATTATGCCAATGCTCCTCAGTGGAAAGAGTTGACAATCAAGTCGCGACTTCCTGAAGAGCTTAAGTGTTTGGATGAACTCGCACACAATATGTGGTGGGCCTGGAATTACGAAGCACGTGATTTATGGAAGAGTCTTGACGAAGACCTCTACGAAGAGGTTGGACATAACCCTGTGCTCTTGCTGGAGCGACTCAGCTACGATCGCAAGGAAGCCATCGTCAAGGACAAGACCATCATGGCGAATGTGAAGAAAGTGTACAGCGCGTTCCGTAAGTACATGGACGTGAAGCCGGACAGCAAACGTCCGTCCGTGGCTTATTTCTGCATGGAATACGGATTGAACCAGGTCCTCAAGATTTATTCAGGTGGTCTCGGTATGTTGGCCGGCGACTATCTGAAAGAGGCTTCGGACAGCAATGTGGACATGTGTGCCATCGGTTTCCTTTATCGTTTCGGCTATTTCACACAGTCGCTGAGCATGGACGGACAGCAGATTGCCAAATATGACGCACAGAACTTTGATTCTCTCCCCATAGAGCGCGAACTCGATGAGAACGGCAACCCCGTGATCGTGGACGTGCCCTATATGAACTATCAGGTGCATGCTTACATCTGGAGAGTGAACGTGGGACGAATCAAACTGTATTTGCTCGATACCGACAACGAGATGAACTCGGAGTTTGACAAACCTATCACCCACTCTCTTTATGGCGGCGACAATGAGAATCGTCTCAAACAAGAGATTCTCCTCGGTATCGGCGGTATGCTGACTCTGAAGAAACTCGGCATCACAAAGGATGTATATCATTGCAACGAGGGTCATGCTGCACTGTGCAACCTTCAGCGTCTGTGCGATTACATCAAAGGCGGACTGACATTCAATCAGGCAATGGAGCTCGTACGCGCATCCTCTCTTTATACCGTTCACACTCCTGTGCCGGCCGGTCACGACTATTTTGACGAGGCCCTCTTCGGCAAGTACATGGGCGGCTATCCCTCGATGTTAGGCATCACATGGGATGAGTTCATCGGCATGGGACGTATCAATCCCGACAACCACTCGGAGCGTTTCTGCATGTCTACATTCGCATGCAACACCTGTCAGGAAATCAACGGTGTGAGCAAGCTCCACGGATGGGTGAGCCAGAAGATGTTCGCTCCTATCTGGAACGGATACTATCCCGAGGAAAACCACGTGGGATATGTCACCAACGGTGTACATTTCCCCACATGGACAGCAACGGAATGGCGTAAGCTCTATGCTAAATATTTCGATAAGAACCACATGTCCGACCAGAGCAACGAGAGCATCTGGCATGCCATATACAACGTTCCGGACGAGGAAATCTGGCAGACACGTATGGCACTGAAACAGAAACTCGTGGACTATATCCGCAAGAAATTCTCTGAACGCTGGCTCAAGAATCAGGGTGACCCGGCACGTGTGGTATCACTGCTCGAGAGCATCAACCCCAACGCGCTGATGATCGGTTTCTGCCGTCGTTTCGCCACATACAAACGCGCGCACCTCTTGTTCACCGACATCGACCGTCTGGCCAAGATCGTGAACAACCCCGAGCGTCCGGTATTGTTCCTCTTCTCGGGTAAGGCTCACCCGGCCGATGGCGCAGGACAGGGCCTCATCAAGAGAATATTCGAGATAAGCCAGCGTCCAGAGTTCCTGGGAAAGATCATCTTCCTTGAGGATTACGACATGCAGCTGGCCCGCCGCCTTGTTTCGGGTGTGGACATCTGGATGAACACTCCCACTCGTCCGCTCGAAGCTTCGGGTACATCAGGCGAGAAAGCCGAGATGAACGGTGTGGTCAACCTCTCCGTACTTGACGGATGGTGGGTTGAAGGTTATCGCAAGGGTGCAGGATGGGCATTGCCTCAGGAGCGCACCTATCAGAACCAGGGCCATCAGGACCAGCTCGATGCCGCTACGATATACAGTCTGCTCGAGAACGACATCGCTCCGCTCTACTACAACCGCAACGAGAAAGGTTACAGCGAAGGATGGATCAAGACCATCAAGAACTCTATCGCAACAATCGCGCCTCACTACACCATGAAGCGTCAGCTTGACGACTACTATGACAAGTTCTATTTCAAACTGGCCGAGCAGTTCAAGAAGGTTTCTGCCAACGACAACTATCTGGCTAAAGAACTGGCACAGTGGAAAGAGACAGTGGCCGAGCGCTGGGATGCCATCCATGTGGTATCAAAGGACGACTCAGCTCTCAATTTCGCAGAGACCGGTAAGAAATGCACCGTGCGCTATGTCATCGACGAGCAGGGTCTGAACGACGCCGTAGGACTGGAGTACGTGACCTTGAAGAACGACAAGAACGGCGAAGAGCGCATCTTCAACGTACGCGAGTTCAAGATGGTAGGACACGAGGGTAACAACTATACATTCGAGGCTGAATTCGAACCGGACGTAGCAGGATCGTTCAAGGCCTGTGTACGTATGTTCCCGAAGAACAAGAATCTCGTGAACCGTCAGTCATTCTGCTACGTGAAGTGGCTTGACTAATCGCCAGTTTCTTTATAGCTCAATAAAAAGTGGCTGTATCGGCATTGCGTTTGATACAGCCACTTTTGCGTATGATAGTAGTTTTTGCTATGATAGATCAGAAATCCACCACCGTGATGCCGGCACCGCCAAACTGCACATGCTCGTCCTTATAGGATGTGATGTTGGGAACGGTAGACAGATACTGGCGTATGAGTTGGCGCAAGATGCCGTTGCCCTTGCCATGAAGTATGCGCACACGCGGCATGCCCACGAGTATGGCGTCGTCGATGAAATACGACACGGCGTTCAGGGCTTCGTCCCCACGCATGCCGCGGACATCGAGATCCTGATGGAAATTCATCTTATGTTCATCTATGGTCTGACGTGTCTCACGGCTCACCACGATGGCAGCAGCCGTGCTTTTATTCTCTTTGACTTCCGCAAACTCGAGCTTGTCGACAGGCACTTTGGTGCGCATGCCGCCGAAGATGACTGTGGCCATCTTGCCATCGCACATGTCAATGATGCCGACGGATGTGAGTCCTCTCATCCTCACAGAGTCTCCCGTCGAGAGTTTGCGGGCTTTCGGCGTGGCTGAGGCGACCGACTTGACCGAACGCAGTTTCTCGGCAGCGGCAGCCTCTTTCACGGTCTTCTCGGCCTTATGCTTCATGTGTCGCTCCTTGCGCTCCTGTATCTGCTTCATCTTCTTGGCGATGAACTCATCGTTGGCTTTGACGTCGATTTCGCTCACATCATCCCTGAATGCGTTGAGCTCCTCGCGTATCCTGCGCGTCTCTTCCTTCTCGGCCTGACATTCACGTATCTCACGTATGGTGTTCTCGATGTTACGGTTGCTCTGTCTGAGCAGTTCCTCGGCCTGTTCCTTAGCCTGACGTAGAATATCTTTCCGGCTTTTCTCCAGTTCCTTTATGTCGTTCTCGTATTTCTCGATGATTTTCTCGAGTTCCTTCTCACGCTGATGTATGTTCTTGCGCTTGCCTTCCCAGTAACGTTTGTCACGCACGATATCCTGCAGATACTTGTCGCTCTGTATGTATTCCGAACCTACGATTTCACTTGCATCGTTGATCACCTCGTCGGGAATGCCCGTTTTGCGGGCTATCTCAATGGCAAACGAACTGCCTGGCTGACCGATGGCCAACTGAAAGAGGGCTTTCATCTCGTGGCGGTCGTAGAGCATGGCGGCATTGGCGATGCCCTCGTGGCTGTCTGCGAAATGTTTCAGATTCTGATAATGCGTGGTGATGATGCCGTAGGCATGCTTAAGACAAAACTGTTTCAGCACCGATTCGGCTATGGCTCCGCCAATCTGTGGCTCGGTGCCAGTGCCAAACTCGTCTATCAACAACAGTGTGTTGCTGTCGGCATGGCGCATCATATTCTTCATGTTCAGCAGATGGCTGGAATACGTACTTAAATCATTTTCAATGCTTTGCTCGTCGCCGATGTCGATCATGATATTACGGAACAGCCCCAAAGTGGAATTCTCCCTGACGGGTATCGGCAGTCCGCATTGCAACATGTATTGCAGCAGACCGGCCGTCTTCAGGCAAACCGATTTGCCGCCGGCATTGGGACCGGAGATGATAAGAATATGTTTGTCACGCGTGAGCTGTATGTTGAGCGGCACGGTTTTCTTGTTTTGCTTGTCGAGTGACATGCGCAACAACGGATGTATGGCCTCCACCCAATCCATATGCGGATTATCGGTCGCCCTGAGGTCAGTAGAATGAAACATATTGGACAGTTCGGCTTTGGCACGAATCATATCGATAATGGCCATAAATCGGTAGGATTCAAGAATATCGCCGATATGGGGGCGCACCACGGATGTTATCTCGATAAGAATGCGCACAATCTCGCGCCGCTCCTCTGCCTCAAGCTCACGTATGCGGTTGTTAGCCTCAACGGTCTCTGTGGGTTCGATATAAACTGTCTTGCCCGATGACGACTCATCGTGCACGATACCTTTGATGCGCCTCTTCAATCCCGGCACGATGGGTATCACGAGGCGTCCGTCACGCATCGTGGGGGCTACATCTTTATCAATCAGTCCTTCGCTCTGGGCCGAGCGCAATATATTATATAATGTACGCGAGATGCTGCCTTCGGTGCGGGACAGCTCGCTGCGGATATCGGCAAGCTTTGCAGACGCATTGTCCTTGATACGGCCGAACTTGTCGAGAATTCGATCGATTTGTCTGATTAAATCAGGAAAAGTGACGATATTTTCCGACAACTGATAAAGATATGGATAACAAACACTACCGGAATCATCGTTCCGCCCAAGAAAACGGATAATGTCAGCAACCGTACCGAGCGATCGGCGCAGATCGAACAATTCATTCTCTTCCAAATGTGTGCCCTCCACACGTATGCGCGCCACCGACTCGCGCACGTCAAAGAAATAATCCGTTGGAAAATCTTCGGTCCCTTCTTGTATCTGTCTGAACTCGCGAACTTGCTCCAACCATCGGTTGACCGTCTCAAGATCTGACGAGTAAGCGATATTTCCAACCTCTTCCTTGCCCAAATTGCTAAGACAACGCTCACGGAGAAGCGTTCGCACTTCCGTAAAACCTATCTTGTTTTCAAAGTTATCTGGATAAATCATAGTGCGAAATTACAGTAAATTATTTGAAAAAACAAAAATAGGGCGGCAAAAACTTGCACGTTAAAAATAAATATCATACCTTTGCACTCGCTTTACAAAACATAGCATCTGATTATTAGATGTTTGGAGAGATGGTAGAGTGGTCGATTACAACGGTCTTGAAAACCGTCGTACCGA
>CAJKQX010000072.1 GCA_905202125.1 uncultured Prevotella sp.
CTCTGCCAACTGTGATATGCCTCAAAGTGCCGTTTTCGGACGGCCTGGGGGGGTAATGTTTCGGCACAGAACGCCAAGACAATTTCCGGTACGGTAGTAGATGATCAGGGACTGGAGATCATCGGCGGAACCGTACGAGTAAAAAACACCAACACGGCCGTATTAACCGACAATGATGGAAAGTACACCATACAGGCTCCTGCTGACGGTGTGCTCGTTTTCACATACATCGGCTACGCTCCAAAAGAGATACCTGTATCATCCATCAAGGGCAACACCCTCGACGTGAAGATGGAAATGGACTCCAATACTCTCGACGAGTTGGTAGTCGTAGGTTACGGTACGATGCGTAAATCTGACCTTACCGGATCGTCATCCACGACCAAAGGTAAGGACATCATCAAGCTGCAGTCCTTCAACGCACTGGAAGGCATGAAGGGAAAGGCAGCCGGTGTGAACATTTTCAACAACACAGGTCAGCCCGGTGGTGAGATGCGTGTGATCATCCGCGGTATCTCTACCATCAACGCTTCTACAAGTCCTCTGTATGTTGTCGATGGTGTGGTAATGACCAACTTTGAGTTGCTCAACCCTAACGACATCGAGTCTATCGAGGTATTGAAAGACGCTTCTGCAGCAGCTATCTACGGTGCCCGCGGAGCCAACGGTGTGGTAATGGTGACAACCAAACGCGGCAATGGCGGCGGTGCAGGCACGGTGGTACACTATGACGGATCATTCACAGTGAGCAGCATGGCCCGCAAGATGGACCTGATGGACTCTTACGAATGGATGTCGACATTCAAGAAGGGATTGGAGAACGCCAACCGCTGGCAGGGCAAGAATTTCGACACCGACCTGTCGAAGATCTTCACCGACAGACGTTATTTCGACGCCGAAGGCAATCCTCTCTACAACACCGACTGGCAGGAAGAGGCTTCACGCACATCATTCTCACACAACCACGAGCTGAGTATCCAGCGCACGGGTGAAAACGGATCTTCAGTAGGTGCGTTCATCAATTTCACCGATCAGCAGGGTATACTTCTCAACAGCTACATGCGCCGTGTCAACGCCAAGATGACCTATGATGACAACCCGACCAAATGGCTCTCCACAAGCGTCAACCTCTTGGTGAACCACACATGGGGCAACCGTACAAGCGACAACCCTTACGGACAGGGCGCACTGCGTACGATGATAGAGCAGTTGCCGTGGCTCCCCGTACAGCTCAACGGCGAATATGTGCAGAACAACATGATCAGCACAAACGGCATCCTGAACGACAAGAACAACCCCAACAGCGGTTATCAGACATTCGGACCGGAAGGTGTTGCTAACCCTGTCGAGCAGTTGAACCGCATAAAGAACATGCGTTATCGCACACAGATTTTCGGTAATGCAGCCCTGACATTACATCTGGCCAAAGGTCTTGATTTCAAGACACAATACGGTATCGACTACCACCACAACCGTGATGCCAACTATATACCGTTCCAGCCCCACCAGATCATCGATGCGGGTGCTTCAGAGGGTTCGGCAAGTGCAAGCAACTCCGATACATTCTATTGGCAGGAGGAATCTTATCTGACTTATATCAACAATTTCGGCAAACATCGCATCAACGCTATGGCAGGTGCATCATGGCAAGCTCGCAAATACACTTACTCAAGTGCATCGGACAGCCATTTCACCGATGACTACTACGGCTACTACAACCTGGGCAGCGGCACACAGAAACCATCGGTAGGTTCTGACTACGACAAATGGGCGATGAACTCTTATTTCCTCCGTATGGCTTACAACTATGATGACAAGTACATGGCAACCGTTACAGGTCGTTATGATGGTTCTTCAAAGTTCGGTGACGACAACAAGTACGCTTTCTTCCCGTCGGTAGGTTTGGGATGGATGGCAAGCAACGAGGATTTCCTCAAGAACAACAAGTATATCAGCAAACTGAAGCTGCACACATCATTCGGTGTGACAGGTAACTCGGAGATCGGTACATACCGCTCGTTGGCAGTAGTAAGTCAGGGCACCACTATCCTCGGCGGACAGATGGTAACAGTGTCTTACCTCGACAACATGCCCAACCCGAAACTGAAATGGGAGAAGACAGCACAGTGGGATGCAGGTTTCGAACTCGGACTGTTCAACAACCGCTTGAACATCGATTTCAGCTACTACTACAAGCACACCACCGACCTGTTGCTCGACCGTCCCGTACCTGAGAGCACCGGTTACTCTTCAATCATGGACAACATCGGTTCGGTATCCAACCGAGGTATCGACTTGCTCATCACAGCATATCCTATACAGACCAACGATTTCCAGTGGACCTCTACCCTCAACTTGGGTTGGAACAAGAACAAGGTGGACAAACTGGACGAAAACGCATCTGTTGACCCCATCAGCGGCAAACGTCAGATATTGCGTGACGGATTCGTAGGCTATGACATGTTGATTCGTGAGGGTGAGCCTCTGTCTTCATTCTACGGTTACAAACGCGCAGGTATATACGACGGCGTACCGGAGCACTGGGATGCCGAGACAATGAACATACCGGGCGTCATCGGTGAGAAAGTGACATACAAACAGCGTCAGATCATCGGTAACGGTCTGCCCGACGTAATGGGTTCGTTCATCAACACATTCACATACAAGAATTTCGACTTGACACTCGACCTCCAGTTCTCACTGGGTGCTGACATCATGCAGGAGTACTACCACTCCACCGTGGCACGTTTCCTGACCAACGGTCTCGACCGTCTCTATCAGGAGGCTTGGGATCCCGACACCAATCCTAACGGCAAGGAGCAGGCCATCCGTCTGAACAACTTCGGACAGGGAGCCAACAACAGCGCTGACTCCGACTGGATATGCGATGGTTCTTACCTGCGCTTCAACATGTTGCAATTGGGCTACACATTCGACCCGAACATCTGCAAACGCATCGGTCTGAAGGGTCTGCGTGTATACGCCAACCTGAACAATTTCGCCTTGATATGCTCCAAGGACTACAAGGGATACGACCCCGACAACTCGACACGTCTGGGTGGAAACAACTGGGGTACCAGCCGTCAGTTCTTCTCTTATCCTCGCGCCAAGTCCTTCACATTCGGTCTGAATGTTACACTGTAATCGTTGTATAACAAGAAAAAAAGAAACTCAATATGAAAAATTCAATAAAAATAATGTCTGCATTGTTTCTTTGCGCAATGAGTTTCACTTCATGTGACTCTTTCCTCGAAGAAGATCCTAAAGACATGAAACCTGCCCAAGGTTTCTGGAAAACCAAAGCTGATGCTGAAAGTGGTGTTGCCGCACTCTACATGGGCGGTGTGCCTTATCTGAACAATCTCAGCAATACGGGATGGCAGCCTACGGCCACAATGTATGGTGGCATCATCTCGGGTCTGTTCTATGACGACCATGGCGACAACCAGTTGGCAGAGTCATCAAAATCAAGTACATATACACTTGAGAAATTCTCCGACCCGGCAATGAGCCTCTGGCATGAATTCTACAAGGGTATATCACGTGCCAATTTCGTATTGGCCAACGTGCCTAAAATGACAAACGTACTCGACCAGGCCACGATAGACAGCTATGTGGCAGAAGCCAAGTTCTTCCGCGCATACGCTTATTTCTATCTCGTGAAGGAGTTTGGCGATGTGCCTTACATCGAGTCACCGTATGAGTCGCCCACCGACATGTACAGAGAGCGCACTCCTTCCGCAAAGGTGTATGAGAACATCATTAACGACCTCACGAACATCATCACAAACAACTCGCTGCCCAACAAGTCGTTCTACGACAACAAGGGCCACGTGACACGCGCAATGGCACAGACACTGTTGGCTCAGGTTTATCTGCAGCGTGCCGGTTATCCGTGCAACGGAGGCGAGGCCGACTACAAGAAAGCAGCCGAGACAGCCGAACTGGTAATATCCGGCAACACAGCCCAGCTGGAACAGGAAAACGGAAGTTTGGATGGCACACAGTCTGCATGGGAGACAATCAAGAACTCGAAGACTACAAAGGAAATCATCTTTGCCAAAGAGTATGATTACGATAACCAGAACGTGGGCAACGGATACGTTAACCGCTGCATGGGTTCGGAATGTACCGGATGGAAAGACGCCAATGGCCAATCGGTGTTCTCAATGAACGTGCAGCACAAGGCTTATCAGCCATGCGACATGATTCTCAACAGCTATGCTCCCGAGGACATCCGCGGTCACGAGAAAGTGTTCTTCTTCAATCACTACACCGACAAGACAGGCGTGACACACACTCTGAACTATCCCGGACAGTGGTCATGGTTTGAAGAAGATGCCATCATCAGAAATCATGGCGGCCATAACAACATCCCGACCATGCGCTATGCCGAGGTGCTGCTCATCGCTGCCGAAGGCTATGCCCGCATCAACATACCGGAAATGGCCAAGAAATACCTCAACAAGGTACGCAAACGTGCCGGTCTGGCCGACGAGACAGCCACAGGCAACGATCTCATTCAATCAATACTCACAGAGCGTCTGCACGAATTGGTGCTTGAGTTCAAGGTATGGGACGACATCCGTCGTACTCGTCTCTACCCGGAAGCAAGCAACGTACCTGGCAAGCTGAACTGGGTAAGTCTGGAAAACGCAAATATCCAGAACAAGCCGGTAGGTGTAACCAAGAAGGGTGTCCTCCCGACATTTGTACTCCTCTACCCGATACCTCAGGATGAGATACAGCGCAACCCGGCTCTGACACCTAATCCGGGATGGAGTTAATCCGAAACATGACAATGTCAAGAAAATAAGACATTAACATAAAGGCGTCCCTGTAAGTACGACTCACTTACAGGGACGTTTGGTATAAAGCCTGACTTGTGAGCCAAAACATATTAATCAAAACTTTGAATCGACAAAAAAGAAGATAAGAAAATCAACCTAAAAAACTTATTCGTTATGAGAAAAAGATTATTGACAGTCATGTGTCTGACGATGGCCTGCATGATGAACATCGGGGCACAACAAATCAAAATTCCCGAAGCAAAATTCCGCGTAGGAGATGACAAGAATTGGAAAGAGACGACATTCGATGACAGCGGATGGCAGACTCTCAAGACCTTCATCCCGTGGAACGCGCAGGGCATCACACACGCCAATGGGTACGCGTGGTATCGCATGAAGACGGTGATTCCACGTTCGTTGCTCGAGAAATCCAATCTGCGTGACTCGCTGGTGTTCTACATAGCGAAGGTGGACGACACCGACGAGACGTATCTCAACGGCCATCTCATCGGCCGTACAGGCAAAGCGCCGAAGATACCCGGCGGCCCCATAGTAGAGACAGCGTGGAACTATTACCGCAACTATAAGGTGGCGGTCGACAGCAAACTGATAAACTGGGACGGGGAAAACACTATCGCCGTGCGTGTGTACAACGGTGAGGGCGGTGCCGGAATATTCAGCGACACAGTAAGAATAATCGTGCCGGATATGCTGGACGCTCTTGAGATGGGCTACCGTCAGGGCAGTTTTGAACCCAAAGCACAATGTGGCATCGTGCTGAAAAATCATTGCCGGCAGAAACAAAAGGGTCATCTCACCGTCACTGCTACCGACACCGAAAACGGAAAGGTGATTTACTCATTCGACAAAAACATAAATATCGCAGCCTTCAAAACACTTGACATAGCCATCACCTATCCCAAGAACCACTGCGTGAAAGTGGACGTGAGCTACAAAGACGGATGGAGCGGTAAGACGATAACCCGCACATTCGTGCCCAAATACATCCTCACACCGGCAGCTCCGGACGCTCCGCGATACAACGGACCACTGGTGTACGGTGTGCGTCCCGGCTCACCGGTGATATTCAAGATACCTATGTCGGGCGTGAAACCGATGAAATACTCGGTGGAGAACATGCCGGAGGGCCTGTCGCTCGACGCCGAGCGCGGAGTGATATCGGGCAAGTTGAACACCCGCGGTGACTATGAGATGACACTCTGTGCCGAGAACAAAGCCGGCAAGACATCGCAGAAGTTCATCATCAAGGTGGGCGACCGCATAGCCCTTACTCCTCCTATGGGATGGAACAGCTGGAACTGCTGGGGACTGAGCGTGTCGCAGCAGAAAGTGATGTCGTCCGCCCAGGCCATACTCGACAAAGGTCTGGCCGACTACGGATACTCGTATGTCAACGTGGACGACGCCTGGGAGGCAAAAGAACGCACCGCCGAGGGTCTGTTGCTCGCCAACGAGAAATTCCCTGACATGAAAGGCCTGGGCCACTGGCTGCATGAGAACGGCTTGAAATTCGGCATCTACTCATCGCCCGGCGACCGCACCTGCGGCGGTAATCTCGGCTCGATAGGATACGAACGCGAGGACGCCGAGACCTACAACGCCTGGGGCATAGACTATCTGAAGTATGACTGGTGCGGATACTCGCGCGAATACGACAAAACACGCGACCGTAGCATCTCTGCCTTCATCCATCCTTACATGATAATGGAGCGTCATCTGCGCGAGCAACCACGCGACATATTCTACAGTCTGTGCCAGTATGGCATGGCAGAAGTGTGGAAATGGGGACCGTATGTGGACGCCAACTCATGGCGCACGACGGGAGATATCCTCGACACATGGGAATCGCTCTATGACATAGGATTCAACGCCCAGGCCCCACTCCATCCCTACGCCGCTCCCGGACACTGGAACGACCCTGACATGCTCATCGTGGGCAAGGTGGGATGGAGCGCCAATCTGCGCGACTCAAGGCTCACTCCCGACGAACAATACACCCACATCAGTCTATGGACACTGCTGGCCGCCAATATGCTCATAGGCTGCGACGTATCGCAGATAGACGATTTCACACTCGGACTGCTGTGCAACAACGAGGTGAACGCCATCAATCAGGATGTCCTCGGCCGACAGGCCAAACGCGAGGTGCACGACGGCAACATACAGATATGGAAACGCCCGTTGGCCGACGGCAGCTACGCCGTGGGAATATTCAACCTCGAAGGCGACAACATTAGCGTGGACTTCGCCCGCTATTTCGGTCAGCTCGGCATAAACAAACTGGAGAGTGTGCGCGACCTGTGGCGACAGAAAGATCTCGACACGGCCGACACAAAGTATTTCATACCGACGCACGGCGTGAAATACCTCAAAATAAGATATTGATAAGTACGGAAGGAGTGGAATCAGCGTTCCACTCCTTTTATATTATATGGTAGCCGTACCTTCAAAAAAACATCGTACAACTATCAAGAAATACGAAAAAAATATGTAAGTTTGCATCTTGGATAATAAATGTAAACCAATTATGAAAAGAAATACATGGTCAAAACTCATCACCGCAACAGCCATCGTGGCATCGGTCATGGGCATCACGTCGTGCAACGAAAAGAAATTCCATATAAACGGCAACATCGCCGAAGCCAAAGACTCGACGCTCTATCTTGAGAACATGAGCCTCAACGGAGCGGTGAAGATCGACTCGGTGAAACTGGGCGATGACGGAAGTTTTGCTTTCAGCGGCAAGGAGAACGGCGCACCGGAGTTCTATCGTCTGCGCATAGCCGGACAGATAATCAATGTGGCGGTGGACTCCACAGAGACCATCGAGGTGAAGGCGTCGTATCCGACAATGGCTTCTCAATATGAGATAAAAGGATCGGACAACTGTACGAAAATCAAAGAACTCGCAATGATGCAGATGCAACTGCAAAACCGTATCCGTATGATAGTAAACGCTCCGATGCTCAAAGTTGATGAGGTGACCGACAGTGTGATGAGCGTCGTGGAAGAATACAAAACGGCGGTGAAGACAAAATACATTTTCAACGAGCCGATGAAGGCTTACTCGTATTTCGCACTGTTCCAGACGGTGAACGTGGGAGGTATGCAGTCGCTCATCTTCAACCCCCGCAACAACGAGAAAGACACTAAGGTGTTTGCCGCCGTGGCCACAAGCTGGGACGCTTTCTACCCCGAGTCGGAGCGCGGGGCCAATCTTCACAACATAGCGTTGGAAGGTCTGAAAAATGTCCGGATAATAAAGGCAAAACAAAATGCCGCCATCGACCCCAAACTAATAAATACATCGGGCGTGATAGATATCGCCCTGCCCGACCACAAGGGCGTGACGAGACGTCTGTCATCACTCTCGGGCAAGGTGGTGATACTCGATTTTCACCTGTTTGCGGGCGAAGGATCGACCAAACGCATCATGATGCTGCGCGAGCTGTACAACAAATATCATAGTCGCGGGCTGGAGATCTACCAGGTGTCGGCCGACACCAACGAGCATTTCTGGAAGGAGCAGACGGCCGCCCTGCCGTGGATAAGCGTGTATGCAGGCGACAACATCGACACGGTATTCGGCATGTACAACGTGCAGATGGTACCCACATTCTTCCTGCTCGGCAAGGACACCAACGTGTATAAACGCGACGTGCAAATCAAAAATCTGGATGCGGAGATACAATCACTGCTGTAAGACGGACACGAGAAACCTATTATCAATAGAAAAATACAAGGCCGTATGTGCAAACAAGCATATACGGCCTTAATATTATCCTTTAGGTGAGAAAGTGTGAAGAAGGCTAAAAGCTTCTGAGCCATGCCTTCAGGTCGAGAAGCATCTCGATGTGATATCTGAAACTGTTGCGCATGCCATAGCCGTGACCTCCGTCAGGATATACATGCAGCGTGGCCGGCACATCATGACGGAACAACTCGATATAATAATTCACGCCGTTGGAGGGTTGCACCACATCGTCGTCATCACTGAGAAAGATGCAGGCGCGCGGAGTGTTGCGCGTCACCTGGCGTTCGTTGCTGTACAGTTGCTCATCTTTCTTTTTCACGTTCTTGCCCAGAAGATTGTCACGCGATCCCTGATGGGTGTATCCCTGCATCATCGTAATGACGGGATAGAAAAGTATCTGGAAATCGGCCTTGGCATCACCGCTTGAATGAGTGGCGATGGTGGAGGCAAGATGACCGCCGGCAGAGAATCCCATAATGCCCACATCGGAAGGGTTGACATGCCATGCCTTGGCATTGTTCCTGACCATACGCATCGCTTCCTCGGCGTCGAGAATAGGCACCTCGGTATTGCCGTGAGGCATGCGATATTTGAGAACGATGGCCGCAATACCCTGATCGGTAAAGAACTGTCCCCAGTCGTAGCCCTCATGATCGAGCGCCAGATGTTCATATCCTCCGCCGGGACATATCACCACGGCACGGCCAGTGGCCTCTTTCTCGGATGGAAGAAACACTCTCACTTTGGCAATATCAGTGGGGTCGCCGTTGTTGCCGCGCACATCGTCCTGCCAAAGATTCACATCAAATGTCTTCTGTGCAAAAGCGGGCATGGCCACGAAAGCCAATACCACGTAAAACAAATTCCTTGTTATCTTCATGTCTTTTATATGTTTTCAGTTATATGATAGCAAACCAATTATTTGCAAAGATAATATATTTTTTGTAATATTGCACACATATCAGGAATTCCCGAATCGACAACATTCACAAATCTCAATATACCTGTAAACCGATAAAGCAACGACATGCACCCATTAGATAAATTCAGATATTGCCCCGTGTGCGGGGGAAGGTTCAACGAGAGCAGTTGGAAAAGCAAGAAATGCAACCACTGCGGCTTTGAATATTTCATCAACCCGAGCGCCGCCAACGTAGCCATCATACACAACGAGCGGGGCGAGCTACTCGTCACACGCCGCAAGAACGCTCCTGCTCAAGGTACGCTCGACCTGCCCGGCGGATTTTGTGACATTGGCGAGACGGCCGAACAGAGCGTAACGCGCGAGGTGGAGGAAGAGACGGGACTGAAGGTGACCGCCACACACTATCTTTTCAGTCTGCCCAACACCTACTGTTACAGCGGCATCAACATACCGACGATGGACATGTTTTTCGCTTGCGAGGTGGAAAACACCGACAATCTGCATGCGGCGGACGACGCAGCGGAGTGTTTGTGGATGAAAACCGAAGACATAGATCCTTCGCTCTTCGGCCTCGACTCGATAAGCCGGGGCATCAAACAATACTTATCCGACATTTACCTAAAAACAAAATAACAACAGATATGAAAATCATAAGCAGATCATTCACCATTATAGCGGTCGGCTGTGCATTGTTCACACAGACAGCCAATGCGGACAACTGGATCACGAACATGGACGACAATGTCTATGTCACCAAAATGTCAATACCCGGCACACATGATGCCGCAACGGGCGAGGGCTTCGGAGGTGGACTGGGTGCAATTCTTGGACCAAGTACGGCACAAACCCAAGAACTCGGCATCGGAGCTCAATGGGACTGCGGCATACGCGCATTCGACCTCCGGCCGACAGTAAGAGGCACCGGAGAAGAATCATACCTGCAGATATATCATGGCATCATCGAGACAAAAATCAGTTTTGCCAACGCTCTTGCCACACTGCGCGACAAACTGAAGGAGAATCCCGGAGAATTTGCCATTGTCATAATGCGTCACGAGAACGATGCCGACTCGAAAGACGGACGTGCCTGGGCCGAACTGATGGACGAATGTCTCAACGCTGAAGACATATCTCCGTGGCTCATGCCTTTCAAGGCATCGATGAAAATAGGCGATATCCGCGGCAAGATACTCGTGCTCAGCCGCGACACTTATAACAACGGACCGGTGGGCGGATACATCACGTCGTGGAGCCACAGCAGTGATTTCACAGAACAGCGCAAAGCCAGAGTGACAGGCACCGGTGGCATCGGCGAGTTTGCAATGGTACAGGATTTCTACGACTGCACCGGCACCGATGGCGTGGACACGAAAAAAGCCACTGTCATCAACATGCTCAATGAAAGCATCAAACTGAAATCGCGTCGATGGGTCATCAACCATACCTCAGGCTACACAAAGAACGCCAGCTCGGACGGATATCGCGACAATGCCGCCAAAATCAATCAGGCCGCCATCGAATGGTTGGACAATAAGGAGAACATAGAATCTGTGGGAATAATCGTGATGGACTACGCCGGCGTGGACCAATCAAAAACATACGACGTGAAAGGTCTCGAACTCACAAACGCCGTGATTGCCCAAAACACAAAAACATCCGATACCAACGGTATTACCAACGCCACTGCTAACAACTCGATAACCATCGACGGACGAACCATCACCTCTCAGGGTCATATCAACGTTTATATGCCTGACGGACGAAAAATATCTTCCGACAACGTCCAAACCTCTATTTCCACCAAAGGATTGTATATCGTACGAGCCGGCAACGAGACAAAAAAGATTTACGTGAAATAAAAAAACATTTTTCAAAGAAATTATTTGGCAGTTTGCCCAAAACTCCGTAAATTTGCACCCGAAAAACTTATCCACACCGGATAAGCCGGACTTGTAGCTCAGTTGGTTAGAGCAACAGACTCATAATCTGGAGGTCCCTG
>CAJKQX010000073.1 GCA_905202125.1 uncultured Prevotella sp.
ACAACCGTGGTGTTGTTATGAACCCTGTTGATCACCCGATGGGTGGTGGTGAAGGCCGTCAGTCAGGAGGCCATCCCCGCTCACGTAAGGGCCTCTACGCTAAGGGTCTCAAGACACGTGCACCGAAGAAGCTTTCAAACAAGTATATCATCGAAAGAGCTAATAAATAATTATAGTTAACAAGAGTAAATTATGAGTCGTTCATTAAAAAAAGGTCCATATATCAACGTGTCTCTTGAGAAGAAGATTCTCGCCATGAATGAAAGTGGTAAAAAGACTGTTGTCAAGACTTGGGCCAGAGCATCAATGATATCCCCGGATTTCGTGGGACACACTGTTGCAGTTCATAACGGAAATAAATTTATCCCTGTTTACGTTACCGAAAACATGGTAGGACACAAGCTCGGTGAGTTCTCTCCCACACGTAAGTTTGGAGGACATGCCGGAAATAAAAAGTAAGCAGGTTTAAACCATTTAAAACAAAGAAATAATAATGGGAGCAAGAAAACATATAGCGGCTGAAAAAAGAAAAGAAGCCCTTAAGAATTTGTATTTCGCAAAGCTCAAAGGCGTTCCTTCATCACCACGCAAAATGCGCTACGTCGTAGATATGGTTCGTGGCATGGAGGTCAACCGTGCATTGGGCGTTCTGCGATTCTCCAAAAAGCAGGCTGCTGCCGATGTTGAGAAACTGTTGCGCTCAGCAATTGCTAACTGGGAGGCCAAAAATAACCGTAAGGCTGAAGACGGCGAACTCTATATATCAAAGGTGTTCGTTGATGAGGGTGTTACAATGAAGCGCATGAGACCTGCACCGCAGGGACGTGGATATCGCATCCGCAAACGTAGCAATCACGTGACACTGTTTGTTGATTCCAAAACTAATGACGAAAAATAATTAAGTAGAATGGGACAGAAAGTTAATCCAATAAGCAATCGTCTCGGTATCATCCGTGGTTGGGATTCTAATTGGTTCGGAGGCAAAAACTTCGGCGACAACTTAGTTGAAGACCGTAAAATACGTAAATACCTGAACGAGCGCTTGGCTAAAGCAAGTGTATCGAAGATAGTCATAGAGCGTACACTGAAGCTCATCACTATCACTATTTGTACTGCCCGTCCGGGTATCGTCATTGGAAAAGGAGGTCAAGATGTTGATAAACTGAAAGAGGAACTTAAGAAACTCTACAAGAAGGACATCCAAATCAACATTTTTGAGGTAAAGAAGCCCGAACTCGACGCTACAATCGTTGCTAACAACATCGCACGTCAGGTAGAGGGTAAGATTGCATATCGCCGCGCTATCAAAATGGCTATTCAAAATACAATGCGCGCCGGCGCTGAAGGCGTTAAAATCCAAATTACCGGTCGTCTGAACGGTGCCGAAATGGCCCGTAAGGAAATGTACAAAGAGGGAAGAACCCCATTGCACACATTCCGTGCAGATATCGACTACTGTCAGGCCGAGGCCCTCACAAAGGTAGGTCTTCTCGGTATCAAGGTTTGGATCTGCCGTGGTGAAGTTTACGGTGAGCGTGACCTAACACCCAATTTCACACAGGAAAAGCAGAGTGGTGGTTCTAATAGCGGTCGTGGAAACCGCGGCAATCGCAAGAGAAACAATAACCGTTAAAAGAAAGAAACTATCATGTTACAGCCAAAAAGAGTAAAATATAGAAGACCACAAGACGGTCGTGGCAATAAGGGTAATGCCCACCGAGGCACACAGTTGGCTTTCGGCTCGTTCGGCATCAAGACCCTTGAGGCAAAATGGATAGACAGCCGCCAGATTGAGGCCGCACGTGTAGCGGTAAACCGTTACATGAACCGTGAAGGCCAGGTTTGGATACGCATTTTCCCGGACAAACCCATCACTCGCAAACCTGCTGATGTACGTATGGGTAAAGGAAAGGGAGATCCCGCAGGATGGGTTGCACCGGTTACTCCGGGACGCATACTTTTCGAGGTAGAAGGCGTACCATTCGAGGTAGCCAAAGAGGCTCTTCGTCTGGGTGCACAGAAACTGCCTGTCAAAACCAAGTTTATTGTTAGACGTGATTACGATAAAAACGCTTAAACTATGAAGATTGCAGAATTAAAAGAACTTGATATCAAGGATCTGACTGAAAAATTGGAGAACGAGGTAGAAAAACTTCATCAGATGAAGTTGAACCACTCAATTTCTCCTCTCGAGAATCCATCACAGATTAAGGCCGTTCGTCGTGATATCGCACGTATGAAAACCGAACTCCGTCAGAGAGAACTTAATAAATAACAATGGGCCAGATGGAAACAAGAAATTTAAGAAAAACAAGACAGGGTGTCGTTATCAGCAACAAAATGGATAAAACCATTGTTATTGCAGCTAAGTTCAAGGAGATGCACCCTATTTATGGTAAATTTGTTCAGAAAACAAAGAAATACCATGTACATGACGAGAAAGGTGAAGCCAATGTCGGCGATACTGTACTCATCATGGAAACCCGTCCTTTGAGCAAAACAAAGAGATGGAGATTAGTTCAAATAATTGAAAAAGCTAAGTAATTATGATACAGACAGAATCAAGACTTACAGTATGTGATAACAGCGGTGCCCGTGAAGCTCTCTGTATCCGAGTACTCGGTGGTACAGGCCGTCGTTATGCAAGCGTTGGTGACATCATTGTCGTTGCTGTCAAGAATGTCATTCCTTCAAGTGATTTGAAAAAAGGAGCAGTATCAAAAGCTTTAGTTGTTCGCACAAAGAAAGAAATACGCCGTGCTGATGGTTCATACATCCGTTTTGATGATAATGCATGCGTATTGCTCAACAATGCCGGTGAACTCCGCGGAAGCCGTATCTTCGGCCCTGTTGCCCGTGAGCTCCGTGCTGTGAATATGAAAGTCGTTTCTTTGGCACCTGAGGTTCTATAATTTTAAAACGATAAGAAATGAGTAAGTTACATATTAAGAAAAACGATACGGTTGTTGTTCTTGCCGGTGAGGACAAGGGTAAAACCGGAAAGGTGCTCAAGGTTTTGGTTGACAAGAACCGCGCTTTTGTCGAAGGCGTCAACATCGTATCCAAGAGCACTAAGCCCTCTGCAAAAAATCCTCAGGGTGGCATTGTCAAACAAGAGGCTTCTATTCATATCTCAAATTTGAGCCTGATTGACCCGAAGAGTGGCAAACCCACTCGTGTCGCTATCAAGAAGACTGACGATGGCAAAAAGGTTCGTATAGCAAAAAAATCTGGGGAGGAAATCAAATAATGGATACAGCACAGTTAAAGAAAGTTTATGTTGAGAGCATTGCTCCTTCACTGAAAAAACAGTTCAACTATTCTTCTTCAATGCAGGTGCCTGTCCTGAAGAAGATTGTCATCAACCAGGGTCTCGGCGATGCTACACAAGATAAGAAGATCATTGATGTAGCTATCAACGAAATCACAGCTATCACCGGCCAGAAAGCCGTTGCAACATATTCTAAAAAGGATATTGCAAATTTCAAACTTCGTAAGAAGATGCCAATCGGTGTGATGGTTACATTGCGTCGCGAGCGTATGTACGAATTCCTTGAGAAATTGGTACGAATCGCATTGCCCCGTATCCGCGATTTCAAGGGAATCGAAACAAAGTTGGATGGACGTGGAAACTATACTCTCGGTATTCAAGAGCAGATCATCTTCCCGGAAATCAACATCGATTCAATTGATCGTATCCAGGGTATGAATATTACATTTGTCACAACAGCCAGAACTGATGAGGAAGGTTACGCTTTACTCAAAGCATTTGGCCTCCCATTCAAAAACGCTAAAAACGATTAAGTAATATGGCAAAAGAATCAATGAAAGCCCGTGAGGTAAAACGCGCAAAATTAGTTGCTCGTTACGCTGAAAAGCGTGCTGCCCTCAAAAAAATCATCGCTACAACAGAGGATCCGGTAGAAGCTTACGAGGCAGCTCGTAAACTTCAGGATATCCCGAAGAATGCCAACCCGATTCGTCTGCACAACCGTTGCAAGATCACAGGTCGTCCAAAAGGATATATCCGTCAGTTCGGTCTCTCTCGTATTCAGTTCCGCGAGATGGCTTCAGCCGGTCTTATTCCGGGCGTAAAGAAAGCAAGCTGGTAATTTTTATTTAATATTGTCGGGGTAGTCCCGATTAATTAAAACTTATATAATATGACAGATCCAATAGCAGATTATCTGACAAGACTCAGAAACGCTATCATGGCACATCATCGTGTCGTTGAAGTACCTGCTTCAAATTTGAAGAAAGAGATCACAAAGATCTTGTTTGAGCAGGGCTACATCCTTAACTACAAATTTGTAGAGGATGGTCCGCAAGGTACTATCAAAGTTGCATTGAAATACGATCCTGCAACTAAAGTTAATGCTATCAAAGCATTGAAACGTGTCTCAACACCAGGTCTCCGTAGATACACTGGTTACAAAGACATGCCGAGAGTAATTAACGGATTAGGTATTGCAATATTATCTACATCCAAAGGTGTAATGACTGATAAAGAAGCTGCCAATCTCAAAATCGGTGGTGAAATTCTTTGTTTCGTTTATTAATTTGGAGGATTTAATATGTCAAGAATAGGTAAATTACCAATCCATATTCCGGCAGGAGTAACCGTATCTTTTAACAACGGAGTTGTAAACGTAAAAGGACCAAAAGGCGAACTTTCCCAGCAGATTGATCCGTCTATCCTCGTTAAGATTGATGACAATGTGATAACATTCGAAGTAGACGAAAGCAACGCCACCAACTACAAACAGAAACAGGCATATCACGGCTTGTATCGTTCATTAGTTAACAATATGGTTGTAGGTGTCAGTGAGGGCTATAAGAAAACATTGGAGTTGATCGGTGTTGGTTATCGTGTTTCCAACCAGGGCAATGTGATAGAATTCTCACTTGGTTATACTCATCCTATTTTCCTCGAACTTCCCAAAGAAGTCAAAGTTGAGACAAAAAGTGAGAGAAACCAAAATCCTCTGTTGATGTTGGAGTCTTGCGACAAACAGTTAATCGGACTCATTTGCGCAAAAATTCGTACTTTCCGTAAACCGGAGCCTTACAAAGGTAAAGGTATCCTCTTCAAGGGCGAAATTATCCGCAGAAAATCTGGTAAATCAGCTTCTGCTAAGTAACCTTTTAAAATTTACGATTATGACAACAAAGAAAGTAGAAAGACGAATAAAAATTAAATTTAGAATTCGTAAGCGCGTGAATGGTACTGCAGAACGTCCTCGTCTGAGTGTTTTCCGCAGCAACAAACAGATTTATGCGCAGGTTATAAATGACTTGACCGGAACGACTGTCGCATCCGCTTCTTCTCTGGGACTTGAAAAAATGCCTAAAATAGAACAAGCCGCAAAAGTTGGTGAACTCGTAGCTGCCAACGCTTTGGCTGCCGGTGTCACAACTGTCGTTTTCGACCGTAACGGTTATCTTTATCACGGACGTGTTAAGGAGTTGGCTGAAGCTGCTCGTAAGGGAGGTCTTAAATTTTAAACGATTATGGCAATGAATAAAGTAAAAGTATATAGTGACGTTGAGTTGAAAGACCGCCTGGTAGCTATCAATCGTGTTACAAAGGTAACAAAGGGAGGTCGCACATTCACATTTGCTGCTATTGTCGTTGTCGGTGACGGTAAAGGCGTTATCGGCTATGGACTCGGCAAGGCCGGTGAGGTGACCGCAGCTATCGCTAAAGGTGTTGAAGCCGCCAAAAAGAATCTTGTTAAAGTATCTCTCATTAAAGGTACCATACCACACGAGGTTGAATCTCGTTTCGGTGGAGCACAAGTATTCATGAGACCTGCCGCAGCCGGTACCGGACTTGTTGCCGGTGGTGCTATGCGTGCTGTTCTTGAAAGTGTAGGTATTACAGATATACTTGCAAAATCTAAAGGCTCTTCTAACCCTCACAACTTGGTAAAAGCCACAATCGAGGCTTTGTCGCAAGTGCGTGATGCTTATACCATAGCCGGTGTACGTGGTGTTAGTATGGATAAAGTATTTAACGGATAAGAAAGATTACAATGGCAACAATAAAAGTAAAACAAATCAAAAGCCGTATTGGAGCAGATAAATCTCAAAAGAGCACTCTTCTCGCTTTAGGCTTGCACAAGATATCTCAGATTGTTGAGATCGAGGATACGCCCAGTAATCGCGGCATGATCCGCAAGGTTCATCATCTGGTAACAGTAGTTGAATAATTATCTTTAAAAAAGAAAAACAATGAAATTAAATAGTTTAAAACCAGCAGAGGGCTCCACACATTCTTGCCGTCGAATAGGACGTGGTCCGGGTTCCGGACTTGGTGGTACTTCAACCCGCGGTCACAAAGGTGCAAAGGCACGTTCCGGATACAAGAATAAGATTGGTTTCGAAGGAGGTCAGATGCCTCTTTATCGTCGCGTTCCGAAAGCCGGATTCAAGAATATCAATCACAAAGAGTATTTTGCAGTTAACCTGTCTGTTCTTCAGAGCCTGGCCGATAGTCAGAACCTTACCAAGATAGGACTTGCTGAACTCAAGGCAGCCAATGTTGTCAAGGGAAATGTTCTTGTGAAGATTCTTGGTAATGGCGAATTGAAAGCCAAAATTGATGTTGAAGCAAATGCTTTCTCAAAAACAGCTGAAGAGGCAATCAAAGCTGTGGGGGGTAACACAACTATAATCTAAGTAAATGAAAAAGTTTATTGAGACACTGAAGAACTGTTGGAGAATTGAGGATTTGCGTCAGCGACTCCTCATTACTCTCCTGTTTACGGCCATATACCGTTTTGGCTCGTTTGTGGTGCTTCCTGGCATCAATCCGAGCATGTTGGAAAAATTACAGTCGCAAACATCAGGCGGCCTTATGTCGCTGCTTGACATGTTCTCCGGTGGTGCATTTTCCAATGCGTCAATCTTTGCACTTGGAATCATGCCATACATCTCAGCTTCTATCGTTATGCAGCTTCTTGCAGTCGCTGTTCCCTATTTCCAGAAAATGCAGAGAGAGGGAGAGAGCGGCCGCAAGAAAATCAGTTGGTATACTCGTGTCCTGACGGTAGCAATCTTGTTCCTTCAGGCACCTTCATACCTTTTGAACCTCAAGAATCAAGCAAGCCAGGCTTTGGCATCAGACATATCATGGACAGTGTTCATGATACCCGCCACAATTATTTTGGCAGCCGGTAGTATGTTTATTCTCTGGTTGGGTGAACGCATAACCGATAAAGGAGTAGGAAATGGTATCTCAATGATCATTATGATAGGTATTATCGCACGCTTGCCACAAGCTTTCTTTCAGGAGGTTAGTTCGCGTATTTCTGCCATTTCCGGTGGCGGTCTGATTATGTTTATCATAGAGATACTGATTCTTTATGCTGTTGTTTGTGCATCAATACTTTTGGTACAAGGTACAAGACGAGTTCCTGTGCAGTATGCCAAGCGTGTAGTTGGAAACAAACAATATGGTGGAGCACGTCAATATATTCCCCTTAAGCTGTTCGCCGCAAACGTTATGCCAATCATCTTTGCTCAGGCATTGATGTTCATTCCGCTTGTAATTGTACAGTATCAAGGTGAAAATGCCAACTGGGTTGTACGCTCATTAATGGATAACCGGAGTTTGTTGTATAATTGCATTTATGTAATACTCATCATTCTGTTTACATATTTTTATACTGCAATCACTTTGAATCCCACACAGATGGCCGAGGATATGAAACGCAATAATGGTTTCATTCCCGGAATCCGTCCGGGCAAAGACACAGCTGACTATATCGACACTGTGATGTCTCGCATCACTATGCCAGGTTCATTTTTCATTGCATTTATTGCAGTGATGCCCGCTTTGGCAGGTTTGCTCAATGTGCAACAAGAATTTTCTCAGTTCTTTGGTGGTACATCTCTTTTGATTCTTGTCGGAGTAGTTATCGACACACTCCAGCAGATCGAGAGTCATTTGTTGATGCGTCATTACGATGGATTGTTGAATTCAGGACGCACCCGTAATACCGGTGTGTCGGCATATTGATTTGATCTTCCGAAATGAATATATTTCTTAAGACCGAAGATGAAATAGAGTTGATGCGCCGGGCCAACCGATTAGTCGGAGCAACTCTGGCTGAATTGGCCAAGCATATTAAACCAGGAGTAACGACCCTCCAATTGGATACTGTTGCCGAAACATTCATAAGAGACCACGGTGCAATACCAACGTTCAAGAATTTTCCCAACCCATTTGGAGGACCGTTTCCCGCAAGCATTTGCACCTCCGTTAACGAAATCGTTGTGCATGGCATCCCGTCGAATAAAACCATTTTGAAGGATGGAGATATCATTTCGATAGATTGCGGAGTCCAACTTGACGCTTTCAATGGTGACAGTTGTTATACTTTTGCTGTTGGAGAAATCTCTTGTGAAGTGCAACAATTGCTTGATGTAACCAAGCAGTCACTTTATAAAGGAATTGAACAGGCGGTAGAGGGAAATCGTATTGGTGACATTGGATACGCAGTTCAAAATCATTGCGAATCTCACGGATACGGAGTTGTACGAGAGTTGACAGGACACGGCATTGGTCGTGAGATGCATGAAGACCCTCAAATACCCAATTACGGGAAAAGAGGTAACGGAGTGCAATTGAAATCGGGAATGTGCATTGCTATCGAACCCATGATTGCACTGGGTGAGCGCAAAGTCTTCCTGATGCCTGACAGATGGGGAATATGTACAGCCGATATGAAACCTGCAGCGCATTTTGAGCACACAATAGCCGTGCGTCGAGGAATTTCAGAGATTTTATCCACGTTTGAAGAAATAGAACATTTAGATAGAGAGAAATAACAATTATGGCAAAACAATCTGCAATAGAGCAAGATGGTACAATCGTTGAATCATTATCCAATGCTATGTTCAGAGTCGAACTCGAAAATGGAGTTCAGATTATTGCACATATCTCCGGAAAAATGAGAATGCATTATATCAAGATCCTGCCTGGCGACAAGGTTAAAGTGGAAATGAGTCCTTATGATTTGACAAAGGGCAGAATCGTTTTCAGGTACAAATAAATTTTATATATATGAAAACAAGAGCATCATTAAAGAAGCGTACACCCGACTGTAAAATCGTCCGTCGTAAAGGTCGTCTGTTCGTTATCAACAAGAAGAACCCTAAGTATAAAATGCGTCAGGGCTAATTAGGAAACAAGGGTCAAGAATCACGAAATTGAGAAATTTCATTCTTTGTACTCTTTATAAAACAACATTATTAATTAATTATTATTTTATTAACAAATGGCAATAAGAATTGTTGGAGTAGATTTGCCCCAGAACAAGCGTGGCGAAATCGCATTGACCTACATCTACGGAATAGGTCGAAGTAGTTCAGCAAAGATATTGGATAAAGCCGGTGTCAGCCGTGACCTGAAGGTCAATGAGTGGAGTGACGACCAAGCTGCCAAAATCCGTGAAATTATCGGCGCTGAATTCAAAGTTGAAGGTGACCTTCGTTCAGAGGTCCAAATGAATATCAAGCGACTGATGGATATTGGTTGCTATCGTGGAGTACGTCATCGTAATGGTCTTCCGGTTCGCGGTCAGAGCACAAAGAACAACGCCCGTACACGTAAGGGAAAGAAGAAGACTGTTGCTAACAAGAAGAAAGCTACTAAGTAAAATTTAGTTTGAAGTTGTCAGTTTGAAGCTCTTCATACATTGAATCTTCTTACTTTTAACTTTTAACTTTTAACTAAAAAATTATGGCAAAGAAATCAGCAACATCCAAGAAAAGAAATGTGAAAGTTGACGCTATCGGACAGCTCCATGTTCATAGCTCTTTCAATAATATTATTGTGTCTTTGGCAAATAGCGAGGGACAGATTATTTCATGGTCTTCAGCCGGTAAGATGGGCTTCCGTGGTTCTAAAAAGAACACTCCCTATGCAGCACAGATGGCTGCCGAGGATTGTGCAAAAGTAGCCTTTGATCTCGGTCTTCGCAAGGTTAAAGCTTATGTCAAAGGTCCCGGAAACGGCCGTGAGTCAGCTATCCGTGGTGTACATGGTGCAGGCATTGAAGTGATGGAGATCGTCGATGTTACTCCGTTACCCCACAACGGATGCCGTCCTCCCAAAAGACGTAAGGTATAATCTCAGTTCGACTATTTTAAGAAACAATTTTAATAAAGCATATTTTTAATTATGGCTAAATATATAGGTCCGAAATCTAAAATTGCACGCCGTTTTGGTGAACCCATCTTCGGCGCTGACAAAGTTTTGTCCAAGAGAAACTTCCCTCCTGGACAGCATGGCAATAACCGTCGCAGAAAGCAGTCGGAGTATGCAGTCATGTTGGCAGAGAAGCAAAAGGCTAAATACACTTACGGTGTATTGGAGCGTCAGTTCCGTAATATGTTTGAGAAAGCTGCAAAGGCCGACGGTATCACCGGTGAGGTACTTTTGCAGAACCTTGAAAGCCGTCTTGACAATGTTGTTTTCCGTCTGGGTCTTGCACCCACCCGTGCGGCAGCACGTCAGCTTGTAGGTCACAAACATGTCGTAGTCGACGGTAAAGTAGTAAACATCGCTTCTTATTCCGTTAAACCGGGACAGATTGTTGGTGTACGCGAAAAGTCCAAATCACTCGAAGTTATCGAGAACGCACTTGCAGGATTCAACCACAGCAAATATCCTTGGATTGAGTGGGATGCCGCTTCCAAGAGCGGTAAATACCTGCACAAGCCCGAGCGCGCAGATATCCCCGAGAATATTAAGGAACAGTTAATCGTTGAGTTGTACTCTAAATAATCATTAAATTAATGGCGATATTAGCATTTCAAAAACCTGACAAAGTTGTAATGTTGGAGGCCAACGACAAATTCGGTAAATTCGAGTTTCGTCCTCTTGAGCCGGGCTTCGGCGTTACCATAGGTAATGCGTTGCGCCGCATTCTTCTTTCATCGCTCGAAGGTTATGCCATCAACACCGTACGTATTTCAGGTGTTGAACATGAATTTTCCTCCGTTCCCGGTGTCAAGGAAGATGTGACCAACATTATCTTGAATTTGAAACAAGTAAGATTCAAGCAAATAGTAGACGAATTCGAGAACGAAAAAGTTAGTATCACTGTCGAGAATTCAACCGAATTCAAAGCAGGAGATATTGGTAAGTATCTGACTGGATTTGAAGTGTTAAACCCTGATTTGGTGATTTGTCATT
>CAJKQX010000074.1 GCA_905202125.1 uncultured Prevotella sp.
ACAACAAATATAATCTCCAAAACAGCCATGAACTCTAATGACCGATTCGGGTTTATGGCTGTTTTGGAATTAATATTTTGACATTCCTTTTCAGTCCTTCTGCATTGGGTAATAATTTTTAATATTCGATGAAATGTCTGATCTTACTTGCGGCCGCAAAAGTTTGCGGCCCTACATACGTCCAATTAAAATAGTTTAAGAATTTTATCTTGCATCTCTCTCCTATTGCCACATTCACCCCCCCCCATTATGTTTTCATTAATTAAGTAATAAAGGCTGCCTCAATTTTCATTGAAACAGCCTTTAAATTTATGATTTTAGAATACTTGTTTGTCTGTTATCATTACATTCCCAATGCCTGCTTAGCCATTTGGTTTTCCGGATCTATCTCCAATATCTTGTTCCAGTAGATGTCGGAATTTTGCTTATCGTCCTTAAGGAGATAGTAATATCCGAGATAGCGGTAAGATTCTATCAGACGTTCGTTGTCCTTTGCCTCTTTTGTATCTTTGGCAAGAATAATCTCTACGAGTTTCTCGTAATGCGGTTTAGCAGTACCTTCTTTTGTTTCCGGGTCTTGAGCATAACCGATGTGAGCTCTTTGGAGTGTGGCGAAATCGGCGATACTCGGCATCTTCTCTGCCATTTCGGCATACAAAGCGTCTGCTTTGGCATACATGTCAGCACTTACCTCTTTTGTTGTGAGTGAGTCTGATGCTTCGGCTACACACATTGCGGCGAGAGTGTGGATGTCGTTGGCAGTCTTTTCCTTGAGATTATTGAGATATTTTTCGTAAGCCACAATAGCATTTTTGTAATCGCCTTTTTGCTTGTATGCTTCGGCAATGTTCTTCATTGCATCGTTGCGGTCTGCCTCGTTGTCCTCATTGTTATCAATGGATTTCTGATACATTGCGATGGCCTCGTCGTACTTTTTGGCTCCCATGTATGCGTATCCGTAGTACAGATAGTCGCTCTCGGTGATCTTCGTGTTGTCAGATTTGTTGAAGAGGGCATCGGCAAATTGCAGTGCCTCGTCATACTGTTTGAGATTTGTCAAGTCGTAGAAGGAAATACGGTTGAGCGCCGGATTCTTCGGGAATTTGTTGTTTCCGTATTTTGAAACCTCAAGACTCTTTGTGAATTCGCCTTTGAGGAAATAAGCCAAAGCGTAGTCTACGAGCTGATAGTCCTCCATCTTGGCCTTGTCCACCTGATCGTAGTATTCAACAGCTTTTGTCAGGTTGCCTGCCTTGCTGAAGATTTCGGCTGAGATAAGTCCTGTGGGGTAGTCGGGTACCTGCTTTTTGAGCTCTTCCAGTTTGGCTACGGCAGCGTCGGGATTGGCTTTGCTGTTTACTTGGGCATAGCGGCGGTATCCGTTGGGGTTTTTCGGATCGAAATATATTGCCTGCTCAAATAGAGCCGATGCAGCGCCACCATTATCTTTCAGTACCTGAATATCTCCGGAAAGAACGTAAGCATCGCCGCAGTTCTTGTTGCGCTTGATAGCCATATCGGCATATTTCTGAGCGTTATCAAAATCCTGAATGTCAAAATATGCACGACCGATACCTACCATCACGTCAGCTTCCTTTTTGTATTCTTTAAAAAGGTTTTTCACTTGTGCTTCCTTATCGGCAGCATCTGATTTTATAATTTTCGTGAATTGTTCGATGGCTGATTTATGATCTACCTGAGCCATTGTGGGAGCATTGAATCCTATCATCATTGCTCCGATAAATAAATATTTAATCGTTTTCATAGTTCTTTGAATTTTATATTATTTTACTTATCAGTTTGATAAGTTTTTATACTTTGTTTCTCCTTTAGTTCAGTTCGTCACATTGACATCCCGGATTGTGATATTGCCTTTGACAGGCAGCAGACCGGCCTTGAATATTATCATCTGTCCCTGCGGGGATGTAATAAAGTTGCCGAATCCCCACGGTAGTCCGCGCAGAGGATCGTTGAGCAGGGCATAGATGGTCCGTGTCAACGGATAGTTGCCGTTGTATATGTAATATTGGTAAGGTTTCCAGCTGTTTGATGGGGTGGCCTTATCAAGTCGGCTTACCGACATTACTCGTATGTTCTTGTTGAATGTGAGATTGGTCGAATCTCGTTTGTCGTTCAACCAGTTGCTACCTATGATACCAATGGCTTTAGGTGTCTTTTCAACGTAATTGATGACATCGGCAGTCTTGTTGGTTGCTACGACGTTGGGGTTTGTGATGGGTTTGCTTCCAAGAATGCTGTCCTCAGCAAAGTGGACCGTACTTGATTTTTTGTTGTCGAAAACCACTATTATTTCCCCGCGTTTGGAGTCAGGGTTTATCTCACTCCATTTTGTTACCTTTCCGGTAAGGATGTCCGCAATATTCTTTATCGAGATGCAAGTGTCGTTGTTTTCCTTGTTGACGATTAATGCAAGTCCGTCGTAAGCTATTGCAAATGATCTCGGATTATAATTACGGTCTTTCAGGTTTTGTCTTTCTGAGTCTTTGAAATCCCTTGAAGTGATGGCGAGACAAATCTTCAACTTGAGCAACATATTTATCGCATCCGACTCGCTTGTGTAGATGGGGTTCACCTTTGCCTGAGGATATGTCATTTCGAATACTTCCTTCTCTTCGCCGATTATGGGACTAAAACTTTCGTCAGAGGCGAAACTAATCACCCCTGACGAATATGTGTCTGTTCTTCCGTCTTTTCGCTTCTTGTTGTTGCAGGAAGCGAAAAGAACGGTTAACAGTGTTAATCCTACTAATATGTAAGATGTGCTTTTTTTCATTATTGCTTATTGTAATCTAAATGTGACGGGAACACGGTACTTAACGCGAACGGGAGATCCATTCTGCTTACCGGGAATCCATCTTGGCATGCCTTTTACAACTCTTTCAGCCTCGCGGTCGAGTGACGGGTCGATTGATTTCTCGATTCTTACGTCTGTGATAGAACCGTCTCTTTCAACAACGAATCCTACTACCACACGACCTTGAACACCGTTTTCAGCAGCGATTGGCGGGTATTTCATGTTATCCTTGAGGTATTTCATGAGCTCACCATCTCCACCGGGGAATGCAGGCATTTGTTCTACCACTTCGAATACTTTGTTTTCCTCAACCTTCTGTACCTGGGGTTCAGGCTGGGCAATTGTTTCCTTTGCCTTGATAACCTCACCGTTGGCATCATCGTTACCTTTAACGTCGAACGTACCGATTGCTGTCTTGCTGTCCATGAGTTCGTCCTGTGTCTTCAGCTCTTCCTCAGGTTTTACTTCGTCGTCCTTCTTGATGGTCGGGGCGGTGAACTTGATTGAGCTCTTGACACGTTCTACAACTTTTTCGGGTTCCTGAATCTGCACTTTCTTCTGTTTGATCTCAACCTCCTTCTTGGGCTGTTTGAGAGCAGTGAGCTCATTTACCTGTGTTGCTGCAACTTTAGCACGCTGTTCGTCTACGATGTTCTTAACTGTCAGTCCTATAAAACATGCGCAAATCAATACAACAACTGAGATGATTGCTGTGATATTACGTTTGGTAGTCTTTTTACGCAGTTTGTATGCTCCGTAAGCTTGATTTCTACCTTCGAATACTAAATCAACCCAGTCGTTTGATATCAAATCTATTTTAGACATTGTCTTTCAGTTTTATTTGTTAAACATTAAACGACTTTATTTAACTCCTGCTTTTTCCAGAAGTTTCTCGTCGTCCGGGTTAATTTTGTCAATCACGTATTTACCGACACTACAAATGGTCATCTCATCGAGTGCGTCAATAAGGTTCTTATAAGATGAATTGTCCGTGGCCTTGATGATGATGGTCATTGTTGCAATCTTCTGACCATTGATCTCTCCGGCTTTGATTTTTTTCAATTCATTGCTGTAAACCGAGTCCGGCATGTTGGGATTGTCAATCTTCTTCTGGTCAAGTTTGGCTTTTGCTTCCATTACCTGAAGGATTGGTTGTGTGCCGTCTTCTGTTATGTGCGATATAAGCACCTTACGTATTCCGTCTTTTCCCCATGTGGTCTTTTTCAGACATGTCGGGTCGTCATACTTTGGAATACCCGCGATATAGTAAATCTGGTCGTTAGCTCCCACATAAATTGTGATTGTGTATGAAGCTTTTGATACTGATTTATCTTCTTCGCTCATGTTCTTATCGTTACTTGGCATACTCAACTCCATTGTCTGTGGCTTGGCCAAAGAGGTACAGAGCATGAAGAATGTGATAAGAAGCATCATCATGTCCACCATAGGCGTGAAATCCACGCGGACATTCATCTTTTTCTGCTTACTTGCTTTTTGCTTAGCCATTCTTTAGTCCTCCTCTTTTTTAAATGAAGTGATGAGATAGTAACGGTTCTCACTCATGTCCTGAAGTTCAGACATCACAGTCTTGATAGCACTGTAAGGAGTATCTTGGTCGGCCTTGATGGCGATCTTGATATTGCTGTTAGTGTTGCGAGCTTCTGATACCCAAAGCTGAAATTCGCTTTTGTCCTTTTTGCCCGTTCCGTCATCAATGCTGTCTGTCGGAATTCCTTCCTCCTGTATGGCTTTTGCCAATTGATCTTCCGGAAGACTGAGATATGCGCCCAACTTGTCCATACTTACACCAAGCATAGAGTGCTTTTTGAGCGCTTCCATCTGTGTGCCGGTGAGTTCTACACCGAATCTTCCGGTCATTGCCTGTACGATAGAAATCATATCGTTGGCGTTGTCAATGGTCAAAAACACCTTGCCGTCTTTTGCGACATGTATGTTCAGGACATCTTTCTCTGGAACTTTAATCTCTGATACCGAACCTGGGGTGACAACCTTGACCGGATCATTCTTCACGAAAGTTGATGTAAGCATGAAGAATGTCAGCAAGAGCACCATTACGTCCGACATAGGAGTCATATCAATCCAGATGTCGTTTTTCTTAATTTTTACTTTACCCATAGTGATAAGTTTTTAGAGGGTTAGCAAAAATTAAGCCTCTTCTCCGTGGTTGGCTTCGTATGTCTGTGCGATAGTGTAACCAACTTCATCGAGAGCGTATGTGAGCTTGTCGATTTTGTTTGTGAAGAAGTTATAAATGATTACAGCGAACCAAGATGTCAAGATACCGGATGCTGTATTTACCAGGGCCTCAGAAATACCGGTTGAAAGTGCCTGAGAGTCAGCACCACCACCTGCTGCCAAAGCTGCGAATGAACGGATCATACCGACAACGGTACCGAACAAAGCGGTAAGAGTACCGAGTGTTACGATAGTTGCAACGATGGGGAGGTTCATCTGCAGAGTAGGCATCTCAAGCTGAGTGGCCTCTTCGTGAGCCTGCTGAATCTTAGCAACCTTCTGGCTCTTCTTGATTCCGCTGGTCTTTTCCATATCCTCGTATGCGTTCAATGAAGCTGAAACAACGTTAGCTACTGAACCCTGCATCTTGTCGCAAAGCTGATGTGCTTTAGCGAAATCACCACCTTTGATGGCTGATTTTACTTCTGCTGTGAATTTAGCGAGCGGCATTTTACCGAAAGCTGAACGAAGGGCGAGGTAACGCTCAACACCAAGTGCGATAACGGTGAACAGCAATGTGAAGATCACAGGAACGACAATACCTCCTTTGTAGATTGTACCGAGAAGGTTTGAAGGCTCTCCGCTGTTGTCTCCGCCGTGGAAGTTACCAGAACCACCGAGGAAGAATTCATAGAAACAAATTGCAATGACGAAACATACCACGATGATCCAAATTGCATCTCTTACTCCTTGAAAGCCCGATTTCTTAGGGCTTGCTGTTTTTTGTGTAGTTGCCATAATTTTTTAATTTTTATTTTTAAGTTGTTAATAAATTTAGCCGTCTTTAATTATTCACTATAAAAAATACAAATCAAGTTGTATGTCTTCTCTTTTTATCTAAACGCAAAGATAGCAATTTAAGTATAAATTGAAACTTAATTGACGTATTTTAACAGTGAGAATGAAATTATTTTTTGTAAAAATGAGTTATTTTAGTTTTGAAAGCACATTCTTGATGCGTTGCATTGCCTCGCGTATGTTCTCGTCGCTTGTGGCGTAGCTCATACGGAAACAATCCGGATCTCCGAAGGCATCGCCTCCAACGGTTGCCACATGACCCACTTCGAGGAGATATAATGCAAGGTCGGTTGAGTTGTTGATGGTGTGTGTGCCGTCTGTTTTTCCGTAGAAATAGCTGCATTTTGGGAACAGGTAGAAGGCGCCTTGTGGCACATTCACCTCCAGTCCGGGTATCTCTTTTGCCAATTCCACGATGAGGTTGCGTCTGCGTTCGAATGCTTTTCGCATGATCTCCACGCATTCCTGCGACATCGTGTAGGCCGCTTCGGCTGCCTTTTGACTCACTGAGCACGGTCCGCTGGTATATTGTCCTTGTAGCTTGTTGCATCCTTTCACTATCCATTCGGGTGCGGCGATGTATCCTATGCGCCATCCCGTCATGGCGTAAGCTTTGGACACGCCATTGACGATAATCGAACGTTCTTTCATGCCTTCGAACTGTGCGATGCTCTCGTGATGTCCCACGTAGTTGATATGTTCGTATATTTCATCAGCGAGCACATACATGTCCTCGTGCTGTTTGATGACTTCGGCCAGCGCTTTAAGTTCCTCTTTCGAGTACACGCTGCCCGTAGGGTTGCTTGGCGAGCACAGTATGAGCATTCTCGTTTTGTCGGTTATGGCATTCTCGAGTTGCTCGGCTGTGATTTTGAAATCCTGCTCAAACCCGGCGTTTACTATCACCGGATTGCCTCCTGCCAGTTTCACCATTTGCGGATAGCTTACCCAGTAAGGTGCCGGGATTATCACTTCGTCACCGGGATTGACGAGAGCCATCACCGTGTTACATACGCTTTGTTTGGCTCCGTTGGACACCAATATCTCGTTTATGGAATATTCGAGGCCGTTTTCGTTTCTCAGTTTGGCCGATATGGCTTTTCTCAGGTCGGCGTATCCGGGCACCGGTGAGTAGCGGGAGTAATTCTCTTCGATGGCTTTATTTGCTGCATCCTTGATATGGTCGGGTGTGTTGAAATCCGGTTCGCCCACGCTCATGTTAATAACGTCTATTCCTTGTGCTTTCATCTCGCTGCTCTTTTGCGACATTACAAGAGTGGCAGACGGTGCAAGTCTGTTTAAACGGTCAGATAATTGTGCCATAGTATTTATCTTTTATTTATTGTTGCAAATATAATTAATTCTTTTTCTCCGTGAAAGAATAAGCGGTATTTTTCTTTTCGGGGGTGGTAATATTTATTCCTTTTTTGATGACGTCGAGCTGCGACAGTCTCTTGTTAATATATAATAATGTTTCAGTCACGGCTATTTCAGGTGCAGGGTATGTCCCATGCGGTCGCGTTTGGTCTTGAGATACCGTTCGTTGTATTTGTTGGGGGTTATCTCGATTGGTACTATTTCGGATATTTCCAGTCCGTATGCCTCCAGTCCCACTCTTTTTACAGGGTTGTTGGTAATCAGTCTCATTTTGTGTACGCCGAGGTGCCTGAGCATCTGTGCTCCGCAACCATAGTCGCGCTCGTCAGGTTGGAAGCCGAGGTGCATATTTGCATCCACCGTGTCGTAGCCCTCCTCCTGCAGTTTGTAGGCCGCTATCTTGTTCATCAAACCGATGCCGCGTCCTTCTTGTTGCATATAGATGACGATGCCTTTGCCCTCTTTTTCTATCATTTGCATGGATTTGTGCAACTGCTCTCCGCAATCACATCGTTTGCTTCCGAGGATATCGCCTGTCGCACACGATGAGTGAACCCTCACGAGTATTTGCTCATTGCTTTCCCATTCGCCTTTAACGAGGGCTATGTGCTCCAGACCGTTGCTTTGCTGTCTGAACGGTATGAGACGGAAATGACCGTATTCGGTCGGCATATCCACCTCTTCGCCCACCTCTATGATGGACTCCTTTTCCAGCCGATAGGCTATGAGGTCTTTGATGGTGATGATTTTCATGTCCCATTCTTTGGCCATCCGTTGCAGTTCCGGCATACGGGCCATCGTGCCGTCCTCGTTCATGATTTCCATAAGTGCACCGGCCGGATAGAGACCTGCCAACTTGCACATGTCTATTGCAGCCTCTGTGTGACCGCATCTGCGCAACACGCCATGATCCTGAGCGTATAGGGGATTGATGTGCCCGGGACGGCCGAAAGTGTTGGGTGTCGACTTGGGATCGGCCAATGCTTTGATTGTTTCGGCGCGGTCGTGGGCCGAGACACCGGTGGAGCAACCCTCCAGTTTGTCCACAGTGACGGTGAACGGAGTTCCGAGCATAGATGTGTTTTCGCTCACCTGATGGGGCAGGTCGAGTTCCTCGCAGCGCGAAATGGTGATGGGCGCGCAGAGCACACCTCGTGCGTTTTTCAGCATGAAATTCACTTTCTCGGCTGTTATTTTCTCGGCTGCGATTATCAAGTCTCCTTCATTCTCGCGGTCTTCATCGTCTACCACGATGATGAACTTACCTTCTTTAAAATCTTTTATCGCTTCATCGATGTTGCTGACCTTGAAATCTCCCATAATATTATAATTGTTGTTTTATTGTTTCTTATTTATTCTTTCTATTATGTTATTGTTTGTGCTAATGATATTTCTGATGTCCTTGAGCAGTCTCAGGCGGAATCTCCACATTCTTAAATATAAGAAGGCTCCCAAAGGAACTGTTATTGCGGCCAGGATGTTGAGCCATTTGTTGTCGAACGGCCTTGTGTGGGCCTTGACCGAGACGATAGGGTAGGTGTTGAGCTCACCGATGATCTTTCTGTCTTTCGTGTTCGACAGGTCTTCGATGACTGTTTCGAGTTCCTCGCTGATCACCTCGATGTCGTGATCGGGTTTGTATTTGAAGAACACATTTATCCAGTTGGGCGCCGATTTCAGATTGTGCGTATGTGCATACAGCGTGGCGTCATCGCTGATTTTCTGCAGTCGTGCTATGTCGGCATCATATTCTGGGTCCTTGATTATCACCTCTTTGGCGGCGATATGACGTTTCAGTCGCAGTCCCGCGAGCTTTCTGAGGATATTGAGATAAAGGTCCAGATTGAACACTATCGAGTCTTTGTTGGCCTTGTATGTGACAAATATGGCTATCGGAATCAATACTCCCGGTGCCAGACTCTTGCCGAACCATATTGTCCACATACCTCCTCGGGCCATACGATAGCCCGAATTGTCGAGGATGTAGTAAACGATAAACACCAACACCGATATCAGTACCGGCATACCCAGTCCGCCTTTGCGGATGATTGCTCCCAAAGGTGCTCCGATAAAGAAGAAAATGATGCACGAGAGTGCCAATGTGAATTTGGCCAAAGCCTCTATCTTGTGTTGTCTTATCAGTTTGTCGCCGTCTGATGTCAACATGCTCTTGAAATCCAGGTCGGTCACTTTGTTTTGCAGTTTGTTGAGTGCGCTGCTTACGGCCTGTCGTTTCTGGTCGGGAGGCATTGCCGCATAGACCGAGTCCACATTATATTTAATGTCTTTGGCACGGGCCACTGCCGTCAGTGAGTCTTTCTTTGAGATTTTCGACATGTAGTACATCGTGTGTTTCGCATCCTCGTAGTATGTGCGGCCTATGCTGTCATACTCTTGCTCCATCGAGTCCACATAGTTGTATATCTGTGCAATGCTCTTGGCGCGGGCGTCGTTGCTCAATGATGTTGAGTTTGACATGTCGATGTCTCCGTCATAGTCGAGCACTATCTTCTTGCTGATGAACGATTCACGGCGGTATGGCACCGACGCGCTGTTCGACAGTTCTTGCGACTGCATGTTTTCAAACCATTCTCCGTTCCACAGTGTCAGCAACAAATGCTTTTTCTCTGCTGTCGACTGCAGCATGCCCGAGTCGGCCAGAATGATGGCCTGATCCTCGTAACTTCCTGTCATTCGGTAGATCATGATGCCGTACAACTTGCCCGTCTCCATGTCCTTTCTTTGCACATAGAGGTTGCTGTTCGGTATTCCGTCATAGAATATGCCTTCGGGTATTTCGAGTTCGGGACTTTTCTGTTTCATGGCCATCATCAGTTGTCCCATCTTCTTGTTGGTGCCCGGACCGATGCTGTTTTGGAAATAAAATGACACCACGCTTATCGTCACGGATATGATGATGACCGATCTGAATGCCTGCAACAGTGATATGCCCGCTGCCTTGATGGCTGTCAGTTCGCAGCTCTCGCCGAGATTACCGAACGTGATGAGTGATGATAGCAGTATGGCCAATGGCAGTGCCTGTGGTACAAGCATTACTCCCATGTACCAGAAAAATTGAGCCAAAATCTCCATCGACAAGCCTTTTCCTATCAGTTCGTCTATGATTTTCCATAGAAACTGCATCATCAGCACAAACTGGCATATAAAGAATGTACCGATGAACAGGAGGCAAAATTGCTTGGCAATGAATATATCTAATTTCTTTATTCGAAACATTGTTTGCCTAAACCTTAAAACACATTAATGTATCAAGTTGCAAAATTAGTATAAAAAAATCAGATTAATTCTTTTTTTTGTTTTTTTATCAAACATCTCGCTCCGACCCATACGTGCCGTTCTACAACCCGCTCTTGCGATGCAGTTTTTCCAGATTTTCATCCCAGATGTCGTACAGGTCCTGTATGTCTTCCTTGATGGCAAAGTCAGTGATGTGCAGTGTGTAGTCGTCGGTCATGGTGTTTTTCTCCATACTCAGTTCCAGATACGCATCCCTGTGCTCCTCGTCTTCCCATACGAAACGAACACGCGCGCATTTCTCCTTGACTATCATCCTGGCATGCTTTATCTCCTGATGTCCCCATGCGTTGCCCCACACGAATGTGTATCTGTCATTTTCGCACTGTATGTCGTCTGCAAACCACTTGCTCAGCCCTTCAGGCGAACATATCAATCCCCAAATTATCTGAGGCGATTTCGAACGAAGCACTCTTTCTATTTCTATCTTTTGTTTCATTGTCCAGCGCAGATTGTCGTTGACGTGTTTTAGTTATTTACAAGGTGTTGTCGGCTACAAAAATAATAAATATATGATGTATATTTGCAAAAATAGTGAAAAATATTTTGTTGGTAAATAAAAAAGTACTACCTTTGCACACGCAAAAAGCAAATGGCGGGATAGCTCAGCTGGTTAGAGCGCATGATTCATAATCATGAGGTC
>CAJKQX010000075.1 GCA_905202125.1 uncultured Prevotella sp.
ACAACAAATATAATCTCCAAAACTGCCATGAACTCTAATGACCGATTCGGGATAAACAAGAATGAGACCTTAAAGGAACGTTGTAAGTCTTGCACTTTGGTAAGCGTTTCTTCACCAGATACTCTATGACATTATTATTTGACTGCCAAAAGTTCATGTTATGTCAGATTATACGAGCATCTGAACGTACAGCATACACATCACCCCGGCTACAAGTGCGTATGTGGCCTGCTTTTGGTAACCATGACTGTGTGTCTCGGGTATCATCTCGTCACTAATTACGTAAAGCATGGCTCCACCTGCGATGGCAGTCATTGTGGGAAGCAACACAGATGATATGTCGCCGATGAGATAACCCAGCAAAACTCCGATTGTTTCCATCAATGCGACTAAAAGACTCACAGCGATAACTCTCGTATATCCTACGCCGATCATTAATAACGGTGTGACAATGACCATGCCCTCGGGTATGTTTTGTAATGCTATGGTTATGGCCACTGTGTAGGCGTTGCCTATATTGTCGCCGTCAAAAACCACACCCGTAGCCAGTCCTTCCGGAAATTTGTGTATTGCTATTGCAATCACGAATAGAAGCACACGGTTTATGCTCTTGTTGTTGATTGCGTGTGGTTCTTCATTGCCGTATTCACAACTGATGCCGGTAAGATGATGAAGATGTGGCGTGATTTTGTCAAGAAGGGCTATGAGAAACACTCCCAACCCAACGCCTACCAACGGTTGCCACCATCCGCCATGACCGGCCATTTCTACTGCCGGCATAATGAGGCATACCAGTGATGCGGTAAGCATCATACCGGCACAGAATCCAAGAAATATATCATTCCATTGGTGAGGGATTTTTCTAACAATCAAGCCAACAATGGACCCAAGTAATGACGCAAGTCCAAGTCCACAGGCACATAATAGCATTTGTTCAAATATCGTCATGTTGTTGTAATAATTTATTGCACCGCAAATATACGACTTTTAAATGAACAATGCCATACTCAATAATAATGAAAAGTTGTTCTCAATAGAGTTGATGAGAATTCTAAAAATGAAAGTAGGAAGAAAACAATTATATTTTCCTCCTACTACAAATTTTATTTGAATGATACTCAAGAAATGAAAGTCTTGGTGGCTTTCAGACCTCATCTTTAATTCAATTGTTCATAATCTTATCTGTTTGAAACGATGAATTTGCATGACACGGTTTCGCCGTTTTTGCCTGTGGCCTTTGCAATGTAACAACCGTTAGCGAGTTGAGATGTTTCGATAAGAGCCATGCCCGATGTGATATTCACGTTTCCGCTAAACAGGTTCTGTCCCGACAGCGAATAAATCATTACCTTGACTGTTCCTGCAACATCACTGCGTACAACCAAATCATTGCCAGCATACCTGATATTCAAGGACTTGTTGTCATTACCGGTCGAAACATTGTCAATGCTTGTCTTGTCTTGTTCAAGTTGACTGAAATAGCTGGTGTAGATATTCGTTTGGTTGATTGTCGGAATGTTCATAAGATATACATTGTTGCTACCATCAGGATAACGTCCAACAGTTTCATCACCATTGTGTACAACATATTTCAATGTGTTTTTCCAAGTTTGATCTTTTGCAGTAAGAGAGATTTGTCCGTTGCCGTTAGCCATACTGATTTTGAATGGAGCATGCAATTCGTTAGCCGAAACCGCCTTGTCACACCATATAATTAAATATCCGTGAGCAGGAATTATGGTGCTGGCATTGCTTTCGCCCTTTGTTATCTGATAGAGCAGAGGGTCGTTCTGATCATTGCTCAGATACATTCCTTCTACATCGATTTCGTCGTCTGTGGTATTATAGAGCTCCACCCAGTCGTCACGTTTGAAATATTCGTTCACGTAGATGCTGTTTGCACCGCTTACCTCATTTATCACCACGGGATTGATGCCGGCCTCATTTTTCTCATTGTCACTCATTGGAGAGAAACAAGCGATGAGATTGAAACTCTTGTCTGTGGGCATATCGATGATAGGTGTTGTCGCATAGATTTTACCATCATCTATTTGTTTGTTGGTGTAAGTCAGTTCGGCATCCCATAAAATATCCGTCGAATTAGCGTTGTTATTGTGTACCTCGACAGCAATGACATTCTCTCCTTTGTGGAAGAGTGAGGGATCGAGGACCATCTTTCCGTAATCAGGGTTGGAATCGGCAGTTGATGCAAAGGTATTGTATTTTATTATACCCTCAGGTAAATGGTAGCGACCGGCCTCTGTGCCGTTGACATAAACAACAAAACCATCGTCTGCCACAAAGTTAAGAACGAACGATGTGGCATTGTCACTGTCAATATTCACTTTTTTTCTGAAATAGTATGTGGGGCGTTTGTTGTTTGAGTTCGTACCGTAATCCAGAACAGTAGAAACCGAATTTTTGCCATAACCCAGCGGGGCCGTATTGTTTTCCCATGAATCATCGTTGTAGTTGGTGCCGAACCAGTTGCTGCCATATAGACTGCCTTTGTCGTAATAGTTCCAGTCACTGGCTTTGGCAAACAATGTTGTATTTGTATTGGCAAATTTCTTCCAACCGTCAAATATGTATCCGGCAGGAGCTGTGGCTTTCAGTTTGACCGGAGCGAACAAGTTTCCGTTGAACTCGGAATAAGGCACCTCAATATCATTGATGAACAATCGGGCGTTCGGAGTATCGGTAACTATTGATGCATATTGAGGCTCGATGTCAGAAAGACGTAATCTCTCATAGTCAATCATGTCCTGTGTCATTTCTTCCATTCTGCCGTTTAGTTTGTTTCTGATTTCGTTCAACGAGCCATCGGGATTGCTACCGTCAAGAGACATTGTAGGACGTACACGGTTGCCCAACTGATCAAGTATCTGCTCAGCTTTTGCCGTATCAAATACACTACCTCCCATCAGACAGAATGTATCGATAAATTTCTTTCTGAAATCGGCGTTCTCAAGCATATTCAAAAAGAAAGTACAGAACTTGATTTCACCATATCTGCGTCTGCCTTCATCATAGATGTAGTCGTACCAGTGCCACTGCATGCCATCAATCCAACGGAATGTGTTGCGGTATATTTGTTTACCGTTTTCATCGGTTTCACGATCATCTGTACCGAATGCGGCATCAAGGTCGAACACGACAAATCGGTATTTGCCGCCGTCTTTCTTTCTATAAGCCTTGACGTTGTTGTCGGGCCAATCCCATGAACCGAGATAAAGCAGAGCTGCCATATAATTGGTGTACTCATCGATATCGAGGAGTGTTTTAATTTCTTCGTATGAAGACGGTTGAGCAGCTGTGGCAGAGAGATCTACAAGACGGGTAAGTACGTCTTTTGTTCCCACCATCATGTATGCACCTGAATCAGGACTCTGTTCGTAGACCTCAAGTTCTTCTTTGCTATATCCGAAATTGGCATAGGCAAAGTCTTTGTTGTTGGGTTCGCGAACATTAATCAAGCCTTTATATTCTCCGTTGATGAAATGCACTGCAGGTTGATAAGATATGAGATCGAGGTTTATACCAGATCGTTGCATGATAGTCTGGATTGCAGCATCTTTAATTTTGCAGTAACTATCGTTTCCACCACCACGTACTTGCAGTGTTTTGTTTTTCAGATATGGTTTTGATGCGAAGAAAGGATACTCCATAGCATTCAATCCGTCATACACTCTATCAGCTTTCAACTTGAATGACTTGACGGAGTTGGCTCTTGTCCATCCGCCTGAAATTGCAAAGTCGACATCCTGATTGACAACTGTGGTGTTGGTCTCTGGCATGATATAATGGAAATTCACCGGTCGGTCCCAATCCATATTCCAGTTGGCCGGAGTGTTCTGTCCGTTTCCTGTACAACCATTGGAGCCTTTTACATAAACTCCTATCTGGTCGTCATACAAGTATTCGTCCTTTGTAGAAACAGCAATAATAGGCAATGTGAAATTGCGGTCAGTTTTTATAAATGTGCGTGTAGTAACTTTACTCGGAAGCATTCCGTCCTGGAAAAGTCGGAATCTGTAAGTGACAGTATTTGATGCGGTGAACTGACCGTTAGTGCTTGTATCACCGTTGGTGAGGGTAGGTGTCGTTCCATCGGTTGTATATCTCAGTGTAGCTCCGGCCGGTATTTCAACATTAAGGCTTATGGTGTTGCTGAAGAGCTGTCCGTCTTTGTCGACAACAGGCGGATTTAATTGTCTTGAGGAGAATACGGATGTGTTGTTTGATTGAGCAGGTGTAGGATTGGCTGTCCAGCTCCAACGGTTGTTACCATCTGTAGTTCTTGCCCAGGAAAGTCGGCTTTTGGCTTCTGGGTAATCTTGTCTGATAATAATGTTTCCATTTGCATCGCTCAATAATATTATACCTCCTTCTCCTTCGAGTTTGAATGGAGAGTGATCGTTGCGGATGCTGTTGCTTCCAAACCATATTACTTTATGGCCATTTGCCGGTATAAGACCGATATTTTCAGGGAGCAACCATTTCTTCGGATTGGAAAGGTCATTGCTGATGTAGCATCCTCCGAGCCAGAGATCTGTGGATGTTGTATTGTAAAGTTCAATCCAACCATCAAAATTGTAAGCCGGACTCATAAACATATCCACATTGGCAGTCATGATTTCATTGATAACAACAGAACCTTGCGTGATATCAGCCGCCTCTATTTGTTGTTCGATTTTGACATTATCAAACACAAACCAGTTGTCGTTGACAGTTTCTGGATTGTAAAGTCCTATAATGGCTGTACCGTCTGTAACGTCAAATTCGATATTGTTGTTATATTCTCCCTGGCTGAAAGCTTTAGATGCCGCTTCCATACTATTCGGGAAATACAGGCCATCGGCATGAAAACAAGGTACTCCCGGATCTTCGGTAAATCCAAACGAATATTGGCTCGCCACCTTCTTTTCATTATCGTTGGCGAAGATGAAACCGTTGATTACCTCTTTTCCTTCTTTGTATTCCTTGTATGCATCTTTATGATTTTTCGTTCGGTACAATGCCTGAATACTGAAACGATAATGACCGTTAGGCATGTCTTTGATGATTTTTTGCATGTCTATTCGTCCATTCCACATTTCCATACATCCCACGCGAATGGTAATCGAAGATGCATTACCGTCCACTTCCCATTCATCGTAACTGATTTTCGAGAAATTTGGATTGGATATATACTTGCATGTCACATCAACCCATTTTTTTTGACCAAAGACATTGGCACAAAGACAAATAAAGAATAAGACCATTAAGGTCTTGTTTTTAGAATGTTGCATGTTAGGTTAATTAATTTATTATTCAAATATTCATAGAACGGGGCTTCGTAATACTCAGTTATAAACTGATTGTGCAAAAATATAAAAAATCAATTAAACAACCGAGTGTTTACATTAAAAAACACTTATTTTGTTGTTTCCTTTTCTTGTGAAATGTATCAGGAAAATGCAAAATAAGTGTTTTTTGAAGATATGAGATGCCTTAATCGATTTTATTGGCATCACTGAGATAATTCTCCTTATATATGTTCTGTACTTTTAACAGGTGCTTTTTCTTATTTAACCATGCTTTTTTGCGTATCTCGTAATTTTGACGTTGTCGTTCGAGAAAGTTATCAGCCATCGTTTTTGTTTCTGTGTATTTTAACTGTCGCTTATTTGAACTTGCTGTAAATCACACTGATTTTGATTGGTTCGTATGGATTGTTGCTTCCTCCCACAAGTTTTGTGCTTGTCATCGACATATCATGAGAAATCTTCGTAATCTCGTTTGAATTGGAGACGGCGCTATAAGTGACTGTTACGGGGATTATCGCTACTTTATTCCATTTGTTGTCCGATTTGTTTTTCTTGCTCATCGATTTGATCATCGAGCCGATATTGTTGAACGTGTAGTTATTGTATTGGCTGTTGTACGTTGCAATGAATGATGTTTTGAAATCGGGCACCTTGCTGTTTTCGAAGAATGAATATATTTCATCAACAGGTATCATCAATAATGTTTGTGGTACCTTCAAAGAATATTTATCATTTGAATTGCTGTTAATGCGCGGCAGTATCACCTTGGCTGTGTTGATGGTGTCGTTCTCGTGATTTCTCATTATCTCGTCAACGGGCAGGGTCATTTCTGTAAATATTCCGGCCGGTGATTTCATATATGTGCATCGATTGTCGTTGACAAGTTGTTGCAATGCTTTTTTGTCATTCTGTATTCTTGTTGCCTGCAGCACTTCTTCTGTTCCGGCAAATGATGCGGCACCTACATAAATAGAATCTTTTGTGAAATATCTGAAATATATGTTGAGCTGGCTAATATTGATGTAAGCCATAGATCCCAGTCCGCCTTGTGACTTGAAATAGAATCCCGGATTGACATTATGTATGAAATTGTATGAATCCTTGAAATTGGAAGGGTCTTCATAGTATTTTCGCATTACGTATGTTCCGAAATTATTGTAAGTGTTTCCTTCCTTATCGGTGTACTCATTGTCCAATTTGATTCTGATATTCGGTGAATAATCATTGCTGTTTCGGATAGAATCTCTTACGGTGAGGTCGGTCAATGAATATATCTTATTTACTTTGATACCGTTTTTCCTGACCAATCCGTCCTTTACGGGATCATAATTTGAATAATATTTCTTGTTTTCGGACATTGGTGTACCCATTTCGTATGCAGTCACTTTCATTGTAGACAATGAGTCGCCATAGAAGCCGGAATAATATAATCTCAGTTCACATGAGTCGGCAATGACTTGTCCGTCCAACAAACTTTTTATGCTGTCCTTTTTGGGAAATTCATAATCTTCCAATATATGGAATTGAGTCATGAAATCGCTCGTAATATTCACACCTGTCTCAGGATCATGGATTTTGCCGAGATAACCGATAGTGTTTCTTGAAAGTACTGAGTCGGCCAAAATTGAACGAGTGGATACCGTGAATGTGTCGGTCGTAATGTCCAAATGGTCCATATTATCAATCAAAGAGGAACCTATTTCGGATGTCGTATCATCGCATGCCGTGAGCATCAGTGATGTAATAATTAGTGATGCAAATATTTTGAACTTCATAATTTTAATTATCAATTATTTCTAACAATAATGAATGATGTGGAATTTTATTATTCCGTCAATTTATCGTATAATGTTTTGTATTCCTGCAAATATTCCTCAGAGTACTTGACAACAGGAATGTCTTTTTGGGATGCATAGTCTATTAATTCTTTCTCAACATTTGGTTCAGCCTCTATGATTGCATCACTGAAATCAATGGACATCTTGATCAAATCATTAAAATCGAATTGATCCTTATAAGCATTAAGTTTGTCAGTTGAGATGTCTTTGTATTCGACACATGTTTTGAAATTATCTCCCAAACCATGTTCAAGACGGTAGTTGAAAAGGGACGTTACGATCTTGCAGTTTGCAAAAGTAGGTTCACTTTGATATGCCAACTTAAGATAAATGGGCACTACGGCGCTCATCCATCCTTGACAATGGATGATATCAGGAGTCCATCTTAATTTTTTTACTGTTTCGATAACTCCACGAGCAAAAAAGATAGCCCTTTCGCCGTTGTCCGTATATTCCACGCCGTTTTCATCATATGCCATGCGGCGTTTCATGAAATAATCATCGTTATCAATGAAATAGACCTGTAATCTTGTTTGAGGAATGGACGCTACTTTTATAATCAGCGGATGATCTGTATCATCAATGACGAGATTCATTCCCGAAAGACGTATCACCTCGTGCAGTTGCCCTCTACGTTCGTTGATGTTGCCCCATTTGGGCATAAACGTACGAATTTCATATCCTTCCTCCTGCATTTTATTTGGAAGATCTTTTCCAATAGTGGATAGTCCCGTTTGGGGAACATAAGGATAAATCTCTTGATTGATGAATAGTATTTTTTTTGTCATGTCGTAGTTGAAATCTTAATCTACATGTGATTGTTGCAGGGCAATATCCTATGTATATGAATGCAAAGTTACTATTTTTTTTTTACAAATCATCGTTTTTTTCCGAAATCAATTTACAATGTGGACTTATTGTGATATTTTTAAATATATTCTTTTTTATTTAAGAAAAATGTTGTTATTTTGCAGCCATATTTGATTTAGGAATAAATATATAAGAAATGAAACTGTGTAAAAAGATTGTTGAACTTCAAAATGAGTTGTTCAATATTCGAAAACAAGGTAAGACAATAGGATTAGTACCGACAATGGGAGCTTTGCATGCCGGACACGTATCACTTGTGCACCGCAGTGTGAAGGAGAACGATGTGACCGTTGTTTCAATATTTCTTAATCCTACACAATTCAACGACAAAAAGGATCTTGAGCGTTATCCGCGCACTCTTGAGAATGATTGCAAATTGCTTGAGATAGAAAATGTTGATTTTGTATTTGCTCCTGCTGTATCCGAGGTGTATCCGACACCCGATACCCGACATTTTGAATATCCGCCTGTAACCACAGTTATGGAGGGTGTTCATCGTCCCGGACATTTCAACGGTGTGTGTCAGGTCGTTTCAAGACTTTTTTATATTGTACGCCCGACCAACGCTTATTTTGGCGAGAAAGATTGGCAACAGATTGCTGTAATCAAACAGATGGTAAAGAGTCTGCAACTTGATGTGAAAATAGTGGAATGTGATATCGTGCGCGAAAAAGACGGTCTTGCAATGAGCTCGCGCAACTCTCTTCTTGCTGATGACGAACGCAAAACGGCAGCCCACATATACGAAATATTGAAAAAAAGTCTCGATTACGCCAAAACTTACAGCGTGAAACAGACCCACGACAGGGTTGTAGAAGAAATAAATTCGGTTGACGGATTGGAGGTCGAGTATTTCTCGATTGTCGATGGAGATACACTTCTTGATGTTGATGATTGGGATGTGGCCGATAATATCGCCGGATGTATTACCGTTTATTGCGGAAAAACACCGATTAGACTTATTGATCACATTAAATATAAAGGTTGATTTGAGTATGATGATAGAAGTGTTGAAATCAAAACTTCATTGTGTTAAGGTCACTGAAGCAAATCTTCATTATATGGGAAGCATTACAATCGATGAAGATTTGATGGATGCTGCCAATATGATTGAAGGTGAAAAGGTGCAAATCGTCGACAATGACAATGGAGAAAGATTTGAAACCTATATTATAAAAGGTGAACGTGGTACAGGATGTATCTGTCTTAATGGCGCGGCAGCAAGAAAAGTGATGGTTGGAGATACCGTAATTATTATCTCGTATGCCATGATGGATTTTGAGGAAGCCAAATCGTTCAAACCAACAGTTGTATTCCCTGAAAATAACAGGGTGGTTTGACAGCCCCCAATTGTTTTTGTGAGTGTAAATGTAGAAAACCATCCTTCAACGAATCATATAATTTATTTCTGCTGAATAATATCAACCGAGTGTATGCCTGAGAATAATAAAACCGGTAATCGCCGGAAGAACGCCAAAGAAACATTCGATGCTACTTACGGCCATTTGCAGCCGCAAGCATTGGACGTGGAGAAAGTGGTATTGGGTGCCCTTATGATCGATAAGGATGCCTTTTCCATGATATCCGAACTTCTTCGACCGGAGACATTTTACGAACCAAGACATCAGAAGATATACACTGCGATACAGACACTCAACATGAATGAGTATCCGGTTGACATAATGACCGTCACGGATGAACTGAAGAAGGAGGGTACTCTTGAAGATGTTGGTGGACCGGCGTACATCATCGAACTCAGTTCGCAGGTTGCGTCTTCGGCACATATTGAATATCATGCCCAGATACTTGCACATAAATTTCTTGCCCGTCAATTGATTTCGTTCGCAAGCACGATTGAGACGAAAGCATTTGACGAGACAGTCGATGTGGATGAACTTATGCAGGAAGCAGAAGGTAGCCTGTTTGAGTTGTCCCAAAAAAACATGAAGAAAGATTATGTGCAGATTGACCCGGTCATAACAAAAGCGGTAGAAATACTTCAAAAAGCCTCTGCCACAAGCGGTGGTCTGACGGGTGTGCCCACCGGATTCATGAAACTGGACGAGAAGACAAGTGGATGGCAAAGTTCAGATCTTGTAATCATAGCAGGACGTCCGGCGATGGGTAAGACATCTTTCGCTCTCTCTTTGGCCAAAAATATAGCGGTGGATTATCGCACACCGATTGCATTCTTCTCGCTGGAAATGAATAATGTGCAACTTGTCAACAGATTGATCTCAAATGTCTGCGAGATACCCGGCAACAAAATGCTCAATGGCCAGCTATCGCCGGACGAGTGGGAAAGACTTGACAAGAACATACGCCTCCTTCATGGTTCACCTCTTTATATAGATGACACACCGGGTTTATCAATTTTTGAACTCAGAACCAAAGCCCGAAGACTCGTCCGCGAGAAAGGAGTCAAGATCATAATGATTGACTACCTGCAGCTGATGAATGCAAACGGCATGCATTTCGGCAGCCGTCAGGAAGAGGTTTCGAAGATATCCCAGTCATTAAAGGGACTTGCCAAAGAGTTGGATATTCCTATTCTCGCATTATCTCAGTTGAACCGTACTGTCGAGAATCGAGAGGGACTCGAGGGCAAACGACCGCAGTTGAGCGACCTTCGTGAGTCGGGAGCTATCGAGCAGGATGCCGATATGGTGTTGTTTGTGCATCGTCCCGAGTATTACCATCTATACGAAGACGAGAAAGGTAACGACCTTAGGGGTAAGGCACAGATTATCATCGCCAAACACCGTAAGGGCGCCACTGGTGATGTGTTGCTCACCTTCCGTGGCGAATTTACACGTTTCCAAGATCCTGTCGGTGGTTTTGCAAATCAGGATTCTTCGTTCGATGGAGAGATTGTCGGAAGCAAAGTGAATAATGGTGGTCTCGATACCATGCCTTTGGGCGAAATCCATGATAACATGGCGTTTTGATATTAATATCTTTAATGTATGACCGCAATTCATTTTAACCCGAATCGGTCATTAGAGTTCATGGCAGTTTTGGAGATTATATTTGTTG
>CAJKQX010000076.1 GCA_905202125.1 uncultured Prevotella sp.
AGACCTCCGCAAGAAGACCTCCGCAAGAAGACCTCCGCAAGAAGACCTCCGCAAGAAGACCTCCGCAAGAAGACCTGTATCTTGAAATACAATCGATCCATACCTGGACGTAATAAATTTAGGGCAATTCCCTTGCGGCCGCAACAGGTTGCGGCCCTACACCCACTAATCAGGATTCCAACTTTCGTTCTTATTTCAATATAATGTCAAAGGTTGGGCATCGTATGAAAAACCTTTGTGACCTTATCTCACCACACGGTAATAATCCTCCTTGCGCGGTTTGGGTTCGCGCGGCTCGCGCAGGGCATTACCTAAGGATATGGCACCGATGCCCTTCAGTCCTTCGGGCAGGCCCCACTGCCTCATGAGGGCGCGGCCCTCGTCGGAGTCGAACATCCGGTCTTCACGGTTGATCCAGCAACTGGCCAGACCGATGGCGTGGGCGGCGAGCATCATGTTCTCGAGTATGCAGCTGCCGTCCTGCACGGCATTGGCGTAGTCGATGGGAGCGAAGACGAGCACGAAGGTGGGTGCGCCATAGTATGGGTCGCTGTCCACACCCATGATCTCGGCGTTCATGCGCGAGAGTATTTGTTTCTGTTCTTCGTTTTGCACGGCCACGATAAACGGTGCTTGCGACCCGTGACCCGTCGGGGCCCATGTGCCGGCCTCGAGCACAGCCGTGAGTTCCTCGTCGCTGATCTGTTCGGGTTTGTAACGGCGACAGCTGCGGCGTGTCTTTATCAGTTTGAGAAATTGATTGTCCATTGTTTTTTTATTGTTTATTATTATCGATTTTTTGAATGTAGGGAAAATATTTCGCAAGGGAATGCCCCTTTTCAACTCTTCTTGTATCTCCCGATGACGCCATTCCCGCACAATTCCACCGGTGTGCCGTCCGTGATGCCGTCCTCCTGCATCATCCAGATGCGGTCGGCATGTACGAGAGCGGCGTCCAGGTCGTGGGTGGAGAGGAGGATGGTCTTGCCCTCATCGTGGGCGAGCGAGGCGAGCAGACCCATCATCGCGTTCTTGCCGGGATAGTCGAGAAAGGCGGTGGGCTCGTCGAGCAGTATCACGGGTGTCTGTTGGGCCAGCGTCTTGGCCACCATCACCCGCTGCATCTGTCCGTCGCTCAGGCTGCGTATGTTGCGCCGGGCGATGTCGGTGATACCCGTCAGGCGCAGTGAGCGGTCCACTATCTCGCGGTCGGCCTCCGAGAGCGATCCCCAGAACCCTGTGTAGGGAGCACGTCCGAGAGCCACGAGCGCCTCCACCGTGGTGTTGTGGATGTCGGGTCGGGTGGTGAGCACCACGCCGACGAGCCGTGCCATGCGCCGTGCTGAGGCCGTGGATATGTCGCATCCGCCGATGATGATGCGCCCCTCCAACGGCGGTTGGAAACCCGCGATGGTGCGCAGCAACGTGGATTTGCCCGTGCCGTTGCGCCCTATCAGGCAGATGATGCGGCCGCCCTCCACCTGTCGGTCGAGGTCGCGGGCCACAATGCGCATGTCCTTGCGTCCGCCATTATAGCCTATGGTGAGATGCTCAAGCCGGATGTCCGTCTTCTCCATTTACTTATGGTGGGTCCTATAAATTCCCACTTTAATTTATATGAATACAAAGTTACGCAAAAAAAAACGAATCGGCGTCATATCCACGCCATTCTCCGCCTGGAATATCACATGTCTTATCAAAAATCGCCGTCCGAGGATATCGCGAAAGGAAATAATTGCTAATTTTGCACCGTTTTTGAACACAACATACACACATCGATAAGAAATGAAAACTCTCAGACATCATCTCCCCACCATACTTGTGGCCGTGCTGGCCTTCACGATGCTCGTGCCGTTTCTCGGCCTTACCGAATTTTACAGTAAGGGCGAGCCGCGCGAGGCGGTGGTGGCCGTGTCGATACTCAACACCGACAACTGGATACTGCCCGTCAACAACGGTGGCGACATACCTTACAAACCGCCGTTCTTCCACTATTGCATCGCTCTGCTGTCGCTCGTCACGGGCCATGTGAGCGAGTTCACGTCGCGTCTACCCTCGGCCCTGTCGCTATGGGTGATGACGATGGCCTTCTTCTGTTTCGTGCGCCGTCGTCGGGATACCGCTGTGGCCGCCGTCACGGCCCTGCTCACGCTCACCGCCTTTGAGGTGCACCGCGCCGGGGTGGCCTGTCGCGTGGACATGATGCTCACGATGTTCGTCACCTGTGCGCTGCTGCTGATGTACCGATGGTATGAGCGTGGCGCAAAGGGGTTGCCCCTCGCGGCCGTGCTCTGCATGAGCGGGGCTGTGCTCACCAAAGGTCCGGTAGGCGCATTGTTGCCGTGCATGGTGATGGGTGTGTTCATGCTCATGCGCGGAGTACGCATAGGAAAGATTGTGATGAAGATGACGGCTTGCGGACTGCTGTCGTGCATCGTGCCCGCGCTGTGGTATGTGGCGGCGTATAATGAGGGCGGCGAGCGTTTTCTCGACCTTGTCGTGGAGGAGAATTTCGGCCGTATGACGGGCACGATGAGCTACGAGTCGCACAAGCATCCGTTCACATACAATTTCCTGACGATGTTCTCGGGATGGGCGCCCTACACTTTATTACTGATAATATCGATGTTTCTCATGCCGTGGCAACGTCTCTTCCGCCGACCGGACATGCAGAGGCTGCGCGCCCGATTGCTCGGAGCGGACGATCTGCACACGTTCGTATGGCTGTCGTGGGTGCTGATATTCGTGTTTTACTGTCTGCCCTCGAGCAAGCGCAGCGTCTATCTGCTGCCCTGCTATCCGTTCATGGCCGTGCTCATAGCCGAATACATCGTGCGTCTGACAGACAGCGGACGCACCAAGTCCTTGCGTATATTTGCGGCCGTGACGGGCATCATCGGCATCCTGCTCACGTCTGTCTTTATGGCCATACGTGCCGAATGGGTGGAAGGAGATATATTCTCCGGAAGACATGCCGACGAGAATATCGCCTTCCTGCGGGCCTTGCGCGACACCACGCTCAATCCCACGGAGACGCTCATCTCCTGGCTCCCGCTCGTCATGGGAGTAGCGGCGCTGGCAGTGATAGCCTTGCGACGTCTTCATACCGACCGACGCGCCATGCTCACAGCCGTCTTTGCCACCACAGTAGCCATATTCCTTGCTCTCGACGGTGTGTTGCAGCCCGTCATACTCAACAGGAAATCGCTGCGACCGATGGCAGAAATGATAAGACAGGTGTATCCTGAGGAAAAATTGTATTCGTATATTTCGCAGCCGATGATGCATTTCTTCGGTGCCGATTTCTATCTGGGCGACAAGATAGGACAGTTTGAGAAACCCCGCTACTCGGTCTCCGCATCTCACGTCAAGCCCGAGAACGGCATTCTCATCATCCCCGACGGCGATGCCGCGGAGTTCATCTCGCGCTACGAAAAACAGTATCGGTTCGTGCTTGTGCTGCGCTCGCTCGGCCGCACAAGCGAGGTGAAAGACCGCGTTTGTTTCTACAGATTCAACCGCCGGTCCACGAAATAGCGCGGACGGCGCTTCACCTCGGTGTATATCTTGCCCACATACGTGCCGGTGATGCCCACGCCGATGGTGACGATACCGCCAATGAACCACAGCGACACGAGCAGCGAGGTCCATCCCTCGATGGTGCGTCCCACGATGTGCTCGTATATGCTGTACACGATGATGCACAGCGAGATGAGCGTCATGAGCAGTCCTGCCAGGGTGACAAACTTGAGTGGCGCGGTGGAGAAAGAGGTGATGCCGTCGATGGAGAAACTGATCATCTTGCTCAAAGGATATTTGGATTCGCCTGCCGTGCGCGCCGTGCGGTTGTAATAGACGAATCCCTCGTTGAAGCCCAACTGCCTGACCATGCCCCGCAGGAACATGTTGCGCTCCTCATACTGCATGAGGGCCTTGACGGCACGGTTGGTCATCATGCGGAAATCGGCATGATTGTAGATTATCTCTTTGTCCACCGTGCGCATCAGTCGGTAGAACGACTGGGCGGAGAATCGCTTGAACCACGTGTCCGACGTGCGCTCGCGGCGCACACCATAGACGATATCCACACCATCGTGCACCTGCGTGGCCATATCGAGGATGGTATTCTCGTCGTCCTGCAGGTCGGCATCTATCGACACGGCGGCATCACAGCGGTCCACGCTCTGTTCCAGTCCGGCCCACAGAGCGTTCTGATGACCCACGTTGTGGGCCAGTTTCAGACCCGCCACGGCCTCGTATTTCTCCGCGAAACTGCTGATGAGAGACCATGTGCAGTCCGTGCTGCCATCGTCGACAAACACCAGCCGGGCCTCATCGCCCAACTCCGATCGCAACCGCCCGACAAGCGCCATGAGCCGCTCCACGGCCCACGGCAACACCTCCTCCTCATTATAGCAAGGCACGATAATATTGATTCTCATAAAAAAAATGTTTTTTTTATTATTTCCCAGCTCTCCCAGCTCTCCCAGTCCTCCCAGAAATCCCAGTCCTCAAACATACTCCCCAAACTCCGTCAGCCTCATATCCCCCTTGCGCTGCAAGGTGTCGTGGAAGGCGAAGGCGGCCCTGAGCGATCCCGGGCAGTGGCCCTTGACGGCTATGCGCTGATACTCGCGCAGCAGCGGCCGGTAGTCGGGATGCGCGCAGTTGTTGATTATCTCTTCGGCGCGTCGTGCCGGACCCTTTCCGCGGAGGTCGGCAATGCCCTGTTCGGTGATTATCACGTCCACATCGTGCTCCGTCGAGTCTATGTGGCTGCACATCGGTACGATGGCGCTTATCTTGCCGTCTTTGGCTGTCGACGGAGTGTAGAATATGCTGATGGAGCCGTTGCGCTCGTAGTCGCACGAACCGCCTATGCCGTTCATCAGTCGTGAGCCGCACACGTGGCTCGAGTTCTCGTTGCCGTAGATGTCGCACTCCAGTGCGGTGTTCATGGCTATCACGCCGAAACGGTGTATCAGTTCGGCCGAGTTGGACAGTTCGCTCGGTCTGAGCGTCAGATGCCGGCTGAAGAAATCCATCTCGCCATACACGCGTTGCAGACACTCGTTGGACACGGTCATCGCGGCCACCGAGGCCTGTGATATCTTGCCCTTGAGCATGAGGTCGATGATGGCGTCCTGCACCACCTCGCTGAACACCTCCACCACGGGCATGTCCTCGCATTGTCCTATGGCCTGCATCACGGCGTTGCCCGTCACTCCCACGCCGCTCTGTATGGGGAACATGCACGGCGGTATGCGTCCGGCGCGCATGTCGCTGAGGAAAAAGTCCACCACGTGACGGCCTATCATGTCGGTCTCTGCCGTGGATTGCTTGAACGAGCGGGCCTCCTCCGGGATGCAGCATTCCACCACGCCCACTATCTTCCCGGCATCTATCTCCACGTAGGGAGTGCCTATGCGGTCGCCCACGCTGAGCATGGGGATGGGCCGGCGGTGAGGATACTCCAGACACTCATACACGTCGTGCAGACGCCGCGCCTCGGGACTGTGGAAGGTGTTGAGCTCGAGTATCACCCTGTCGGCCATACGCGCTATGGTGGGCACGATGCCTCCGGCCGACGTGAGATAGGCGCGGCACACATCGTCGCGCTCCTCGATGGCCGACACCTCGATTATCGCCCAGTCAATGTTTCCATAAAAACCGCGGCGCAGACGCTCGGCCATGTGTCCCAGGTGCATGTCCTCATAGTCTATCTCGCCCATGTTGGTGTGGTTGCGGAAATCGGCGTTGGTAGAGAACGGCGCTCTGAACTTGATGGCGCGGGCCTTGGCGAAATCGCCCTCGAGGCTCTGGCACGACGATGCGCCGGTGAGTATGCCCACGGCGAAGGGCCGTCCGGCCTCATGCTCGGCCACGGCCCGTTTGGACAACTCGCGTGTCACGGCCTTCGGCACACCGCTGGGTGTGAATCCGCTGAACCCTATGTTGTCGCCGTCTTTTATCATCGCCGCCCCTTCGGCAGCCGTAATGCGTGTGTATGCCATCTCCTTATATTATATAATGTATATGTGTGAAAACAATCCGATTATCTTTTGCAAAGTTAACAATTTATCCGTAAACACACGTCCGTGCTTGCAATTTTTACCAAAAAGAGCCCGCAATCTTTCCATTTCTGATTTTTTTGAGAATAATTATTCATTCCCCTAAAGACCCTAAAGACCCTAACGCCCTTAAAGACCCTCCCGACCCTCCCCTCAAAAAAAATCCCCCAAAATCCTTCTCCCTTTCAAAATATTTTCTTACCTTTGCCCCGTATTCCCATTTCATTGACACCTAAACTCTGAATTTTCAGCAAAGCTTGTTCGTTGTTTACATTATCGTAATGTGAATTGCGAGCAATTTTTTGTGCCAAGACGAAGGGTGAAGATGTGCCGCCGACTACCGTCCGGACGCGATTCCGGGCATCGTACGCCGGAGATGAATCGTTGGAAAAACAGCTATATGGAAGAAAGCGTTTATCACGCATCTCGTTCACGACACAGCAAGGATGTGCGCGTCACGAAGACCATGCAACGATAGATGCTCATTGAAATGTTTTTGATAGGACATTTCCGTTTTCGTATTTTTTATACCTTAAACCAATCATTCGGTATAATTTTTGCGGGGGGGGGAATTTTTTATTATTCATCGATGTGAGCCATGCGTTGCCCGTCTGTACCCATACACAACGCGTCACGCCACTGCGACACGGAGCGTACTTGCAAGATACGACTTCCACGTCTTTTTTTCTTATAGTGACATCAGTCAAATAAACTTATCTTAATTATCCGACACTGGGGAAGTCGATAGGGCCTATTTTTTTTAAATTCAATGAATAAAGTAATGAAAACTTTTACCTTTGAATCAAAGGTATTCATGCGCATTCTCCTGCTGTGCATGATTGCCTGTTTCTCTATGACGCAGGCGAGAGCGGATTATTATTACAGGGTGAAGCTGGCTGATAAAAATGGAAACATTGTCAAAGGTCTCACGAGAACAGGAGACGATTATTTTAATAAAGGCACTGATCCGGATCAGTACGAATGGTCCGGACGTATTCATGTGAATCAGGGCAGCGGACTGATAAACGCATTAAACAAACTGGTCGGCGGCGAGGTGAATGAACAAGAAAAAGATGGTGATAAATTGAAATTCACTTATACAAAAGAAGATGGTAATACGGTTAGTGTGTCTTTAACACAAGCACAAGTAAATAATTCGTCTAAGAATGAAAATGGAAACCCACTAATCGAAGATGGTGGAAAAATGTATGTTTTAACTGCTGTAACAAAAAAAATATGTAGAGTTGGCACAAAAGTTACGGATGATTCCGGAAATGAAATAAGTCTTGGATACTCCAATGATAATGATGTGGTAACGAAAGCTCACTATGAATTTAATGATAAAGGAGAAAAGGTATTCACAGATAATTTTTATATACGTTTTGCCGACAATCGTACTTACAAAATCGTAGGATTTGCCGTAGGCAAAGGGTCCGATCAAGGTTCCATCCTTCAGTTCTCTGATTGGAATGCTTTTAGTTGTATAAAGGCTGATATAATAGAGCTCGATCTGCATTTCTGGAATAAAGCGACAGCCAATGGAAATTTTTACATGGCAAACATGTCGAAGCTTAAGAAATTGGTGATGCCCGCCAATGATTTCGCCATCGGTGGCCAAAAGATGTTTGCAGGTGCAACAGAACTTGAGGAAATCGTATTTACTGAAAGAACAGAAGGTAATATAACAACGAGAACGAACATCACATTCATAGGTGACGGCGCCTTCAAGCATGGTAATAAAATACCAGGGAAGACCATTCAAGATATGATAAACCAAGCTGCCGAATATGCCAAGAAACACAATCCGGAAGGAGATTTCCATTACGGCACAATCGGTAAAGAAGCCTTTTACGAATGTTATAAAATCGGAGAGATCAAAATACCCGACGGAATAAAAGCCATCGGTAGTGAGGCTTTCAGAATGACAAAGCATGAAAGTGATTTCACCAAATTGACTTTGTCTACCAATAGTGAATTGGAAATAGGACACAGCGCATTCCGTGGCTGTGAGAGACTGAAAGATGTCATTATTGAGAATAACACCAAAATTACAAAATTAGGCGAGGCCGCATTCTCTGACAGCCGCAGCCTCTCTAACGCTTCTGTTAAGGCTATCTTGGAAAACTACGGCACATATAGTAAAGAAACAGTAAATGTGAATGGTAGTGAAGTGAAATTTGTTCCTGCACACCTGTTCTTCGGCGTTCAGGGTAAAGGCATTCCAGCAAACAATACTTCTTTGAATTTCACTGAACTGACAATACCTGCCGAGTTTGGCGCCATCGGTGAAGGTGCTTTCGGACATACCGAAGGAGAAATCCAAGTATTAAACAAGATTACCGTATCAGGTAGCGTTGCTCCGAAATGCCGCGTTCCGGCAGGAGTAATAAACGAATTGAAAGGCTATAAGGATGTGTTTCAAGGAATCAATCCCAACTATGTCACTGTCACCTTCACCGGCGATGCCGACGGGTATGCCTCCGACGGCAAAACCGGCTACAAGACCTACCGCGCCGAAGGTGATTTCATGCGTCTGCTGACAAAGACCCTCGATGAAAACAAAGAAGACTACGATGTGTATCCGCAGATGCACGCCGACGTGAAGCTCAAACGCTCGTTCAAGGCTGGATGGAACACGCTGGCCCTGCCGTTCGGCTCACCGAAATACGTATCAGAATCAGGTGATATTACAAAAGATGTAGACTGTGCTCAAATCTATACCGACGCCCTTGGCACTACCGACATAGCCGTATATCGCGGACTGAGAAAGAATGCTCAGGATCCCAGCAAATCTGTATTCACATTCCTGCATTGTGATTATGCCAAAGTGGGAGAAATACCGTTGGATGAGTTTGAACCGATATTGGTCAAGATGCCGACAGATGAAACAAAAGAATATACTTTCGAGAATGTGGATCTGAACTACGAACACGACAATGGTGGACATCTTTACACTCCCGCAGAAATTGTACGCAGAGGATGCTTGAAGAGCGACAACTCAAGCCGCTTTGACGGAAACTACAACAGTGAAATGTCTTTGTTCAAAGGCAACAACTACGACACATTCTATTTCGACGGCACATTCAAGATGTTCAAGGACCAGAACCACGATATAATCAAGCCGGGCGACTACATCATCCAGGACGGCAAGTTCGTGTTGTGTACGAATGACAAGAAATACGCTATGAAGGGCTTCCGCGGATATTTCAAGAAATTTGCGGATGCACAGTCTGCCGCAAGCGAGGCCATCAACATCGCCGTGTACAACACGGACGGCACAGTGACCGACATCGTGAGAATAAACGCCGACGGCGAAGCCGACAACGCCACACACGACATCTACAACATCATGGGACAGAAGGTGCGCTCCAACACCAACTCTACCGAGGGTCTCAAGAGCGGCATCTACATCGTGAACGGCAAGAAAGTATTGGTAAAATAAACTGCAAACCGAGCGCAGAGCCAAGCTCGCTTGTGCTCTGCCGAGGCGCAGCGTTTATTCTTTGTTGAAAACATAAAATAAACAAACACACGCACGACAATGAAAAAGACATATATCAAACCCGAAACAAAGGTTTACACCCTTCTTGCCGAACCACTCCTCAACACCGGTTCGATATCCGATGGAAAAACCACGCACTATGAAGGTCTGGAAGACGAATGGAACGGAGAAAAAGGTGGAGAAGTCGGAGAAGGCGGATGGGTCTGGGGAGACTGATGCCTACCGCAAGACAAATACATAATTAAGATATAATTGAGGCTTAGGTTTATATTATTATAAACTCGTGGGCTGCGCAAATCAAGTGGATGGGCGCAGCCCATTTTTTTGAGGGGGCTACTCAAAATAATAAAGGAACGTGGCGATGCCCGTCAGCGCCTTCTTGGGCGAGTCCTTTATCTCGATGGCGAACTTGATCTGGGCTTTGGTGACGCCGCGCAGGTTCTCGATGGCATAGAGGTCGGCCACGAGACGCACAGCCCCGCCCGACTTGACGGCCTGTCCGAATTTCATCTTGTCCATGCCGTAGTTGACCATCATCTTGAGATTGTTCACCTCTATGATCTGATTCCACAGGTAGGGCAGCATCGAGAGGGTGAGATATCCGTGGGCGATGGTGGAACCGTAGGGGCTCTCCAGGGCCGCGCGCTCCGTGTCGACGTGTATCCACTGGTGGTCGAGCGTCGCATCGGCGAACATGTTGATGCGCTCCTGCGGCAGTTCCACATAGTCGGACACGCCGATATTCTTGCCCAAAAGAGCCGCAAACTCCTCGTAAGAGTTGATTACTACTTTACTCATTTTTATGTGCTTGTTATGTTTGTTTGTTTATTGTCTACACACCGTCGGGACTGTACAGGAAATCGCGCAACGGGCAGGGATAGTCGAATATCTCCTCATCCTTGAAGAATCGGTGCAGCTCTATCTCGGCGTTCTCGGGAGAGTCGGAAGCATGCACTATGTTCTCCTGTCCGCTCATGGAGTAGTCGCCGCGGATGGTGCCGGGAGCGGCCTTGCGTCCGCATGTGGCGCCGGTGATGGAGCGCACCACCTCCACCGCGTCCTTGCCTTCCACGCACATGGCGATGACGGGAGTGGCCATCATGGCGTTCTTCACCCACTGGAAGAAGGGGCGGTCGGAGAGATGAGCATAGTGCTCGTTGAGGATGGTCTCGTCGAGCTGCATCATTTTCAGTCCGAGTATGCGCAGTCCTTTGCGTTCAAAACGGTTGATAACCTGGCCCACGAGGCCTCTCTGCAATGTACAGGGTTTGAGTAAGATTAAAGTTTTTTCCATGTCAGTTATCGTTTATGATTGGTTTTGCAAATATAGTGAAAGTTGAGAGCAACGGCAAACGAAAAACAAAGTTTTTTCGGTTTGACATTGCCGAGCCGCATCCTATATTATATAAATATAATAAAAAAGGATCATCAGACATTTGGAGTGATATACAGAAGGTTAAAGGATATCAATTAG
>CAJKQX010000077.1 GCA_905202125.1 uncultured Prevotella sp.
CGGAAGTCTTTTTCAAAAATATTTCGTAATGTTGCACTTGCTGGTTGACTCTACATACAAGATTACCCCTAAAGAAAAATATATTTTGTTTGCCCAACCGACATATAATCCGGAATTTTATATAAATTTGCTCGCAATTACACGCTATGGGATATAACGGTGTGCTGTGCGGCATAGCCTTGGGCGACCGAAGCCTGAGCGCACCGGTGTGGGCCTCGGTTTCAATCCTTTTGTCCGTCATACTGCAAATTGCAGGAATGCGATGGGACATCGTCACACTGACTGCTCCGTTTGTACTGTCCGTATGGATAGCGATGGGAATGCGGAAGATGTTTTCTTTTGTCAAGGCAGACGTCTGACAAGCGACAGGGAATGCGTGGATTCGGGATATGTATCATGGCGCGCGTCCACAAATGTATAAAACATGCATATCCCGTCAAAATAAAAATGCCAAAAACCTTTGATATTCAGAAATATTTTTATTTCTTTGCACTTTAAAAATACAACAACATTAACTTTAAAACAATGCAGAAAAAGCTCAAATTAGCAGTGATGGCCCTTTGCTGTACGCCTCTGGCTCATGCTCAGAACGACTCCATAGGGCAAAAAGCCGCAGCGCTCAGCGAAACGGCATTCACATTCACAGAAGCGCAACTGGGCGAGGACGAGGATATGTCGCAGACTGTGACCATCGTCAACTCAAACACCAATATATACGCAAGCGAGGTGGGGTATCTTTTCTCTCCTGTCCGCTTTCGTTATCGCGCTTTCGATCAAAGATTTAATGACGTCTACATCAACGGTGTACCAATGAACGACTTGGAGAGCGGACAGTTTCGCTACTCGCTCGTGGGCGGTCTCAACCAGCAGACACGCAACATGGAATCATCGCTACCATTCGAGTACAACAGTTTCGCCATGCCGGGCATGAGCGGTGCCAACAACTACAATTTCCGCCCGGCAAGCATGCCCGCCGGCCACAGGATAACGCTCAGCGGAGCCAACCTCAGCTACACCCTGCGCGGCATGTACACATTCAACACCGGACTGAGCAACAAGGGTTGGGCCTTCTCCGGCAACGTGACCTACCGATGGGCCGATGAGGGATATGTGGAAGGCACATTCTACAACTCGCTATCCTACTTTTTCGGCATACAAAAAGTGTTCGGCGACGGACGCCACTCACTGTCACTATCGACATGGGGCAACCCCACCGAACGCGCATCGCAGGGTGCGGGTACCGACGAGATGTACTGGCTGGCAAACGACAAATACTACAACCCGTACTGGGGATATCAGAACGGCAAGAAACGCAACTCGCGCGTGGTCAACGACTATGCTCCCACAGCCCTGCTCACATGGGACTGGAACATCGACGATGACACCAAACTCACAACATCGCTGATGGGCAAATACAGCATGTACAAGAGCACGAAGCTCAACTACAACAACTCGGACAACCCGCATCCCAACTACTATAAGAACATGCCGAGCAGCTACTACGACGTGTGGGACGAGAACGATCTGACCAACCGTACCGACCAGAATCTGGCCGACTGGAACATAGCTTACGACTACTGGAAAGAGTCAAAAGCAAACCGACAGATCAACTGGGACCGTCTGTACTACTCCAACACTCAGGTTGCGGCACAGGGCGCCGACGCCATGTATTTCTTGCAGGCCAAGCACAACAATGCCCTCACCGTCACACTGGCATCTACTCTGAACAAGCAGATAGACAAGAACAAGGCATGGAACGCTGGCTTCGTGGCCGCCACAAACAAGGGCATACACTACCAGACGATGGAAGACATGCTCGGAGCTACCATCTACCACAACATCAATACTTACGCACTGGGCCAATACAACCGCTATGCTGACGAGATACAGTACGACCTGAACCATCGCGACGGCGTGGTGCGCGAGGGCGATAAGTTCGGCTACAACTACAATCTGCTGGTCAACAACGCCAAGGTGTGGACAGCATACAGCGAGAATTTCGGTCCGTTGCACTACACCATCGCCGCAAAACTGGGTTACACCTCAATGCAGCGCGACGGCAAGATGCGCAACGGTATGGCCAAGAACAACTCGTATGGCAAGAGCAAGACGGCCGATTTCGTGGACGGAGGATTCAAGTTCGGATCAAACCTTAACCTCGGACGCGGAAACACCCTGACCCTCGGACTGGGCTACGAGCTCCGCGCACCGATGGCGCGCACGGCTTTCGCCTCGCCGGAGATAAACAACGATTTCGTGAAGAACCTGAAAGACGAGCGCGTGTTCAGCAGCGAACTGGGCTATCAGTTCCAGACATCATGGTTCCATGCCAACATCAACGCTTATTACAGTCGTCTGACCAACGTGACCGACTGGCAGAACTACTACTTTGATGATATCAACTCGTTCTCATACGTGTCGCTCACCAATATCAAGAAAGAATACTACGGCATCGAAGCCGGACTGAGATTCAAGGTGACAAGCGCGTTCGACGTGAAGCTGCTGGGTACAATCAGCGATGCCAAAATCATCAACAACTCCAACGTGAGATACATGCACTCGACCCAAGGCACATACACCGATGACAAGGTGTACAACAAAGACATGCGCGACTCGGGCACTCCGCTCACCGCAGCAAGCCTCGGTCTGAGCTATCACCAGAGCGGATGGTACATCGATCTCGACTGCAACTACTACGACCGCATATATCTTTCATACTCCCCGAGCTACCGTTACGACGGCACACTCCAAAAACGCAACGAGGTGTTTGGAGAGAATATATACGACAACGCGGGCAACCCGCTGCCATCGGCACTGGCCCAGGCCAAAGGTCACGGAGGATTCATGCTCGACGGTTCGATAGGACGCAACATCCGTCTGAAACGTGGTTCGATATCCATCAACCTCATGGTGAAAAACATCCTCAACAACCAGAACCTCTGCACCGGAGGATACGAACAGAGCCGAAGCGACTACTCCCCATCGGGCAGCATCAAAGCTTACAAGTTCTCGAAGAACCCTATGAAATTCTATGCGTACGGCACCAACGGTATGTTGAACATCGCTTACAAATTCTAAAACCTGAAGGAAATGAAAAATATGAAATATTTAAAGTTCATGATGATGGCCCTGCTCTGCTCGCTGGCCACAGTATCATGTATGGATGATGACGACTGGGACAACCCTAACAAGGGTACCATACCTTACGGCAACAATGCCTTGACGGAGACCAACGTTGTCAGCATAGCCCAGCTCAAGGATATGTACAAGACCACTCTGGCCAAACAGAACGACACGGCAAGAATCGTCCGACCGACACAAATCAAGGCTCGCGTGACGGGTAACGACATCGGCGGCAACATATACAGCGAGGTGGCCGTGGACGACGGCACCGGCGCCATACTGATATGTATCTCCCAGGGCGGTCTGTTCAGCTATCTGCCCGTGGGACAGGAAATTCTCGTGGAGCTCAAAGACCTTTACATAGGCACCTATGGCAGCATGCCGCAGATAGGAACTCCATACACCAACAAAAACGGACGCACATTCCCGAGCCGTATGAACAAGACCGTATGGCATGAACACTTCAAGATCATCGGCACACCGGACATCTCGAAAGTGAACGTGACCGAGTTTGACATGACCAAGATCAAAGATGCCAACTACATGAACGAGAATTGCGGCAAACTCATGACCGTGAAAGGCGTGAAACTGACCGAGGCAGACGGACACAAGACATTCGCTCCGGAAGACGAGAAGGACGGAGGTAACGGCGTGAGCCGCACGGTGAACGGCAACTCCAACTTTGTGGTTCGCTCGAGCACCTACGCCGACTTTGCCGGCACGGTGATGCCTACCGAGGAGGTGGATCTCACAGGTATCTTCACACGCTACGGTTCGACATGGCAGATACTGATGCGCTCGGACAACGATTTCAAACTTTCCAAATAAATCACATAGTACAAACATAAGATTAAAGACATAAATTTATGAAAAAGATATTATATTCGGTAATGGCCCTGACAATGGCGGCTTTTACACTCACCGGTTGCGAAGACGTACCGGCACCGTATGACACTCCGGAAAACAATGGAGACGACACACCATCTCTGCCCGAAGGAGTGTTTGTGGATCAGAATTTCACCAACTCGCTCGGCGATTTCACGACAGTGGCCGCAAGTGGCGAACTGGCATGGTACAACGATTTCTCCAGCGCCATGATCACCGGTTTTCAGGATTTCGACGGCGACGGCAAGAAGGAGAACAAGGCCGGCGTGACATACCTCGTGAGCAAAGAGTTTGAACTGACCGGCGTCGAGAACGCCCATATCACCATCAACCATGCCATCAACTTTGAGCGGGGAGACATCAACCAGAACAATGCCATCCTCATAAGCAAGGATTTCAACGGCAACGTGGAGACAGCCACATGGGAAGCTCTGCCCTACGACACCGAGGGACTGAACAAGAATTTCACCTTCGTCGAGAAAGAAGTGAACATCCCGGCGGCCTACATGGGCGGCAAAGTGGTGATTGCCCTGCGCCACACATGCTCGGCCTCACAATCATCCACATGGGAGGTGAAGAGCCTGAAGGTATCGGCAGGTGCAGTTGAGGAGATTCCTGACACACCGGTAGACGGAGTGATTCTCGATCAGGATTTCTCTTCATCACTTGGCAAATTCACATCTGTATCCGTAAGCGGTGAGCTGAAATGGTACAACGACTTCTCAAGTGCAATGATAACAGGCTATCAGGATTTCGATGGCGATGGAAAGAAAGAGAATCAGCCCGGAGTCACCTTCTTGGTCAGCCCCGAACTCAACCTTACCGGCATCGAGAACGCTCACGTCACCATCAATCATGCACTCAACTATGAACGTGGCGACATCAACGACAACAACACCATCCTCATAAGCAAGAACTTCAGCGGCGACGTGAACACAGCCACATGGGAGGCCCTGACCTACGACACGGACGGACTCAACAAGTCGTTTGCCTTCGTGGAGAAGAGCATCAATATTCCGGCGTCATACATAGGCAGCAAGGTGGTAATAGCATTGAGACACACTTGCACCGAGACACAATCGTCTACATGGGAAGTGAAAAAGCTCACCGTGAAAGCAGGCGAAGCAGGCGGTGAGGACAACCCCGACGAGGGCGATGTGAACACTCCTAACGGCGATTTCGAGACATGGGTGGACGGCAAACCCAACAACTGGTCGACCGCATCGACTGCCGGCAACGCCACTCTGACGCAGAGCACAGATGCCCACGGAGGCAAATACTCGGTGCAGGTGGGTGGTACATCAAGCGCCAACAAACGTCTGGGATACAAGGAAACCGAACTCAAGGCAGGCGAATACACCATGACGTTCTACGCCAAAGCAGCCACTGCGACGGGTGCTTCGGTTCGTCCGGGATTCGTACCAGTGACCGACGGCAAGGCGGGAACATACAACTACGGTGATTATACCAACAACATCACAAACGGCGAATGGGTGAAGGTGACCCACACATTCAACATCGAGGCAGACGGAACATACTGTATCGTGGTGATGAATTCCAAGAATCCGGGCGCGGATGTACTCATCGATGACTTCACTCTCGAGTCAAACGGCACAATGATTATCAAATAAGGCTTACAACGAATACAATCTTATAATAACGGAAACACCCGGTTGGCATCGTGCCAACCGGGTGTTTTTTTATTGACATATATGATATGGACAGCCGACAGCAGAATCGACTGAAGGCATCGTCATATCTTTGGCACATCAGCGAGATTCTTGCTTATCTCCTCATCGCTGATACTGTAATTGGCAAGATCGCCATTAAGATAGCTGTCGTATGACGGCATATCTATGAGTCCGTGTCCGCTGAGGTTGAAGAGTATGGTCTTGGCCTCGCCGCTCTCCTTGCATTTCAGAGCTTCGCGCACTGTGGCCGCTATGGCATGACAACTCTCCGGAGCCGGCACTATGCCCTCGGTGCGCGAGAACAGCATACCCGACTGGAACGCTTCCAACTGGGGTATGTCCACGCCACGCATCATTCCGTCTTTCAACAACTGTGACACTATCACGCCTGCACCGTGGTAGCGCAGACCACCGGCATGAATGTTGGCCGGTTTGAAACCATGACCCAGCGTGAACATCGGCAACAACGGAGTGTAGCCGGCCTCATCGCCAAAATCATAACGGAACTCGCCACGGGTGAGCTTGGGACAGCTTGCCGGTTCGGCCGCAATAAACTCGGTATGGCGACCATCCTTGATGTTATGTCTCATGAACGGGAAGGCGATACCTCCGAAATTGCTTCCGCCACCGAAACAGGCAATCACCATGTCGGGATATTCGCCGGCCATCTCCATCTGTTTCTCCGCCTCAAGACCGATGATGGTCTGATGCAGGGCCACATGATTGAGCACCGACCCGAGAGCATACTTGCAGTTGGGCGTGGTGGTGGCCAGTTCGATGGCCTCGGATATGGCCGTGCCGAGCGAGCCCGAATTGTTGGGGTCGCGGGTGATGATATCTTTTCCGGCCCGGGTAGACATGGATGGCGAACCGGTAACGGTAGCTCCGAACGTTCGCATCAAGATACCACGATACGGCTTTTGCTGCATTGTGATTTTCACCTGATATACAGCAGCCTCAAGACCGAACACTTTGGCGGCGTAGCTCAAAGCCGCTCCCCACTGCCCGGCACCTGTCTCGGTGGTCACATTGGTCACTCCCTCCTCACGGCAATAATAACATTGCGGTATGGCGGAATTGATTTTGTGTGAGCCCAACGGGTTGACACTCTCGTTCTTGAAATATATGTGCGCCGGGGTATCGAGTGCTTTCTCCAATGCATAAGCTCTCACGAGAGGCGTTGACCGATAGTACTTGTACATATCAAGCACCTCCTCGGGAATGTCTATCCACTGATGCTCGGTGTCGAGTTCCTGTTTGCTGCACTCAAGACTGAAGATATGCGACAGGTCCTCGGATGTGAGAGGCTGCTTGGTTGCCGGATTCAAAGGTGGCATAGGCTTCACCGGCATATCGGCCTGAATATTATACCATTGTTGCGGAATTTCATTCTCCTGAAGAAGATAACGTTTCTGTTTGCTCATTATTTTTACATTTTTGTGACTAATGGTAATGCAAATGTAGTTATTTTATTTAAAAAACGATCATAATCGGGATTAAAATATTAATTTTGTAAGTTATTATGATAATATTGCTTACAATCATTATATATTTCGTTGTCCTCATGCTGATAAGCCGCATCACCGGCCGCAGTTCAGACAACGATGCCTTCTTCAGAGGCAACAGGCGTTCGCCGTGGTACATGGTGGCCTTCGGCATGGTCGGCGCGTCGATATCCGGGGTGACGTTTGTGAGCGTTCCGGGCATGATTCTCAGTTCGGACATGACCTATCTGCAGACATGTATGGGATTCATCTTAGGCTATTTCGCGGTGGCGCTGATACTGCTTCCCGTCTACTACAAACACAACCTCACGACGATTTACACCTATCTCGACCGCCGGTTGGGCCGGCACGCGTACACCACAGGGTCGGTGTTTTTCCTCATTTCCAAGATGTCGGGAGCTGCGGCGCGATTCTTTGTGGTGTGCGTCATTCTGCAAGAGTTTCTTCTTGACGACGCGGGCGTACCCTTCGCCGTGACCGTTGCCACGATGACCGCACTGATATGGCTGTACACGCGCAAAGGCGGCATCAAGACATTGGTATGGACCGACACCTTCCAGACGGTGTGCATGTTTTCGGCTTTGATTCTTATTATATATAAGGTGATGGTGTCGCTCGACATGAACGTGGCCGAGGCGATAAGCTCGATAGCTGCGGACGAGCACAGCCGGATATTCGTTTTCGATGACTGGATATCCAAACAGAATTTCTGGAAACAATTCATTAGCGGCATATTCATCGTCATCGTGATGACCGGACTGGACCAGGACATGATGCAAAAGAATCTCACCTGCAAGACCCTACGCGAATCGCAGAAGGACGTGTGTACCTATGGCTTCGCGTTCGTGCCCGTAAACCTGCTGTTTCTCTCGCTTGGCGTACTGCTCACGATGCATGCTTCACGCCAGGGGACGGCACTGCCCGCGAGCGGCGACCAACTGCTGTCGATGTTCGCAGCGAATGGTAGCATGGGCACGATGGTGACCGTGCTGTTCGCCATAGGTATCGTGGCGGCATCGTTCTCGAGCGCCGACTCGGCCCTCACGGCAATGACCACGAGCTACTGTGTGGATATCCGCCGGCGCCCTGCCGACGAACGGCTGCGACGAAGAGCCCATCTGGGCATCACGATGGTGTTTGCTCTGTTCATCATCTTGTTTCGCGTAGTCAACAATACGAGCGTCATAGATGCCATATATGTGATGTGCTCGTACACGTACGGACCGTTGCTCGGTCTGTTTGCGTTTGGTCTGCTCACACATAGGCAGGTCAATGACAGGCTCGTGCCATACATCGCGGTGGCATCACCACTGATATGTTTCGCCACGGACACGATTGTTCAGGCCTCGACCGGATATCGTTTCGGATACGAACTACTGATGCTCAATGGTGGAATAACATTCGCCGGACTATGGATGAGTGGATTAAACCCAAAGAAGGCATAACTGTGCTGAGCACGTCATGCCTTCTTTCTTATATTTACGGGCACACCCGAATGAGTGTAAGCCATCATTGTCCTGAACAAAAAAACTAATCTGAAAACCTATGCCATTAGCATTGGATTGTCATTTGCCCAAAGCCGAGAGATAACGCTCGGCCTCGAGAGCGGCCTTGCATCCCGAACCGGCAGCCACGATGGCCTGACGATACACTGGGTCGGCACAGTCGCCGGCGGCAAAGACACCTGCAACGGATGTGCGGGGAGTGCCGTCGATGGTCTTGATGTATCCCGTCTCGTCGAGTTCAAGCCACTCTTTGAACACCTCAGTGTTGGGCTTATGACCTATGGCGAGGAAGAAACCGTCGATGGGAAGGTCGTATCGCTGCTCATCGGGCTGACCTTTGCGCTTGACGAGATGAGCTCCCTCGACACCGTTTTCGCCATAGAGTCCGAGGGTATTGTGCTCGTAGAGCACCTCTATTTTCTCGTTCTCCTCCACCCTCTTACGCATCACGTCCGAGGCACGGAGGAACGGTTTGCGCACAATCATATACACCTTGCTGCACAAAGACGCGAGATACACGGCCTCTTCGCATGCAGTGTCGCCACCACCTACGACGGCCACAACCTTCTTGCGATAGAAGAATCCGTCGCATGTGGCACACGCACTGACGCCCTGACCATTATATTTGGTCTCATCATCGAGTCCGAGATACTTGGCACTGGCACCTGTGGCCACAATCACCGTCTCGGCCTCGATCTCCACACCGCGGTCTGTCGTGAGCACGTAGGGGCGCACCGACATGTCTACTTTGGTGATGGCGCCATCGCGCAAGTCGGCACCGAATCGCTCGGCCTGGGCGCGCAGATCCATCATCATCTGATTGCCGTCCACTCCCTGCGGATAGCCGGGAAAGTTTTCCACTATGGTTGTCTGTGTGAGCTGTCCGCCCATCTGGAGTCCCGAGTACAGCACGGGCTGCAGATTGGCACGTCCGGCATATATGGCGGCTGTGTATCCGGCCGGTCCGCTACCCACGATGAGACAGCGGCTATATTCTCTGTTTTGCATGATTTAAAGGAGTTCTTCTATCTGTTTTGATATGTTTTCGATGCTCTCGGTAGGTTCGAAACGTGCCACGACCATACCTTTTTTATTTATAAGGAATTTGGTGAAATTCCATTTGATATCCGCCTTCTGCTTGTAGTCGGGATCTTCTTTTGACAGAAGGTCATCAAGCACCGGAGTGAGTGGATGGTTCACATCCCAGCCTGCGAATCCTTTCTGCTGCTGAAGAAACTTGAAAAGAGGTGTGGCATCATCGCCGTTGACCTTGACTTTCTTGAATCGGGAAAACTCCGTACCGTATGTCAACTTGCAGAAACTATGTATGCTCTCGTCTGTGCCGGGTGCTTGCTGTCCGAACTGGTTGCAGGGGAAATCGAGGATTTCAAAACCCTGTGAATGATATTTCTCGTACAGCTTTTCAAGTTCTTCATACTGCGGAGTGAAACCGCATTTGGTTGCTGTGTTTACAATTAGCAATACTTCATTGGCATATTCTTTCAGCGAAACGTCTTTTCCTTTTCTGTCTTTCACTGAATAGTCGTATACTGTCTTCATTTTTGATGTTATGTTTTTTCTTCAACGCAAAGGTAAAGAAATAAAATGAACAAAACAGCATCAAAACCATAAATTAATCTAAATAGCACAAAAACATTTAATATGCATAATACATAGGATTCCGTTGCGGGAATCCCAAATGGCTGTGCATCAGCGAAAGCACAACGATGCCGATGCAGAATGTAGTAAACCCT
>CAJKQX010000078.1 GCA_905202125.1 uncultured Prevotella sp.
TCCAGATAATTATTCCATAAAGTTTGGATTTTATTTTAGTTCGGACAACGAAGCTTATCCAAACGTTTGGATAAAGTGCGCAACCGTTTCTTCAAGGGCTGCATCGCACCCAAAGACATCAGCCATATCCGCCAGCAGGGAAAACCGAGAGAAAAATGCCTTGTATTCGAGGGTATGATGGACTACTTTTCATTCCTCACGTTGCGGATGAGGAACTGCCCGACTATGCCAAACCTTGACGGGCAGGATTACGTCATCCTCAATTCGGTTGCCAATGTTTCCAAAGCCATGGATGTGCTGCACGGCTACGAGCGCATCCACTGCCTGCTTGACAATGACGAGGCTGGAAGAAATGCGTACTTGAACTTGGCAAGAGAATTCAGCGGACGTATCCGGGACTTTTCCGACAACTACAACGGACATAAAGACCTGAACGATTACCTGTGTGGCAAGCCCATGTCCCAATCGGCTGAGCCGATAAAAGAGAAGAAACAAGTCCAATCCGCAAGGCGGATGATACAGCCACCGAAAAAGAAAGGGCTGAAGATGTAAGGGGATGCTTGCAGCGGCACGGATATTTACCGATGGAAAATACCGTAGCTTATTAGGGAATTTTCCGAGCCGCATTGCAAGCAACGCTGAAAATTCCCCAATAAGCCAAAGAGGTTGCACCTCTCTGGACTCTCCAAGACCAACGGCAACAGCCGTACATAAGCAATAATCAAACGATGTTTCACAAGCAGAATAAGAAAGGAATTATATATGGGATTCGTAGTATTACACATGGAAAAGGCGCACGGTTCCGACAGCGGAACGACCGCCCACATAGAGCGTTTCATCATACCGAAGAACGCAGACCCGACACGCACGCATCTTAACCGAAAACTCGTCACATATCCCGATGGGGTAAAAGACCGCACGGCAGCCATTCAGAAAAGATTGGAGGAAGCAGGGCTGACACGTAAAATCGGGAACAACCAAGTTCGTGCCATCCGTATCAACGTGTCGGGAACACACGAGGATATGAAGCGTATCGAAAAGGAGGGCAGACTTGATGAATGGTGTGCCGACAATATGAAATACTTTGCCGACCTGTTCGGCAGGGAGAATATCGTGGCAGCACATCTGCACAGGGACGAGGAAACGCCACACATACACATCACACTCGTTCCAATTGTCAAAGGAGAACGTAAGCGCAAAAAACGTGAGGAACAGGCGAAGAAACGCTATCGCAAGAAACCAGCCAACACGGTGAGACTATGTGCCGATGACATCATGACACGCTTGAAACTGAAATCCTACCAAGACAGTTATGCCGTAGCAATGGCCAAGTACGGTCTGCAACGTGGTATAGACGGTTCACAGGCTCGTCACAAGTCCACACAGCAGTATTATCGGGATATACAGAAACTTGCCGACGGCTTGAAATCGGAAGTGGTGGATTTGCAGGAGCAGAAAGAAACGGCACAAGAAGAACTCAGACGAGCCAAGAAAGAGGTGCAGACCGAGAAACTGAAAGGCGCAGCCACCACAGCGGCGACCCACATCGCTGAAAGTGTCGGTTCTCTTTTCGGCAGTAACAAGGTCAAGACATTGGAACGCAGGAACGAGGACTTGCAAGACCGCATTTTTGAACTTGAAGAAGAAGCACGACAAAGGGAACAGCAACAAACAAAGCACATACAGGAGATAACGGATGCTTACGAACAACGACACCGAAAACTGTCCGAGTTCGTGGATTATGTCAAGCACTATTTCCCGTATGTTGAGAAACTGATGCCGACAATTAAATTCCTGCGTGATACGCTGAACTTTGGTGACAGCCTTATCAGGAAACTGTGCACATTCAAGGATGCAACTGCCACAGGAGAACTGTATTCGCGCGAGTTTAACCAATATTTTAGGGCAGAAAAAGCGGTATGCTCACTAAAAGAAGACAAGGAGGGCAAATTCAACCTCCACATAGATGGTATTTTCCATGTCAATTGGTTCAGACAAAAGAAAGAAGAGTTTATGGAGAAACTGAGACCACAAGCAAGGAGACAAAATAGGGGTATTAAGCTGTAAATCATAAAAAAGTCCGTGATAGTAGAAGGTCACATCACGGATTTTTTGTATTTTTGCAATACGACATTAAGGGTGTTTACAACCGTTTCAAATTATGAAAAAGTGGCAGAAAATAGCAGGTATTATTGCATTGTCCCTCATTGCAATATATGAACTTTTGGCATGGGCAAATACTTATGTCTATATGAAATATGTTGTAGAACCGACAGATAATGACATACTGATTGAGCAAGGTTATATCTATATCGACGGATTATCTTTCGGTATGTGGATGAATTTAGTGTTAGTTATATTCTTATTTATATGCTTCTGGTGGAAAAAAGAAAAAGGCAAGACTAACCCTTCGCCCATTAAAACTATTTCAGTCGAAAAAATAACAATTCCTTTCACTTTTGAAAGAACTTATTGCCGTATTGGAGTCGTCACCGATGATAGTGGCATTGAACGTATGGAAGCCTATTTTGTTAGAAACGACAAAACAGCAATAAGTTATAAAAATGGTTCATTCTGTCAAGTTATTATTGATGACACAAAACACGACAAATATGATAATTGTGAAATAAATGCAGGTACTATTATTAGTATTCGCGCAACAACAGGAATGTCAAATTACATTGCAATGTTGGCGGACGAAAGACTGATTGCTTTTGAAGTCCTCCCAAAAGGTTATGGAGAGCTATACGAAAATTTCACAATAATACCTTCAAGTGATGACCAATACTTGGACTATTTGGAAGATTATGAACATGGAAAGGAAATTGATTATAAGACTTAACATTGAATTTAAAAGGATTTTATTATGAATAAAACATATCATCAAATAACGTACACTTTAGACAGTAAGGTTATACGCAATAGCAATAATCCTCACACTGTCGAAATAAAAGACAATAGAGTTTTGTCACATATAGAATCGCTTAATATAAACAATTACTTTTTGCGGAAAGAACAATTATACTCTTGTTTCCCAAATAATGTTGAGGGTAAATTGCTCGGACGCAAAAGATGTATTGACCTTATGCAGGTCTCTCCGTTTATATTGACCTGCCAATTTGTTATATCAGAAAAAGTAAAATCTGTTTTGACAGATCTAGGTGTTAATAAAAACGAATATGTTTTGAAGCCAATTAAGATACATGGTTTTGTTGATACGTTTTATCTGTTTTTTGTCCCTTTGATAAGTGATACAAAATTCATATATCCGAAAACCGAATGGGTAAGGCTATTTGAAGATAATATAGAACCTGTCATTTTTCAGGATAAAGATTCTTATTATGCAGATTTAGAACAATATATGATAAGAAAACTCACTTTACCATCTAAATATAAAGGATATGATCTACTATATCCTCAAACATCAGGCTTATTTTTGTCCGACCGTATCATTGAAGAGTTTGACCGTAGAGGAATTGTCGGATATGACGTCATAAATAGCGGATGCTTTTACGCATCAATAGTGGTTGAGTAGTCATTATTGGGAATTATTGAAAAGCATTGTATGTCTTTTGTTCATTTAAGTAATTTACATACCTTTGCAAACGAGTTACTTGAAACGCGTATCAAGGCAGAACGCTGCAAATGGCACAGTTGCCAAGTCATTACCTCAAAATTGGGTAATTCTCCCAAAATCCTTTATATAAGGCACTAACAAAGGTATTCCAAAATTAGATAAAAAATACGAGATTAAAACATCGGAGACTTAAAATTTTGAATTGTAGCTTAAAAACCGACACTTAAAAATAATATAATTAATCACAGGCAAATATATGGTTCATCTGGATTTAGTCGTGACGAACTAAATTAGTTTATCATCCCAAATGTGTGCCGGGCAAAATATATTTATGAAATGATTATATAATCGCCATTATGATAAATAGGCATTTTAAAAACTATTTAATTCAATATAAGCACTTATCATAATACCCTATTGAATATGCAATCGTTTAAATGAAAATGAGTATATTTGCAGATTAATTAAGACAAATTGTAATATATATATATAAAGAAGATTTCCAAAATAATGAAAAAATATTTGCTTTGCATAATTCTATTTATATTTATGGGCTTTCCGGTTTTTGCCCAAATGAAAATAAATACGGCTTATCAAACATATATAGATCAATACAAAGATCTTGCCATTGAACAAATGTTAAAATATAAAATTCCGGCTAGCATTACCTTAGCTCAGGGATTATTTGAAAGTGCTGCCGGTCGCAGTGACCTCGCTCGTAATGGTAACAATCATTTCGGAATTAAATGTCATGGATGGACTGGACGCACGGTACATCACGATGATGATGCACGGAATGAATGTTTCCGAGCATACGACAATGTTCTTCAGAGTTATGAAGATCATAGTCGTTTTCTTGCTAACCAAAGTCGATATTCCAAACTATTCAGACTTGGAACGACTGATTATAAAGGATGGGCTTACGGTCTGAAATCATGCGGGTATGCAACAAATCCACGATATGCTTACAAACTGATAGAAATCATCGAGTTGTACAAACTTTATAATTTGGATACTGCAAACAAATATGATAAATTCATTGCTCGGCATAACTCCATAGACAAGCAAACCAATGGAAATTCATTGCATCTGATTTATAAGTACAATGAAAATTATTATATAATTGTGCGAAAAGGAGATACATTCAAATCTATTGGTAAGGAGGTCGGTATTTCGTATAGGAAAATTGCAAGATATAATGAGCGTGACCCGAAGTCACAATTGAGTGTCGGAGAGGTTATTTATCTGAAAAAGAAACGTTCACGTGCCGACAAGGCGTTCAAGAATCATATGCATACTATTAAAAGCGGTGAAAGTATGTATTCAATTGCCCAAGCCTATGGAATGCGGATAAAATATCTGTACAAGAAGAACAATTTGCCTCCTTATTATGAAATTCGCGTAGGAGACAAACTTCGTGTTTATTGATGATAAACGAATAGAAAAACTCCATTTTGTATTAAGTTTATATACAAAATGGAGTTTTGACTTATGCAATATTTATAAAGAAAGTTACAACAATCCTTTAGTTGAAGGTAAAACATTGTGATAAATGTCTCGACGAACAGCCATCTTTATAGATTTGGCGAATGCCTTGAAAATGCCTTCTATCTTATGATGCTCGTTAGTACCTTCGGCATTGATGTCAAGATTCATCTTTGCGGCATCGCTCAGACTTTTGAAAAAGTGAAGAAACATTTCCGTAGGCATCTCCCCTATTTTCTCCCGTTTGAATTCGGCATTCCAATTTAGCCATGCACGGCCACCAAAATCGAGGGCTACGCGACACAGGCAATCATCCATCGGCAGACAATATCCATAACGCTCGATACCTTGTTTATTTCCCAAAGCCTTTGCCAGACATTCGCCTAATGCGATTGCTGTATCTTCGATTGTATGGTGTTCATCCACGTTTAGGTCACCCTTAGTGTGTATTGTGAGGTCCATCATTCCATGTCTTCCGATTTGTTCGAGCATGTGGTCGAAAAATCCCAATCCCGTAGATATATCGCAAACGCCGGAGCCGTCGATATTGATTTTGACATATATATCTGTCTCCGAGGTTGTTCTTTTGATTTCTGCTACACGCTCTCCGGCTGAAAGGATCTCCGTAATTTTGTCCCATGTCATATCGGATTGGTTGAGAATGAGCGACTTACATCCCATATTTTGTGCAAGTTCTCTATCCGTCTCCCTATCACCGATTACAAAACTGTTTTCAATGTCATACTTGTCGGATTCCAGATATTGTCGGACCATACCGACACCCGGTTTTCGCATGGGTGAATTGTCTTCAGGAAAGTGGCGGTCGATGAGTTGTTCCTTGAAAACAATTCCTTCGCCTTCCAATGTTTGAATGATGAAATTATGTACCGGCCAGAATGTTTCTTCAGGAAAAGAAGTGGTTCCCAATCCATCTTGATTGCTTACCATCACGAGATCATAATCGAGATTCTTGCTTATAAACGAGAGATTGCGAAATACACCTTTTACGAATTTCAATTTCTCAAATGAGTCGATCTGTTCGTCCTCGGGCTCTTCAATAAGTGTACCGTCACGGTCAATAAACAATATCCTTTTTTTATTATTCATCATATTTCTCGGTATTTTGATTTTTAGCTTTAATTCTTGCTGCGATATTGCCATAAATATAATACATCACAAATATCCACCAAAAGGAAAAATAGTTTGTAAAGAATATTGACACAGCACATATTACATAATTCAATGTGTTGTAATAAGAAGGTAGTCCATTGGCATCTCCCATAAGAACACCAATCGTATTCTGTGCATTGATGATGGCGCTTATTATCAGTGGCATGGTAATAACGAGTAGTATGGCAACAGTTATAATTGATATTAAAATCAATACCGCAGTCATGAAACCCCAATATTTCCATCCATATTTATAATTAAGTTTCAACACCTTCAAATAGTTTTCTTCACCATGAATGAGATATTTCATACTGGGAAATATCATCGGCTGAAGAATCAACAGTACCAATATCAATAATTCCGGCAGTAGAATCAAGTACAAGTTGGATGCAAATGTTGGGGCTTTGTGTAATATAAAATCATTCGCAAAATAGAATATAAGTGAGAATAATGCTATTAATCCGAAATTGAACAATACTACTTGAATGATGGCAATAAAATTGGATTTATGGCTTTTGTCATTTAATAATGACAATATGATAGTATCAGTCCAGCTTTTTAAAAGAAACGAAGCTAATAATAATACAGATGTAAATATTTTGCTGTTTGTAAACGGTGTTAATGCGAATATAATGGAATAAAGCAAAACTACACCCCATGTCTTTTTTAATATGGCTGTAAAATTATTACACATCAACTCGTATGCAGCATGTATACAACTTGAGTAGCTGCGGTCTTTATACAAATTATTTTCTAACATTATATTTTTAAAAATTAATTGACTTTTATCTCTTTCTTCTAAATTCGGCGCAAACGATTGCCGTTGCCACTGCAACATTTAGGCTGTCTGTGGTTTTTCTGTTTTGCGGATAATTGGGAATATATAATTTATCGGTAATCATCGACCTTATTCTTTCGGAAATTCCGTTGCCTTCATTTCCCATTACAATTAACCCGTTTGAAGAGAGCTGTTGTTCGTAAATATTATCTCCATCGAGCAATGTGCCGTAAATTGGAATACCAACAGGCAATTCATCAATCAGTTTCTCAATGTCTGTGTAAACCACATTCACCCTTGCTATGCTGCCCATTGTAGACTGAATTGTTTTGGGATTGAATATATCTGCCGTATCCTCACTGCAAAATATGGTTGAGATACCAAACCAGTCGGCAATGCGTACAATCGTACCAAGATTGCCGGGGTCCTGTATGCCATCCAAGACGAGTGATAATTGTTTGCTGATATTGATTGTATCTATGCACGGTTTTGGCTTTTTGAATACAGCCAACACTTGTTGTGGGCGTTTCATAAGGCTTATTTTGCCGAGCTCCTCTTCGTCTACTTGATACAATTCGACCTCTTTTGGCAAATTCGTATTTACTTTTAACCAATTGTTGGTAGCGACAATCAGTCTTGCAGTAAAATATGGTAGCAAGTCACCAACAATTTTGGGTCCTTCGGCAATGAACACATCTTCTGCGTTACGATTTTTCTTATGTTCCAAAGAACGTATATATTTTATTTTGTTTTTACTTATCATAGTTCATTATATGAGGAACTGAAAATCCATAAGAAATGCTACAAACATATGCAAAGATACTAATATTAATCAATTATTTTGTATCTTTGCACATATTTTAAAGCATATTTGGATAAAATATATGTCTCAAACTCGATTCGCGTTTTCTGAATACAGATTTATTATTATACTCGTCCTTGTAATATTTCTGATGTTTTCCTGCTCAAATACGAAATATGTTTCGGAAGACAAGTATTTGCTTACTGAGACGCAAATACAGTCAGATGAAAAGAGTCTTGATGTGTCCAATTTGGAGCCATATATTCGTCAAAGAGCTAATTCCAAATGGTTTTCTTTATTCAAAATTCCATTGGGCATTTATGATTTGTCTGGCCGTGATACAACTAAATGGATAAACCGTACACTACGTAGAATCGGGGAAAGCCCCGTTTTATATGATTCGATCCAGACCGGATTATCATGTAATAATTTGAAATCTGCACTACAAGACATGGGTTATCTACAAGCCGAAGTGAGTGTCGATACTTTGATTAAAGGAAAAAAGATTAAAACAAGATACAATTTACATCCAGGAACACCATATTTATTGGGGAAAGTAAATTATGATATCAAAGATCCAAAGATATCACAGATATTAAAGGAGCATGATGATAGGAAATTATCCAAGGGGATTCGGTTTTCGGTGGCAGCTCTTGAAGAAGAAAGAAAACGTATAGTAAATATTTTGATAAATAACGGATATTACCGTTTCAATAAAGATTTTATAATATACGAAGCGGATTCTGCGGCTCTTCCCAATACCGTAAATCTTAATTTGAAATTATTGAAATATCGCACCAATAACAATAGTCCGGAAACAGACCACCCACAATATTATATCAACAACATTCATTATACCAATGCTGACGGTGGCAACGTGCATTTGCGCAAACGTGTACTTGAAAATAATACAGCACTGAAGCCGAATAAGATTTTCCGGACTAATGATTTGCAGAAAACGTATAATAATTTCGCAAGGTTGCAGGCGGTGAAATTCACCAATATCAGATTTACAGAGTTGCCTGACACATCCCTACTCGACTGCAATATTCAACTCAGTACCAATCTACCAAACACCGTTTCTTTCCAGCCCGAAGGCACTAATACTGCAGGCGATTTGGGTGCGGCAGCATTGCTTACTTATGAAAATCGAAACCTTTTCAAAGGCTCCGAAGTGCTTAGCATACAGTTGCGTGCTGCTTTTGAGGCTATTACCGGTCTCGAAGGATATCAAAACGAGGACTACGAGGAATACAATATCGAAACAAAACTCATGTTTCCGCGTTTCATTGCTCCGTTTCTATCAAAGTCGTTCAGAAGACGAAGCAATGCGCGATCTGAACTACAACTGAGTTATAATCTTCAGAACCGTCCCGAATTTCATCGTCGAGTCTTCACTTCAGCATGGAGATATCATTGGAGCGAACCTAATCATAATTCGACATACAGGTTTGACTTACTTGACTTGAATTATGTTTATATGCCCTGGATATCGGACAAATTCAAAAACGATTATCTCGATGATGATGCCAACCGAAATGCAATTCTTCGTTACAATTACGAAGATTTGTTCATTATGAAGACGGGGTTCGGTGTCACATATAATAATGGTGTCCACGCTTTTAAAATCAATGTAGAAACAGCCGGCAACTATCTGAATCTTTTTTCTCACGTTCTAAACTCTGAGAAGAATGACAAGAAACAATACACATTTTTTAATATTGCCTATGCGCAGTATGCTAAAGCCGATATTGATTACACCCGTTTGTTCACTTTCGACAAACGAAATTCGTTGGCCATACACTTTGATTTTGGCATTGCATACCCTTATGGCAACAGCACAATATTGCCCTTTGAGAAACGTTATTTTTCTGGAGGAGCCAACTCTGTGAGAGGATGGAATGTACGAGAACTCGGTCCGGGTAAGTTTCACGGTACAGATGGACGCATCGATTTTATCAATCAGACAGGTGATATGAAACTTGATCTCAATCTTGAATATCGTACTGCATTGTTTTGGAAATTCAACGGAGCATTCTTCATCGATGCAGGTAATATATGGACTTTACGCTCTTATGCAGAACAACCGGGCGGACAATTCAAATTCAACGAGTTTTACAAACAGCTTGCAGCCTCGTATGGCTTGGGCCTCAGACTCAATCTTGATTATTTCGTCCTTCGTTTTGATATGGGTATGAAAGCCGTCAATCCGGCATACAGAAACAAAGAAGAACATTATGCGATAATACATCCGGATTTCAGTCGCGACTTTTCATTTCATTTTGCCGTCGGACTTCCATTCTAATAATATTACAATAATAATTTAGAATTATTCGTTTGATACTGTTTCTTTGAGTGTGTCTGAGTGAAGGCACTGAAAAAAAGGACCCGTC
>CAJKQX010000079.1 GCA_905202125.1 uncultured Prevotella sp.
GACTGGGTAGGGGCTTTATGTCGTTGTTGTATTTTTTAAATGAAAGAGCCGTGTCATCGACATCAGAACGGATATCCGATGGCAAAATGCAGACTTTGGCCGTCGGAGAACGACGGCAGGTTGTAGAATCCCGTCCGGTATGGCACGTGCAGGCCGATGCCCCAGTCAAGACGCAAGACAAAAAAATCGAGGTCATAGCGCAAACCCACACCTGTACCCAATGCCATCTCTTTGAGCAGATTCTTGGCTTTGAACTTGGAGCTGGCACGAAAGCCGTCATCCCTGAGAGCCCACACATTGCCGGCATCAAGAAACAGTGCACCGTAGAGATTGCCAAACAGTCGGGGACGATACTCGAGGTTGGCCTGCAACTTGATATCGCCCGTCTGGTCCATATAAGACAACCGTTCGTTGGCGGCGCGATAGGCTCCCGGACCGATGCTGCGCACGTTGAACGCACGAATACTGTTGGCTCCGCCCACATAAAACTGCTCGCTGTAAGGGGCAGTACGCGAATTGCCGTAGGCCCAGATGAGTCCGGCATTGGCATGGGCCACCACAGTGCTGTGTTCACCCAGTGCCCATGTCTTGCGAAAACTGGTCTCTATCTTGAGGAACTGGGCAAAGGGATTCTTGAACATCAGTTTCTCCTGCTGGCTCCATTTCTTTCCCGCAGCCATATAGCCTAAGGACAAGAGGTTGGACGCCTCGCTCACCGATAGTTGCCAATATATCGGGTTGAGATAGTTGGTTGGGCTGGAATATGTGTAAGTGTAATGCATTTTGGGCACAAACTGGTCGGCCATAGATATGAGAAGATAGGGATTGTCCTCGAGCACATCGGCAAATTCTTTGGTCATGCGTTGCATATACTCGTATTGCAAAACGAGCGGACTGAACAGATGTACGGATGTGGCAGTGCGCTGAAACTTGTATGTCAGCTCGCCCGAAACGACATGGCGCTTGAAATATGCTGAGCGATTAATGACGCTCGACGAGGCCTTGAGCAAGGTTGAAGGTGTGGAATACCATCTCACGCGACGCCAAACAGGCAACAGCAAACGGGGCAGTTCGAGAGACGCATTGATGCCATATTCGTACGAGTTGATCTTCGACCGGGTGCCATCGTTGTGATGCCCGGTCTGCCACTCGTACGACCCATTGAGATTAATATCAAGTTTCTCGCCGCCACGAAAGGCATTGCGTTTGGTAAAACCTACGACAAGACCGGGACCGAGTTTGCCGCTGGTCTTGCCTACGACATTGGTTTCTATATAGAAATCGTAAGGTTTGTCAAATACGCAATTGAGTGCCAAATCGAGTGTATCGCACAGGGCGGAAGTATCGCGCGGTGTGAATTTGAAGTCGACAAGACTGAACAGTCCGGTGGAAGAAATCTTATTGGCCGACTGCAGATAATTGTCGTAGCTGTAAAGTTGTTTGGGACGCAACTTCAAATCGCGCACGACAACACGCGGACGTATCGGCGACTTGCGCCCGTTGAAATGAAAGGTGAAATTGCGACGAGTCAAAGAATCTCGAAGCTGGTCGGCATAATTCTTTCGAAAACTCAAGTCCACACGTCCTATATACCACTTGCGTTTGACCAATTCGGGTACGCTGTCGGCAAACTGAAGGCGCAACTGCACCTTGCCCGGTACGGACACAGTATCTGCCAGATAGGAAGAGAGTCCCGACTGGTAGTAATAATACCCGTTGTCGCGAAAAAGTTGAGTCAAGCGAGTACGCTCCGCATCGAGTGTTGATATGTCGAAAGCATCACCGACGTGGATTTGAGCCGCACCGGCGGTGGCACGGATGAGCGAGTCGGCCTCGGGCGGATAGTTGAGATAAAGCAGCGTGTCGATGGTATGAAGACGCCCGACGTTGACGGTATATGCGATCTTGGCCTTCTTGGGATTTTTCTGGTCGATGACGTCATAATCCACCTTTGCATCGAAATAACCGCGCGACCGCAACAATTCGGTAGCCACTTTGGCCCGCAGTTCGGGATTGACCCAACTCATGAGTACGGGGGCCTTGCCGAACGACTTGGTGAACCAACGGGCCAACGACGAGTTGGAACCGGAACAGGCATTCCATATCCACAGTCCGTAAGGAAACGGAGAGCGGTAGTACGAACTGCCGAAAAGAGCACCGTTGGGTGCTGTGGCAAGGGCGGCCTCCACCTCTTCGTTGACGGCTGTATAATGGTTGTTGCGTTCGAAATTGGTGTATTCGATCTTCTTCAGACCCACAAACAACTTATCATTGTCGGGGATGCGTCGGGTTGTCGAACACGAGGCAAACACTATTGTGACAAGCATCAGAATGATGCCTGAATGTAGATTATCGGTCTGTTTCATTATTCTTCACATTAACGGTGTCGGGTGTTGTTTTCGGAATCAACGTCGTGGGCGCGGAAGCCAATGGCTGACGCTTGGTTTTGAAACGGAAGATATCGCGGAAATGCTGGAGCTTGCGACGCCACATGAAACCGCCACCGTACTTGCCCACATTACCTTCGAGCCAATCATAACTGTCGCGCTCGTAGAACAACTTGAGGTATTGGTTGGAATTCTGGCTCAGACGATATTCAAAAGTGACGTTGTCGAAGAAAGAGTTGTTCTGATTGGCTACATCGGCACCGGTGGATACCTTTCCGCCGACAACGATATTGAGACGGTTGTTCCAGAAACGTTTGGCAAACTTGAACGAATAGTCGGTCTGGACTTCTCCTGTGCCCAACGTGGTATTGTCCATACCGAAGCTCAAATCGAGTGTGCGCAGCGCACTACCCGAGATAGAGTTGATCTGGCTATTGAGAAATGCGCTCAAGGCGCTGTTCATGGAGAACTGATTGGTATTGCCGTTGGCAAGATACATTCCGGTGGTGAGCATGGTCACGGCGAGCTTGCCGCGATTCTCAACGGACATGGTCTGCAACTCATTATGGATGGACATGTCTTCGGGTGCGTCGATAATGAACTGCAATCCCATGTTGTTGAGGGTCTGGGTGATCTCAACTCCGCAATTGAACAAGACACTACGGCCCACTCCGCCATCATTCGAGACTGTGGTCTTGACCTCTTCAAGAGCGGTGATATTGAGTTTGGGGTTCATCGCATCGCCCCAAAACTCGATGTAGCTGCCGTCTTGTATCTTGAATGTCTTCAATGGAATGACGGGCAACGAATATTTCATCTCGCCGTTGCTGAGGGTGTATCGGCCGGTAAGACGGAGATTGTCGGCCGCATTGTATTGCATACGCAAATCGCCGCCACCGATGAGATCAACATAATTGGAATGATCGGTATTGAGCGCACAGACAATGTGGGCTCCTTCATCGATGCTTATCGACAGGTCCATATCGAGACCCGCAGGTGTAGGACGGGTGACAACTCGGTCTTCATGAGTGTCTCTGAAATCGACAAACTTGACAAGTTCGTCCATCTGGTTGTCGGTGGTCAATGGCGAATCGCGCAATATATATGTCATATCGGTGGAACCGAGGACATCGAGCTTGCCTCTGACACTCAGGTTTTCGAGATTGCCCCTCATTCTGGAATAAAAATTGACGTATGCCTTGCCGTATGCTTCGGAGCGCGGGTTCTCTTTTGAGTCTATAAGCAGATAATTGGTGGCGCGCACAACCATATCAAGGTACATGCTGTTGAAATCGGAGAAATCGAAATAACCGGTGATGGACAACGGACTCTTGTTGTTTGCATACATATTGAAAGAATCAAACTGCATGTGACTGTGCGAGACCTTCACCGGGGTATTGTCGAACCGCAGTTCAACGCCATAGGGGTCACTGGCTATATAGGCCGAGTCCATGCGCATCTCGCCAGTGATGTCGGGTTGTGACAAGGAACCGTTGACCGACACTGTGCCATCGGCATAACCCTTGAAATAAAACAGGCGGTCGGGAATGAAACCATTGAGCATCAACAGAGGCGTGTGGCTCAGAGACAGGTCGGCACTGATATTATCATTGGCCGAATCGTAAGTACCCGAAAGAGTGCCTATCTCAATGTCATTGCATGACAATGTGCCGTCGACGTAATGACTGCCACCTTCCTTCGGCATGTACACAAACTCGGTGGACATATCTCCCATTGGGCAACCTTCGTAAACCATGTTATCGATGGCGACATACGAAGAGACTGACAAATCATCGGCGGTCTTGACGATATGGAAATCGCCGTCCATCACTCCGCTGATATCCGGGGTATAGGGGATGACAGACAATATTTTTGACAACTCGAATTTAGTCAGTCCGACGGTGAGGTCCTGCAGAGCCTCGGTACTGTCGTTGGTGTGCACTCGCACACCCATACCATCGTCGGCGTAAAGCTTGATATTGGCAGATACATGACGATTGTCGCCAAAAAGGAGGTAATTGTCTTTATTGACATGGAATTGTTTGTATCCGAGCACCGGAGAATCCTTACCGCCCAGACGCAACTGCAATCCGTGATCGGTCATTGCGGCCTGAAGACCCAAAGAGACACCTAACTGCTCGTTGGCATCGTAGACACGGGTACCGAAATACAAGCCCCGCTCATAAAAGGCGCCACGAAACATGGCATTGAACACGTACTGGGGATTTTTCTTGTTATTGCGTATTCGTCCGGTGAAATCGGTTCGGACAGAATCGGAATTGACGGCAAGACGTATGGTGTCGAGTTGTATGCCGGATACTACGAGCGAATCGATATTCAAATCGCCATTGATGCCTGTCTGCATGGATGTGTCCATGTCGACATGCACATTCTTGAAATAATAGCCGAAATGATATAATGTGCGGGTGAGGAAATTGGCCGAACCGGCTGCAAAGTGCAACTGCATGTCGGGGAGATAGCTTCGCAGCCGTATCTGATCGATGTAATGGTCGGCCAACTGCCGTTTCAATTCGGTCATGAATCCATTGCTGTGACTGATTATCGACTTGATGCCGGTGCCGGCCTTAAGTCTCATATTGAAATCGCCACTCTCGAAATGAGCATATGTGGAATCGCGTTGGGTGAAAGCATCCATCACGATGTTTTCGGGATGGTATGTCTTTAATGTATCTTGGAAATAGATATCGCTGATGTGACCTTGCAACTTATGGCTGTCGTGAAAATTGGTGGATATGTCCAGACCGGCACGTAATGATGCGATGAATGGTTTTTGGAACACACCCCAACCATAAAGATCGGCCTTTTGCAAATCACAACTTAATATAGCTTGTATATCCTTCTTGCCGATAATGGCATTCAAGTCAATCTTGCCATCCAAAAGTGGATTGTGACTGTCTAATGAGGCTCGGGCTTTGCCGTTAGCCAAATCGGCAGACATCTGCATTCCCGAAAGATTGTATCCCGAGACGTGCAGGTCGGAGGCTTTGGCTCGAGCGGTCATACGTGCATTGGGAGATCTGAATTCAAAACCTTTGCCTGCGACATCAAAATCGCCGGAGAATGGTTTTAATCCTTGATTTATTATAAAATGTTGAAGCGGCAACTTATTGGCATCGACATGTACATAATATGATTTGTCGGCAAAATTCATTCCGGCTTTTGCCAACATGGTGCCATGTCCTTCGGAAAGTTTCATTGTGGCATCGTACTTTTGCCGGTTGATACGCAACAGTCCATCAAGCGAGATGCCAGAAGGAATGGTTATCTGATCGGTTTGCAAATAGGATGAGACAAACCGCAAGTCGTATGTGTTGGCCTTGAGGGCAAGGCGAGCCTTGAGGGTGGATATATTGGTAAGGTCGGACAAGGAGCCACTACATTTCATATTGAAAGCAGTGGGCAACTTGACTATCAGTCCTGATATATCGGCCTTTTTCATATTACCATTGACGACGCCTTTGATAGACAATGGATAATTGGGCCAATCGCGCACAAACGAGGCGGGCATTCCGGAGAGGAACCGCATGATGTCGCGTTTGCCTATCGATGCATCGACACTGGATTTCATGAGACCGGCAGATTGGGATATGGAGGGTGCGAGCGTCATAAATAAGTTAGCCGAGAAAGATGATTCGGGAGTACGCATCCGAAAAGAGGGTATTGCCACTTTGGTAGAATCAAGTGTCACGTTTGCTGTAATCTCATCAATCTTAAAACCGCTTTTCTCCAGGAACGAGCATTGACGCAAATTAAGGTTCAGGTCGGACTTATGATAATAAAGTGAATCGATGCCGATATTCACGTCTGAAAGTGCGACATGATTGAAATCAAGACCTTGCTTGACGTGTGGTTCGAAATTATTATCATAGGCCAATCGGCCTTTCAACCAATCCAAACGTGATATACTGTAAATTTCTTCGTGCAAATCAAAGAATCCGTTTTGCACTTTAGTATTTCCGAGATAAGCGTTGAACTGTAAAGTATCCCCGGGCATGCGGACCGTGACATCGGCATCGGCTATATGAAGATTGTCCAAGCTTATTTTCCAAAAGTTTTCGCTCGTAGTTGTATCTGTAGGGACGCTGTCGCTCAATGCGACATCAATCTTGACCGAAGAGAGTAATGCCGAATTGATTTTTACGGTCTCATCTTTTAGATTTATGCCATGACTCTCGAGTTTCAAACGATTCAACGTTCCTTTCACTCGCAAATTGTCAATGAAATCGACAGTGTTGAGTTTCACATCCTTGAAATCAAGTTCATCAATCTCAACCTGGCTTCTCAACAATGGTAATAGTTGCACATCAACGGTGAGCCGGTCGATATCGGCAATGGTGTCGTTGTGAGCAGAATTGTTTTTATCGGGTTTCAAAACATGTATGCCATCAACTCCGAGGTCAAGCGGAAAGACAAGTTTGACGTAATCGATGGAGATATTCATTCCCGTTGATTCGGACGCATAAGATGCAACCCGACTTACCAGCCAGTTTTGTACAGGCGGTATATAAATCAATATCGCAAGAATAAAAATCAAGACAAACGGTGTTATCAAGACAGACAATCCCCATTTGAGAATCTTTTTCTTATACTTTGCTATTTTCTTGAGCATTTGAACAATCTTATAACAACGTGAAACTTAATTTCTAAAAAAAAACAATAATCAAACCGATCCGATGACCTTATTAAATAAACTGTCCGGCGGCAATGGTGCTTCAACGCAAATAGTCTGACCGGAAACAGGATGCACGAATTCCACTTTACGTGATAGCAAAGAAATGCTGCCATCGGGATTGCTTCTCCTTGCACCATATTTAAGATCGCCTTTGATGGGACATCCTATATGTGCCAGTTGACATCTTATCTGATGATGTCGTCCTGTATGCAAATTTATCTCAAATAAGGAATAATTGTCTGTACGTCCGATAACACAATATGACAAAATTGCCTTTTTGGCATTTGGCACTTCATGATCATAGACGTAACTCTTGTTCTGTTTTTCGTTTCTGACCAACCAATTGGTCAAAGAGCCTTCGGTATCGACTGGCATTGTTTTGGCTAAAGCCCAGTATGTCTTATGAATATCGCCCTTGCGGAACATATCATTAAGCCTTGTCAAGGCTTTAGATGTTTTGGCAAAGACAACCAGACCGGATACGGGACGATCAAGCCGATGAACAACTCCGAGAAAGACATTTCCGGGTTTGTTGTATTTCTCTTTTATATATTCCTTGACAATCTCGGACAATGGTTTGTCATTGGTTTTATCTCCTTGTACGATTTCTCCACTATCCTTGTTGACAATAATAATATGATTATCTTCGTATACGACTTTCATTTAACCAAAAATCAGTGCACAACCCATAAATGTAAGATTTACACGTTATGAATTATGCACTTGAAATTTATTCTTAATAAAAAATAAATTACATATTCATTCCACCATCGACCTGAATAACTTGTCCGGTCACATAGGAAGAAAGATCTGATGCAAGGAATGTTGCAACATTGGCAATGTCTTCAACGGTTCCACCACGACGCAATGGTATCTTCTTGATCCATTCGGCACGGATATCATCTGGCAATGCCTGAGTCATAGCTGTGTCTATGAATCCGGGAGCGATAGCGTTGGCGCGAATACCACGGCTACCTATCTCCTGACCGATACTCTTTGCCAAAGCAATAAGTCCAGCTTTGGAAGCGGCGTAGTTGCACTGTCCAGCGTTACCATGAACACCGACAACAGAAGCCATGTTGATTATTGAACCGCTTTTCTGGCGCATCATAATCGGAGTGCAGGCATGAATAAAATTGAATGCTGATTTCAGATTAACGGCGATAACAGCGTCCCACTGTGTTTCAGTCATGCGCATCATCAAACCGTCTTTTGTGATACCGGCATTGTTTACGAGAATATCGATACTTCCGAAATCTTCGTGTACTTTCTTGACAATCTCCTCTGTTTCGCCAAAATTGGCAGCATTACTTGCATATCCTTTAGCTTTCACGCCTAAAGCCTCTATTTCCGATTCTGTGGCTTTACCATTTTCATCAATAACAAGGTCAGTAAAAGCGATGTTTGCACCCTCAGATGCAAATTTAATTGCGATAGCTTTACCGATTCCACGCGCAGCACCTGTAACCAATGCTGTCTTACCTGTTAATAATCCTTTCTTGTCCATATATTTTTGAATTTCAATTAGTTACATTACATTATATTTGATTTGCCGAGAATTTACATTTAGAATTTTTGCGCTAACACAGTTTTGACAGCAGCCATATCTTCACGCAGCTCGTCAATTTTTGCTTCTATGCCATCAACTTTTGTCTCCATATTACCAAGACGGTATCTGTCAACAGCCATTATTTGCGCTTTATTATAGGGTATTTATAAGTTTGCGAGCCATTTTTTCCCTTGTTTAGTGTTAAGCCACAGTCCGAACACTATACAGAAAATAATTATTGCTGAAAATAAAAATATCACTGATCCCATAATTCCTATGATTTAATTATTTTGTTACCTATAAACGCCAATGAATATGTCGCTATCAAACCAACGGCTGTGACAATATAATATTCTATACGTGTCACATCCGTCACGATTATCATAATACTGCCAATGACTAAGGCTGTAAAAACAATTTTTGCAAGGTCGTAGAAAAACTTGCCCAATGTCTCCTGTCCCAGACTGCGTTTTGCTTTTCGTTTTTCTTTTTCCTTTATGTCATTGCTGAAATTACTCATTTTTTGCAAAGTTACTATTTTTTTACTTTCTAAATTCTTATTAATCCAACAACTTTATACACTCCGAACACATCAGACTTATCCTGTTAATAATCCAATATTGGTTTTATATTTAAAAATAAAATTTAAAATTTCATTCCCTTAAATTACGATTATCATTTTACGCCAGACTTTCCTAAAGCACCGTATACAACTTTTGCCACTAGAGGCTTGCTTGCTTCTTCAGTCATACCATGGCCAATACGTCCATAAATAAATGGCACCTCAAGTCCCTTTATACAATAATGGGTAATATCGGCCACCAAATCGACGTCTTCTATATCAAACTCATCATCCGCCTTACCATCAGCATAAACTTTACGGAACAATTCAATCTCGTACTCATCAAAGTTCTTTCGAACTTTCTCAACCATCCATATATTACGAAAGAACTCAGCACGCAAGTTACCATTCCGTACGACTGTTTCACGTATCATGCTCAGATGAGTATAAATCAACTCAATAATCTTATCTTGTGGACGTATTTTCATTGCTGCGACCTCATCAAGTTTATCTGATAAGCGTTCAAGCTCTGACTCAATAACTGCGGAATAAACATCCTCTTTCCTGCTGAAATAAGTATAAAGTGTTCGTCTGCCTTTTCCGGAAGCCACGGCAATATCGTTCATTGTTGTATTAGCGATTCCGTTTTTTGCAAATAATTGCCTTGCAACATCCACCAATATTTGTCGAGTCTTAGAAATTGACATATAAATATTAATTAATTTAACATTTGCACATTAATTTTACTTGTGCGAAAATACTATAATAATTTCAGATGAGCAAATAATTAACACTACTTAATAATAATCATAATTGCGATTATTAAAAAAAATTGCACATGAAAGAAATATAAAACATAAATATGGTATATTGAGACGATTTTGAATGAAAGACATAAAAAAAACCTCCGTTGAGCATTCACTCTTCGGAGGTTTCTATTTATAAAAGGGGGCGGCTACCTACTCTCCCACATTGCATTGCAGTACCATCGGCGCT
>CAJKQX010000080.1 GCA_905202125.1 uncultured Prevotella sp.
GCCCGCTATGCCTTCGACAATACTGTCGCAATACAACAAATATAATCTCCAAAACTGCCATAAACTCTAATGACCGATTCGGGTTAACCAAATATGTATTATTGCAACATTATTTTACATTTTCGGAAAGTGCATAAGGAGGGGCATAATCCAATTGGGCGGGAAATGATACAGGCACACCAGATTGCTGCCCTACACCGGCTGACCATAATATATAATAAGGTGTATGAGGAGAAACAAATATGTATACAAACCAAAAGACGCCCGCTGTTATCGGCGGACGTCTTTGATGTGAATATGATATGATATTTATCTTTTTGCGTTTTTGAGCAACTCGAGTTTGCCGTCATCGATCAGTTTGACGATAAGCTCACCAAACAGGGTGTTCTGCCATGCAAACCAGGGACGTGTGTATTTGTCGGGATTGTTCTTGTTGAACGACTCGTGCATCAGACCGGTGCCCGCATCAGTGCGCTGGAGAGTTTCGATACACCATTTGATTTCTTCGTCATCCTGACTGGTGAAGGCCTTCATCATGATCGACATCGGCCAAACCATGTCATAACCGATGTGCGGACCACCGATACCCTCGCCCTTAGCGCCACGGAAGAAATAAGGATTGTCCTCACTCCATACAAAGCGGCGTGTGTTCTGATAGATAGGATCGTTCACGTCCACATCACCGAGATAAGCCATAGCCAGCAGGCTGGGCACGTTGGCATCGTCCATGAGATGATAGTTACCGAATCCGTCTACCTCGAAGGCATAAATCTTGCCATACTTCGGGTGGTTGTAAACAGCATATTTCTGGAGAGCGTCGGCCACCTCATCGGCAAGCGAAGTACATTCGCCGGCCATACTGCTGTCATTATTCACCTTGTCCAATATCTCTGCTGCCTTGCGCAATGAGCTGACTGCCATAAAGTTTGAAGGCACGAGATAGAGGAATGTGGTGGCATCGTCTGAAGGACGGAAGACGGAGCAGATAAGCCCGACGGGTTTCACCGGAGCGCCGAGACCGTCGTTGCACACGGTGTCGAGCTGACGTTCGGTCCTGCGCTGGAATTTATAAGGTCCCACTCCGTTCTTGCGCTGCTGCTCGTGGAAAGTCTTGAGGATATTCTTGACAGCCGCTTTCCATTCGTCACCGAAGATTGAAGTATCGCCAGTCACCTGCCAATAATGATAAGCCAGACGCAACGGATAGCACAGAGAGTCGATCTCGTACTTGCGTTCATGCAGTTCGGGTTTCATATCGGTGAGGTCCGTAGCCCACTCGTTTTTCTCAAGCGGACCGGGATTAAAGGCATTGGCATAGGGGTCGATATTGATGCTCTTGAGCTGACGCAGGATCACGCCGCGCAACATTTTCTTGAGTTTCGGGTCTTTGTTGGCAAACTGTACATACGGCCATACCTGGGCACCCGAATCGCGCAACCACATCGCTGCGATATCGCCGGTATAGACGAAGGTATCATCCTTGCCGTCGAAATGCACCGTTGTGTCGATGGTATTGGGAAAACAGTTTTCGAACATCCATGCCAGATAGGGATTGTCCTTCAGCTGCTTCTTCACTTCCTTGATTTTCTTCTCTACTGCATCCGAACGGAACAGTCGGTCAGCCTCGGCAGGTCGCTTGGACACATAGGCCGTTTTATCAGCCGCATGAGCGATATACTTCTTGGCATCGAAATCTTCTGCGTTAGCGATTTGAGCCGACAGAGCGAACATAAAAGCCGCTCCGGCAAAAAATTTAAGTTTTTGGTTCATAAGAAAACGTTTGTATTATACATTATTATATTTTTACCTTTTATATAGTGTGGTCTCAACAGTTATCTTACGGCGCCCAAACGGGCCATCATCTCTATCATGGCCGCCTGATTGAGGAGTGTGCGTAGGCCTGTCTTTCCGCGTTTGTCGTAGTAGCGTCCGAACAGTCCGCGCGAGTCTCTCGAACCGTCCTTACCCCATGCTGTATCCATCGATGCGACGAAAGCCTTCAGATATTTGTCATCCTTGTCGATGCCGAAGAGTTCGATATATCCGCGCAGCATCACCGAGTCAAACCACATCTCGCCGCCGCGCAGTATGCGCAACCCGTCCTTGCGACCTGTATCCTCAAAGAAACGGTTGTATGAAGCCTCGGCCATGACACGTGCATCGTCCAGATAATTCTTCTCACCCGTGATCTTATAGAGCAAAGCGGCTGCCTGAAGCATCTGTCCGGTGTTGTAGGAGTACTTGTCCTTGCCTAACTTGCCCTTGAGCGAGAGGTTGTCAAAATATATATGGTCGGTCTTGTCCTCCAGACTATCTTTGGTCCACTTGTAGAGTTCGATGCCGCGATCCAGATATTTCTTATCCTTCATGGCCATGTACATCTTCAGTGCGAAGACGCTTGCCGGAGCGTTGGAGCATGTATTCTTGCTGGTCTTTTTCTGTTCGCACCAATATATTCCGCCTCCGAGCACGTTGTCATATCCCGACATCACGAATGTCCATATCTCCTCGGCACGGTTCTTGAACTGTTTGTCGCCGGTGGCGCTGTACATGTCGGCCATGTCTATTCCGAGCCAGATATTGTCGTCATAGAACCGGTCGCTCTCGGGAGCGTCGTTCACATACGATGCGTATCCGGCCGGAGTGCGTTTGTCGTCGTAATATCTGTCAAGTCCCTTGAGCATCATGCCGGTCATTACCTTGAGCCACTCCTTGCCATGTGTGGCCTCATAGAGGGCGCTGACCGATGATACCATTGCCGAATATCCCCAAAGATAGGAATATTCCTTTTGGTCTTTCACGCGAGGCACGGCCTCCTGCAGCAGCGACTTATCGCGCGTGTTCATATTTTTCTTTACCGAGAGAAATGTCTGCGAGGCTCTGCCAACGAGCGTCTTACCGTCTGTTTGACCGGCATGCTGTGCTGAGATGTCGCAACAGATGATGGAAAACAATACAGCAGCGACAATTCGTGCGGCATTATGATGTTTTGAAATATAAGTTGACATTATATAAATAGGATAATTAAAATTAATAGATTAAAACTATGTCACAAAGATAATGCAAACGAGAGGAATGAAAGTATGCTTTCTTATTCCCGAGTGCAGCTTGTCTTATGCAAAGATACGAAATAAAAAAAAATCATACAAATAAAAAGTCAAAAAACAAGATTACTCTTGTAAATTGGCCGTAAACAAAATTTTCAAAAAGACACACGACATGTACAAAATTGAAGATTTTCAACATCAAAAACTGCAAAACATGAAATAGAAAGACACAAACAGTATGAATTTCGATAAAAAACATTAACTTTGCATCCGCTTTTCATGACGGATTTCATAATGTCATGGTAGTCTTGAGATCCCGGCATCACGCCGAAACATTTACTACAAACATTAAACGAAACTTAAAACATAAATTCTCACAATGAAGACGACAACACACCGCAGCCATATAGTATGGCTTGACGTGATACGATTGGTGGCAATGCTGATGGTCATCGGCGTACATTGCATCGACCCTTTCTACATATCGCCCACTCTGGGTAGTCTGCCCCAATACAAACACTGGGCGGCCATATACGGATCACTCTTGCGCCCGTCGGTGCCTCTGTTTGTGATGATGACGGGACTGTTGTTGCTGCCGGTGCAGGGAATGACAATGAGGGAATTTTACAAAAAACGCATCACTCGTATATTATGGCCCATGCTGATATGGTCGGTGCTCTACAATATGTTCCCCTGGTTCACCGGAGTCATAGGACTGCCAAAAGAGATAATAGGCGACTTTTTCTGCTATGTTCAGGGCAATGAGTCGCAAGCACTTGCCGACTCGCTGAAGGACACGGCAATGATACCTTTTCAATTCAGCTTCAAGGAAAACCACATGTGGTACATGTACCTGCTCATAGGCATGTATCTGTACATGCCGTTTTTTTCGGCATGGATAGAGAAATACGGGCGCAACGCCGAACGCACATTCCTTGTTATATGGGCGGTATCGCTGTTCATACCTTACGGAAGGGCATATATCAGCAACTATATACTGGGCGAAGCCACATGGAACGAATTCGGCACGCTATACTACTTTGCCGGTTTCAGCGGATATCTTGTTCTCGGTCATTACCTGAAAGAAGGCAACAGCTGGAGCATAGGCAAGACAGCTGTAGTAAGCACGCTGCTGTTTGCCGCGGGCTATGCGGTGACCTATACCGGTTTCAGCAACGCCACGGCCGATCCGTCGGCCACAGAACAGGATATGGAACTATACTTCACATTCTGTAGTCCCAACGTAGTGCTCATGACTGCAGCCGCATTCCTGATCATGCAGAAAATCAAGATATCCGGCAAAGGACTGCGCAATGCACTCGCCACAATGCCTAAATATGGTTTCGGGATATACATAGTACACTATTTTCTGGTAGGACCGGCATTCATACTGATAGGCATGTTGTCGCTGCCGATACCTCTTCAGGTGCCCGTGATGACTCTCCTGATATTCGCGGGAGCCTACATCATAACATGGGCTATGTACCGACTTTTAGGTAAAAAAGCAAAGTACATCATGGGATAACAACCGGGAGTATCGGATGAACCAGTCGACCGTAATTATATTTTTTTAAGAATCAATGCAATTTGATTAACATTTTATTTTCGACGAAATAGAATCCGACCTCCCTTCTTTTGCGGTTTCGATTTACAAAACAGTTAATCGAAACCGCTATTTTATGCACATTTCAATCCAAAGTGTGCCAAATATTGATACAGAAAAAGCCCGACTTGAGCTGCGAAAGGGTTCCTTTCAGGTTGCAAAAGGGCCCCTTTCGGAGTGCAAAAGGGCCCCTTTCGGAGTACAAGTTGGCCTTTTTTGCAAAAACGGGGTATCAGTTTTGAAAGGTAAACTACATAATCCATTGTTTATCAATACTTTATCTGAAATTATATAAAAATCCGAAATTTTGGCTATATTTTAAACTTTTGGTCGGCCGGACGAAAATAACGCAAAAATGAGCAAGGTGATTTAACGGTTAGGTGTTGTACAAATGTAAAAATCTGTTAACGGATTAAGGTTATTGTTCGGCGATGTCACAATAAGTAATTAAATTTGTATTTTTGCATAATATACATAGCACAGAAACAACAAAAGCATACAAAAATGAAGAAACTTATACTCCTCATCATGGCCATAAGCATGTATGGCACGATGGCAGCACAGCAAAAATATGCAGTGAGAAAAGACATTCCGTATATCTCCCAAAGCGACACCTCGGCTTACAGGAAAGAGCGTTGCAGACTGGATGTGTATTATCCCGAGAGCAAAAAGGGGTTTAAGACCATAGTATGGTTTCACGGAGGTGCACTCGAAGCGGGCAGCAAGGAGCTGCGCGACGAACTGAAAAACAGCGGCATAGCGATAGTGGCACCCAACTACCGGTTGTTTCCCCGCTGCCAATGTCCCGACTACACGCGCGATGCTGCGGCGGCCGTGGCATGGACACTCAAGCATATCGCCGAGTATGGAGGCGACCCCGACCAGGTGTACGTGGGCGGACACTCGGCAGGCGGATATCTCACACTGATGCTCGCACTGGACAAGAGCTACATGGCCGAATACGGAGCCGATGCCGATGCCGTCAAAGCCTACTTTCCGGTGAGCGGACAAGCGGCCACACACTACACCATACGCAAGGAGCGCAAGATATCGTTCACCATGCCCATCATTGACAAATACGCACCTCTCAACAACGCGAGAAAGCTCGGCACACGTCTCGTGATCTACACCGGCGACCGACGTCTGGAGCAGATGGCGCGCTACGAAGAGAATCTCTACCTCAAAGCCGTGCTCGAGGGATATGGCAACAAAGACATTCCGGTGTACGAGCTGAGCGGTTTCGACCACGGCAATGTGGTGACTCCTGCATGCCTTCTGATAAAGAACGAGATGAGAAAAGACTGACAAGGGGTATCTCCCCACTTCCGGCGTGAGGCCGAGGCGATAGATACGCTTTATTTTCTGATTTCATAATTTATTCGTAAATTTGCATTGATATTGAAAACACCGCTACGAAATGAGTATTGACAACATATCAGACAGGTCGCAGAGGAAGAGATTCTCCTTCGAAGTGTTACCGCCCATCAAGGGGGCCGGCACAGGCAATCTGTTTTCCACAATAGAGAAACTCCGAGAGTTTGACCCGGCCTACATCAACATCACCACTCACCACAGCGAGTTTGTGTACAGAGAGACCGGCGGCGGACAATATGAGAGGATACGCATCCGGCGCCGCCCGGGCACTGTGGCCATAGCCGCCGCGATAAAGAGAAAATTCCAAATACCGGTGATTCCACACGTGATATGCAGCGGAGCCACCATCGAAGACATAGAATACGAACTGCTCGACCTTCAGTTCTTAGGCATTGAACGACTGCTGCTCCTGCGCGGCGACAAAGCTGCCGAGGACAAGATATTCAAACCCACGGCGGGCGGACATACCCACACCACGGACCTGATAATGCAGGTGAACAGATTCAACGAGGGCGTATTCGCCGATGGCACGACCATGAGATGCAGCATGGGACAGTTCACCTACGGCGTGGCGGCCTATCCCGAGAAACACGAGGAGGCACCAAATCTGGAGATGGACATGCAATATCTGAAAATGAAACAGGATCTCGGAGCGCAATATGCCGTAACCCAGCTGTTCTACGACAACCGCAAGTATTTCGAGTTTGTGGACAAGGCGCGACAGATGGGCATCACCATACCTATCATCCCCGGCCTGAAACCATTCTCCAAACTATCCCAGCTGACGATGGTCCCGAAAACTTTTCACTGCGACCTGCCGCAGGAGTTGGCCACGGAAGCGACACGATGCAAAACCGATGAGGACGCCAAAGCATTGGGAGTGGAATGGGCCACGGAGCAATGCCGCCAACTGTATGAGGCCGGCGTGGACAACATACATTTCTATACGGTGTCTGCGGCCGACTCGGTGAGAGAGGTCGTGAAAAGGATTTTTTAAACAAGTATAATACAGGAAAGATGGATTTCGACGCAGTCGTTGGACAACAGGACACGATACAGAGACTCATTGCTCTCGAGAAGGAGAACAGGATACCGCATGCCATAATGCTCACAGGGCCGTCAGGATGCGGCAAGATGGCCATTGCCATAGCTTTCGCGTCGCACCTCCTGGGCAACAGCCGACTACTGGACCATTGGAACCATCCCGACCTGCATTTCACCTACCCCACCATCAAACTCCCGTCGATGGGCAGCGAACACCAGCCCGTGAGCGACGATTTCGCCAATGAATGGAAGAACATGCTCCAGAACGGACCGTATTTCTCACTCGAGCACTGGACCAAAGAGATGGGTGCCACCACCCAACAGGCTATAATCACGGGCGCGGAAAGCGACGAACTGACGCGCAAACTGAGCATGAAGGCGAGCATGGGAGGCTATAAGATAAGCATAATATGGATGCCCGAGCGCATGAACCAGACTTGCGCCAACAAAATGCTCAAACTCTTGGAGGAGCCGCCCGGTCAGACACTCTTCATCATGGTGAGCGAGGAACCGGAGAAACTGATTGAGACCATCCGCAGCCGCACTCAGAGGATAGACGTGAAACGCATCGGTGAGGACACTCTGACCAATGCCCTCATACAGCGCCGTGCCATCGAAGAGCAGACGGCCAGACAGACGGCTCGGCTGGCCGCAGGCAGCTGGACAAAGGCACTGGAGATACTCAATGCGGGCAACGAGTACAAACTGTTCTTCGACATGTTCGTACTGCTCATGCGACTGGCCTACGGCAGGCGTCTGAAAGAACTGAAGAAATGGAGCGAGAGCGTGGCCGGATATGGGCGGGAGAAACAGAAAAGACTGCTCGCATACATCGGACGTATGGTGCGTGAGAATTTCATGTACAATTTCGGACTGCACAATCTGAACTACATGACGGACGATGAGGAGAATTTCGCAAGGAAATTCTCACCGTTCATCAATGAGGACAATGTCATAGGCATATCCCAACTGATAGAGAAAGCTGTGAGGGACATATCACAGAACGCCAACGGCAAGATAGTGTTCTTCGATTTCGCCCTGCAAATAATCATCCTGCTGAACAAGAAAAACTGAATATCACAATATATTAGGAAAACTTACTGAATATGACAGACTTTAAAAATATGAAATTCAAAATATCGGGCCTCAGCGACCGCGGACTGGCCTACAAGGCCGTCGGAAGACAAAACAGACAGCTCAACACGTACGACTGGCTGTATGATGTGCCCGAAAACACCGATAAGACAGACCTTGTGGAGGTACAGTTCAAGAACACCCGCAAGGGCTACTACCACAACGTGAACCATCTGGAACTGAAAAAAGGCGATATCGTGGCTGTGGAGGCCAGCCCCGGACACGACATCGGCGTGGTCACGCTGACAGGACAACTCGTAAAACTCCAGATAAAAAAGGCTAACCTCAAGTCGGAAGATGACATCAAAAGAATCTACCGCATAGCCAAACCGGTGGACATGGAGAAATACTACGAAGCCAAAAGTCGCGAGCACGGCACGATGATACAGAGCCGACAGATAGCCAAAAACTTAGGCCTGCAGATGAAAATCGGCGACGTGGAGTATCAGGGCGATGGCAATAAAGCGATATTCTACTATATCGCTGACGAGCGCGTGGACTTCAGACAACTGATAAAGGTGCTGGCCGACACATTCCATGTGAGGATAGAGATGAAGCAGATAGGTGCGCGTCAGGAGGCAGGACGCATAGGCGGAACAGGCCCTTGCGGACGCGAACTGTGCTGCGCCACATGGATGAAAAATTTCGTGAGCGTGAGCACAAACGCCGCGCGCATACAGGACATATCGCTCAATCCGCAGAAACTGGCGGGTATGTGCGCCAAGCTGAAATGCTGTCTCAACTACGAGGTGGACAACTATGTGGAGGCCGGACGAAAGACTCCGAGCAAGGAAATAATACTCCAGACACAAGACAACGACTACTATTTCTTCAAAGCGGACATCCTCACAGGGCAGATAACTTACTCCACCGATAAGAACATGTTGACCAACTGTGAGACAATATCCAACAAACGGGCTCACGAGATAATCGAGATGAACAAACGGGGCGAGAAACCGCTCTCACTCAAAGAGGACGGTAAAGCCAAGAAAACCAACAAACCGGCCGATCTCCTGGCGGATGCCGACCTGAGCAGATTTGACAAAACAAAGAAGAGAAAGAAACCGGCCAACGCACGAAACAAAAACAAACAGAAGAACGCACAAGAGCAGCCGAACAACAACCGTAACAGAAACAATAGAAACAAAGACAACGGAGAGAACACCAACAACAGAAACCAACAGAAACAGGCTGAAAAGAACGATAATGCGTAGACTTTTTCCAATATTCATGATTGTCTCCGCCTCAGTGTGGGGATTGTCCTCGTGCAATGGTCCGAAAGTGTATGACAGCTACTGTCATACACATATCGGCGGATGGGAGAAGAACGACACGCTCAACTTTGATATACCGCCACTGAAAGACAGCGGCATCTATACGGCCGAACTGGGTCTGAGAATCAACGAGAGTTATCCTTTCACGGGCATTACACTCATCGCCCAGTTCATCGACAAACAGGGTGTCTTATCCACAGACACCCTGAATTGCAATCTCATAGATAATAACGGCATACCGCAGGGCAAAGGTATCAGCTATTATCAATACTCATTCAAAATCAAGGATTTGGCACTCATCAAGGACAGTCGGATTCGTGTCTGCGTCAGACATGACATGAAACGCGAAATACTGCCGGGCATCAGCGATGTAGGAATATCATTAACCCAAATCGGTCATTAGAGTTCATGGCTGTTTTGGAGATTATATTTGTTGT
>CAJKQX010000081.1 GCA_905202125.1 uncultured Prevotella sp.
GCTCTGCCAACTGTGATATGCCTCAAAGTGCCGTTTTCGGACGGCCTGGGGGGTATAAAGGTACAAATAAAATCCGAGAAACTCACTCCTTTTGGAGGAATATTTCCAATAATGGAGCAATTTAGCATTATTTTAGGCGAGACCATCGACTCCACGCTCGGTCTTCGCTGCAGCTCATTGGGCTATCAATACAGTGAGATTATCCGGTCACTTATGTGCGTCTATTTCTGCGGCGGCTCATGCGTGGAGGATATAAGCTCACATCTCATGGAGCATGTCTCACTCCACCCCCCCCATCTCCGCACTTGCAGCGCGGACACCATCCTCAGGGCAATAAAGGAACTGACAAGTGAAAACATTTCATATACATCAGATTTCGGCAAGTCCTATGACTTCAATACATCCGACACGCTCAACACATTACTTCTGAACTGTCTGTTGGCCTCAGGGCAGCTGAAAGAGGGTGAATGTTATGACGTTGACTTCGACCACCAGTTCATTGAGACGGAGAAGTATGACGCCAGGCCCACTTACAAGAAGTTTACAGGCTACAGACCTGGCGTTGCCGTTATCGGCGACATGATTGCCGGCATAGAGAACAGCGACGGCAACACCAACGTCCGCTTCCACCAGGAGGACACCATGAGGAGATTCTTTGAGAGACTTGAGAACAAGAGACTTACTGTCAACCGTTTCAGGGCAGACTGCGGCTCATGCTCGGAAGTCATTGTGGATGAGGTCAGCAGACATTGCAGGAAGTTTTACATACGTGCCAACCGCTGCAGCTCGCTCTATGATGACATTTTCGCACTCAGGGGATGGAGAAAGGAGGAGATAAACGGCATAGAGTTTGAGCTGAACTCCATTCTCGTCGAGAAATGGAAAGGCAAGGCATACCGTCTTGTGATTCAGAGGCAGAGACGTATGGATGGCGAACTTGACCTGTGGGAGGGAGAATATACATATCGCTGCATACTGACCAATGACTACGGGTCATCAATGAGGGACATCGTGGAGTTCTATAACCTCCGTGGCGGAAAGGAGCGCATCTTTGATGACAAGAACAACGGGTTCGGCTGGAACAGACTTCCAAAGTCATTCATGGCGGAAAACACTGTATTCCTTCTTCTCACGGCACTGATACGAAATTTCTACAAGGCGATCATGAACAGGCTTGACCTGAAGAGATTCAGACTAAAGGCAAACTGCAGAATCAAGACAATTGTGTTCAAGTTCATATCAGTGCCTGCAAAGTGGATTAGGACATCAAGGCGATTTGTGCAGAATGTTTACACCGCTAATCATGCTTATGCAGAGGTGTTCAAGACATTCTCCGGATGATGACGGCCATTTGACGGACTGTAACAGCGTATTGCCTCAAGCCGCTTTGTGGGGTAAGGGGAAGTCATTCTCTATTTGGATGATTTTTGTGCGTCATGCACACTTGATTGGCAAATACGTGGGCTGAAAACATGAAATCTCCACTTCATGATAACTTTTGCGGATTTAAGGTATATCATTATATGTAATTTTACTTGTTGAGAATTTCAACACGCAAAGTTAGTTGTTTTTTACAAAATAGCTCTCAACATAGATTGGGAAATGCCGAATGGTGATAGAAATAGCGCGAAAAAACGTGATTATTTACCCGAAACAATCTCTTTTCGGATGCGGCTGAGATGTGTCGGGGTGATTTGGAGGTATGAAGCCAATGTTTTGAGCGTAATGTGCTGAAGAATATCGGGGCAACGATTCAGTAGAACTTCGTACCGTTCTTTTGGCGACCTACGATAGAGATTGATGTATCTTTCGTGAGAAAATCTCACCTCTTGACTTGTCCAGCCATTTGCGTTTACGCACATGCAAATAGGAGACTCTGCCTCGGATTGGGAAATCCTGAATAGCCTTGTATTCGCCAAAACCGTAGGAAATAATCTCGGCATTCTTCTTGTCCTCACGCAGTTGGACTTTCTTTTCGCTGAGCCAAATATCAAAACGCATATCGCTCTTCTCAAAAGAGTCAACATCAAAGTTGTCTATAAGCACATCCGGAAGGATAGCACGAAATAATTGATCGGATTTCATAAGCACAAAGGTAACATTTTATTCTTAACTGTACCCTTTACCAACCGGGAATATCCGCTGACCCAATATTACACAGCCCCATAAAAAATAATAACGTCTTCGTTAAGCCATACGTGCAAAGTCAAACCCGTTTGAACCATGCCGTGTGAGATAAGATACGCGAAAGTGAACGTTTTGATAAAGCAAGAGCAGACAGGACAAGCCAACTCTGCAAACTAGAAAAAGCTCGGATTAATTCTAATCAATAAGGTGTAGACAAAGATAATGCCTACACCTTATTACATATAGAGGTAAATGAATTATTCCCACTCGATTGTCGATGGTGGCTTTGACGAGATGTCATAGCAAACGCGGTTGACACCCTTAACCTTATTGATTATCTCGTTAGAGATTTTCGCCATGAAATCGTAAGGCAGGTGAGCCCAGTCGGCGGTCATGGCATCGGTGGATGTCACTGCGCGGAGAGCAACGGGATGCTCGTAGGTGCGTTCGTCTCCCATCACGCCCACGGAGCGGACGGTAGAAAGGAGGATGGTGCCGGCTTGCCATATCTGATCGTAGAGCGACAGCTCTATTTCTCCATCTGTCATCTGTGCGGGTACGCCGGCGGCAAGCACCTTGCGCGCCTCCTCGCCGATGAGTTTCACCTTGTAGTTGCGTAGTCCGCGGATGTAAATGTCATCGGCATCCTGAAGTATCTGCACTTTCTCGCGAGTGATGTCGCCGAGTATTCGCACGGCCAGACCAGGACCGGGGAAAGGATGGCGTGTGATGAGATGTTCGGGCATACCGAGTTGACGTCCCACGCGGCGCACCTCGTCCTTGAAGAGCCATTTCAGCGGCTCACACAACTGCAAGTGCATCTCCTTAGGCAGTCCACCGACATTGTGATGGCTCTTGATGACCTTGCCCGTAATGTTGAGACTCTCTATGCGGTCAGGATAGATAGTGCCCTGTGCAAGCCATTTGGCTCCATCTATTTTCTTGGCCTCAGCATTGAACACTTCTACAAAATCGCGTCCGATAATTTTACGTTTTTGCTCAGGATCGCTCACGCCTTCAAGGTCTTTGAAGAATTTCTCAGATGCGTCAACACCTATAACATTGAGACCGAGACACTCGTAATCGTGCATCACATCGCGAAACTCGTTCTTGCGCAACATGCCGTGGTCAACGAATATACATGTGAGGTTATTGCCGATGGCGCGATTGAGCAATACGGCAGCCACAGACGAGTCTACCCCACCCGACAGTCCGAGGATGACACGGTCGTTACCCACCTGTTGTTTTAGTTCAGCAACAGTGGTATCAACAAATGAGGCTGCACTCCAATCCTGCCTTGAACCGCACACATCAACTACAAAGTTGCGAAGCAACTGTGTGCCTTGAACACTGTGGAATACCTCGGGATGGAACTGTACGGCAAACATCGGCTTGCCCTTTCCATCAGTGCCGGGAGCCGATGGTGTCCAATAAGCTGCATACTTAACATCGGCGGTCGACGCTATACACTCGAATCCTTCGGGGATGGCTGTGATGGTGTCGCCATGGCTCATCCACACTTGCGAGTTCTCGTCGAAACCTTTGAAAAGCGGATTGTGTGCATCAAACTCCTTCAAGTTGGCACGTCCATACTCACGCGAGTCGGCTTTCTCCACCTTTCCACCCAGGGTGTGTGAAATGAACTGTGCACCATAGCAGATGCCCAACACCGGCAAGCGTCCCACAAATTGGCTCAAATCTACTTTGAACGCTTCAGGATCGTGCACCGAGTAAGGCGAACCGCTGAGGATAACGCCAATCACAGATGGGTCGTCTTTGGGAAATTTGTTGTAAGGCAAAATCTCGCAGAACGTATCGAGTTCACGTACGCGGCGACCAATGAGCTGCGTGGTCTGCGAACCAAAGTCGAGGATAATGATTCTCTGTTGCATGTTGATTACATATTTAATTATTATTTTATATTCAAGTTGCGAAAAAATGTGTCTGCATCGGCAAGTGTCTCGGCCTTGCCCACGTCCATAATCCGTAGATCTTCGGCCACATATCCGCGTATGTAGGACTTATGACACACACCAAGATAGAAATCGATGATGCCGAACTTATCGCCAAACGCCGACATCAGAGCAGCCAAACGGGGCGAGAATGTGTGTATGCCTGAGAATGCGAACATACGACAGTGGGCTGGATTCAGTCCCGCGTATGGGCTTTTCACCTCTCCTGTCTCAATGTTGGTCCATCCCACAAGCCGCATATCGTCATCGAAGAGCAAGTAACGCTTCGTCTTACGTGAACTGACAAGCAGTTGTGCGTCGGCTGCGCCGTGGTTGTCATAAAAACGGCGAAGGTCGACATTGCTCAGAATGTCAACGTTGTGAATAAGTATGGGATGTGAGTTGTCGAACAGTGGCAATGCTTTCTTAATGCCGCCACCAGTATCGAGTAGTTTGCCGGATTCATCGCTTATGCTTATGTCCAATCCGAAATCGTGGTCGGAGAGATAAGAGATAATTTGTTCGGGAAAGTGATGCACGTTGACCACTATGCGATTTGCACCGCAATCTTTAAGTCTGTGTACGACATGGCTCAGCAATGGTTCGCCACACACCTCCACCAATGCTTTAGGCATTGTGTCGGTAAGCGGTCGGAGACGTGTGCCAAGCCCCGCAGCAAAAATCATTGCCTGCATCATGTCGTCTGTTGTTTTTGGTTGCTGCCTTATAATCTTTAATGGTTCTGCAAAGTTACTCATTTTTATCCGTTCCGCAAAGTCTTAGCCTCCAATACTTGATTGAAACCTTGTTCTCTGTGGCACACATGCACCTCAACGCCATATTTGGAGTTGATATACTCGGCCAGATGTTGCGCCGAGTAGACGCTGCGGTGTTGGCCGCCGGTGCATCCGAAGGAGAACATCAGGTTGGTAAAGCCACGCTGAAGATAACGCGTCACGTGAGCATCAGCCAGACGGTAGACACTCTCGAGGAACGTAAGAATCTCTCCATCGTCCTCAAGAAAACGTATCACGGGTTCGTCCAGACCGGTCAGATGTTTGTACGGTTCGTATCGTCCGGGATTGTGCGTGGAACGACAGTCAAACACATATCCGCCACCATTGCCCGAGGTATCTTCAGGTATACCCTTGCGATAAGAGAAACTGAAGACGCGGACTACGAGCGGTCCTTTGCCGTCGTACTTGGAGAATGTGGCGGGACCGTCCTTAGGATGCGCCGTATACACATTGTTGTCCGATGTCTTGTAGCCATCGGCGCGTGATACCTTAGGTTCATCGTGATGAGCATAGCGAGGCATATCGGCAAGTTGACGCAACATACTCATCATATATGGATAAGGGAATATGTGCTGCATATTGCGCATGCTAAGCAGATCGCGCAAATTGTCCATTGCAGGCAATATGGAATCGATGAAATGCTGCTTACGCTCGAAATATCCGCGAAAGCCGTAAGCGCCCAACACTTGCAACGTGCGGAACAGCACGAACAGACTGAGCCGCTCGGCAAAATGACGCACCGAGGGAACCTCGATATAATCCTTCAACGAGTCATAATACTCGGCGATGAGTTGGCGCTTCAGTTTGGGCGAATATTTGGCTGAGGCCTGCCACAGGAATGATGCCAAGTCGTAATAGTACGGGCCTTTCCGTCCGCCCTGATAATCTATGAAATAGGGATGGTTGTCGGCATCGAGCATCACATTGCGTGCTTGGAAATCACGATAGAGGAATCCGTCCATCTTCTCAGCCACGAGATCTTTGCAGAACAATCGGAAATCAGCCTGCAGCTTCAGTTCATGAAAATCGAGTTCGGACGGTTTCAAGAAACAATATTTGAAATAGTTGAGGTCGAAAAGCACGGTCTCCTCATTGAATTCAGGTTGCGGATAGCAGTTGTTCCAGTCCAGACCTCGCGCGCCGCGCATCTGTATGTTGGGGAGTTGGCGTATGGTATCGATGAGCAACGCTTTCTCTCGCTGATTGTATCGACCGCCTGACTGTCGGCCACCGCTCAAGACATCAAATAGAGACACAGTTCCGAGGTCGGTCTGCAAATAGCGAGTCTCGTCATCGCTCACGGCCAGAATCTTTGGCACGGGCAGACGACGTCTGTTGAAATGTTCTGTCAAATAGACGAACGCATGGTTCTCGTCCACGCTCGTCCCTATCACACCAATGACCGTATCACCGTTTTCGTCCGTGAATCGGTAATACTCGCGATTGCTGCCCGATGCTTTCAACCGTTCTGTCTGCACCGGTTGCGTACCGTGCCATGATTTATATACTTCGATTAATTTTTCCAACTCTCTTTTTATTAAAAATAAAACATTATTTCTATTTCTCGATATCTCCTTAAACCATCCGTGAGCATCCGCCGCGCCTTCACCCTGTCTCATAGACAATGCTGTCCAGACCAACCGATGCTCCGATTAGGAATCATTCACATCGCGAAGGTACGTATTTTTCGGCAGAAAATGAATGATAAATAATGAATAAAGGGGAAAAACGAAGATGTGCCACTGATTGCAATCAATACAGAGTACACCTTCGTATATTGTTGATAATAAAAAGATTATCTCAGACCTTGATTATTTCAGTTTGAGTTTGCCTTTGAGATCATCCACCTTCTTGTCTATTGCCTCGTTGGCCTTCTTCTTGCTTTCTTCCACTTTCTCGGCAGCTTTCTCTTCGGCTTTGGCTTTGCTCTCCTCTATTGCTTTGTCGGCAGCTTTTTTTGCCTCTTCGGGTGCATTCTTGACAGCCTCGATAGTCTTGGCTGCATTTGATACGACATCGTTGCCTTGCTCTTTGGCCGTACCGACCTGCGATTTCAGAGTCTCTACCAGCTCTGCGGCGGGCACATTGACAATGGCCGATGCGGCAGCTGCCACATTGTCACCGGCAATAGTCTTGATCTGCTCAGCATTAGCCTTGAGATATTCCTGCAATTTCTGCAGATATGTCTTGGCAGCTTCAGGGTTGGTTTCCACAAGTTCCTGTATCTTGGCCTGGGTCTTGGCCAGTGCCTCATTGAATTTGCTTGCATCCTTAGCATCGAGCTGTGCTGTCATATCTTCAATAGCATTGTTCACCTCTTCGTTGTCAACGGCCTCAGCACTCACCTCCACATTGGTTGAATCGGCATCGCTTGCGCCCTGTTTCTGACTGTTACCACATCCGGTGAATGTCATTGCCGCAAAAGCAGCTACAATAACAAAAATCTTCTTCATAATACTTTATTTGTTTATGTTAATATATGAAAACATTAAGTCTGTACTCTTCACAGCCTGTATGTTACGCTTGCAAAAATAGCGATTTTAATTTAATAATACCATCGTAGAAAATAAAAAAATGCCGAAGGAGAAACCCCTCGACATTTTTTGACTTAAATATTATGCGGAAGATAGTTTACATCATGCCTCCCATACCCGGCTGACCCATCGGCATTGCAGGCTTTTCCTCGGGTTTGTCTACGATGAGACACTCTGTCGTGAGGAACATTCCTGCAATTGAGGCAGCGTTCTCAAGAGCCACACGAGCCACTTTGGCAGGGTCGATAACGCCTTTAGCGCGCAGATCCTCGTAGCAGTCGGTGCGGGCATTGTAACCGAAGTCACCCTCGCCTTCGCGTACCTTCTGTACCACTACGGCTCCTTCGCCACCGGCATTGGTCACGATCTGACGCAGCGGTTCCTCGATGGCACGTACCACGATGTTGATACCTGTCTGCTCGTCGGCATTGTCACCCTTGATGTCTTTGAGAGCCTGCTGTGCGCGGATGTATGTAGTACCGCCACCCACAACGACACCTTCCTCGATGGCGGCACGTGTGGCGCAGAGTGCATCGTCTACGCGGTCTTTCTTCTCTTTCATCTCCACCTCGCTGTTGGCACCCACATAGAGCACGGCTACGCCACCTGCGAGTTTGGCAAGACGCTCCTGTAGTTTCTCCTTGTCGTACGAACTTGTGGTGTTGGAGATTTCGTTCTTGAGCTGAGCTATGCGGTCGGTGATGAGCTGTTTGTCGCCTGCACCATTGACAATAGTGGTTGTATCCTTGTTGACTGTCACCTTATCGCAAGTACCACACATCTCAAGTGTTGCCTTGTCGAGAGTCAGACCCTTCTCCTCGCTTACCACTACGCCACCTGTGAGCACAGCGATGTCCTCAAGCATGGCCTTGCGGCGGTCGCCGAAACCGGGAGCCTTTACAGCACATATCTTAAGTCCGCCACGCAGACGGTTGACAACAAGTGTGGTGAGAGCCTCAGAGTCTACGTCCTCTGCAATCACGAGCAACGGGCGTCCGCTTTCGGCAGCAGGCTGCAGTATGGGAAGGAAATCCTTGAGGTTGCTTATCTTCTTATCGTAAATGAGGATGTAGGGATTGTCCATCACGCACTCCATCTTGTCTGCATCTGTCACGAAATATCCGCTCAGATAGCCACGGTCGAACTGCATACCCTCTACCACACCGATGCTGGTGTCGCGGCTCTTGCTCTCCTCGATAGTGATAACGCCGTCTTTTGAGACCTTGCGCATGGCGTCGGCCAGGAGTTTACCTATCTCGGGATCGTTGTTTGCAGACACTGTGGCCACTTGCTCTATCTTGTCGTAGTTGTCGCCCACCTGCTCGGAGTTATTCTTGATATAATCCACAACGGCAGCAACGGCCTTGTCAATACCGCGTTTGAGATCCATCGGGTTGGCACCGGCTGTCACGTTCTTCAATCCTTCGTTGACGATGGCCTGTGTCAGGATGGTAGCTGTTGTGGTACCGTCGCCGGCGTCATCACCTGTCTTGCTGGCAACGCTCTTCACCAGCTGTGCGCCGGTATTCTCGAAACGGTCTTCCAGTTCGATTTCTTTAGCCACGGTTACACCGTCCTTTGTGATCTGCGGAGCACCGAACTTTTTCTCGATTACCACGTTGCGGCCTTTAGGGCCGAGAGTCACTTTCACTGCATTTGCCAGTTGGTCAACACCTCTTTTAAGAAGATCGCGTGACTCAATATTGAATTTTATTTCTTTTGCCATGATTATTTGTTGTTTTAAATTCTTATAAATTTGATGGTACCGCGCTCGTTATCAACCTACGACGGCGAGCACATCGCTCTGACGCATAATGAGATATTTCACTCCTTCAAACTCGAGTTCGGTTCCGGAATACTTGCCGTAGAGCACTTCATCACCCTCTTTAAGGATCATTTCCTCATCTTTTGTACCATTGCCTGCGGCAACTACTTTGCCATGTTGCGGCTTTTCTTTGGCTGTGTCGGGAATGATGATGCCACCGACTTTCTCTTCTGCTTGTGCCGGGAGTACCAGCACTCTGTCTGCTAACGGTTTGATGTTCATAGTAAATTATATTTAAATTATATATTCTTTTTACACGTTTATTTCATTGAAACGTTGCATATCACTCCGTTAACAGCTAAAACCATGCCAAAAACGTTATCACTGACATTTCTGTCATGTCACGACTGACATCCGTGACACAATCGGGCCTATCTGACAATGTTTAACCCAAATAAACGCACGGCTCTTTCATTTAAAAAATACAACAACGACATAAAGCCCCTACCCAGTCC
>CAJKQX010000082.1 GCA_905202125.1 uncultured Prevotella sp.
ATAAAATAACATCTTTTTCGAAAGAGCAAGCCATTTTTAAATGAAAGAGCCGTGATAAAATCATGAAAAAAACAGAGATGGATTGTTCAATAAAAATATATTTACTATCTTTGCCGAGAATAACATTAGAGAATAAGAACAATGCCTAAAATATCAGTACGCGGACAGGAAATGCCGGAATCGCCTATCAGAAAACTTGCGCCTCTGGCCAACGATGCAAAAAAACGCGGAATCAAAGTATATCATCTTAACATCGGACAACCCGATCTGCCAACGCCAGAGGTTGGCCTTGATGCTCTCAAGCATATTGACCGCAAAGTGTTGGAATACTCCCCCTCGCAAGGCATACAGTCGTACAGACAAAAACTGCCGGAATATTACAAGCGTTTCAACATCAATGTCAGCGCGGACGATATCATCATAACATCAGGCGGTTCGGAAGCCGTGCTCTTTGCATTTCTCTCATGCCTGAATCCGGGCGACGAAATCATCATACCCGAACCGGCCTACGCCAACTACATGGCATTTGCCATCTCGGCCGGTGCAAAGATACGCACCATAGCCACAACCATCGAAGAGGGTTTCTCTCTGCCTAAGGTTGAGAAATTTGAAGAGCTAATCAATGAGCGCACGCGTGCCATAATGATATGCAATCCCAACAACCCAACCGGGTACCTTTATACAAGAAGGGAAATGAACCAGATACGCGATCTGGTGAAAAAATACGATCTTTATCTCTTCTCCGATGAGGTTTACCGCGAATACATCTACACCGGATCGCCATACATCAGCGCCTGCCATCTGGAAGGCATCGAGCAAAACGTGATTCTCATCGACTCGGTGTCCAAAAGATACAGCGAATGCGGTATCCGTATCGGTGCGCTCATCACAAAGAACGAAGAGGTGAAAGCAGCCGTGATGAAACTGTGTCAGGCCCGGCTCTCGCCTCCATTGATAGGACAAATAGTGGCAGAGGCCTCCCTCGATGCACCCGAAGAGTATTATCGTGACGTCTACGACGAATACGTGGAGAGGCGCAAATGCCTGATAGACGGCCTCAACAGGATACCCGGAGTGTACTCGCCGATACCAATGGGTGCTTTTTATACCGTGGCCAAACTGCCTGTGGACGACTCGGAGAAATTCTGCAGATGGTGTCTGGAAGATTTCAACTACGAAGGTGAGACCATAATGCTCGCACCGGCTACGGGATTCTACACCACCCCGGGAGCAGGCATCAATCAGGTGCGCATAGCCTACATATTGAAGAAAGACGATTTGGAGCGAGCACTCCTTGTCTTAAGGAAAGCACTCGAAGCATACCCCGGACGCACAGAAAACGAATAAATGAATTTTCCGTTTTTCCTATCACGTCGAATATATTCCACTCAGGGCGAGAACAAAAACAAAGTATCGCGCCCGGCCATACATATCGCCACCATCGGAGTGGCGATAGGATTGGCCGTGATGATAATCAGCGTGAGCGTGATCTTCGGATTCAAACACACCATTCGCGACAAGGTCACAGGATTCGGTTCACACATACAGGTTGCCGAATTCATGACATTGAACACATCCGACGGACAGCCCATACAGATGGGAGACTCGATGATGAACGTGCTCGGAGATATCAAGGGCGTGAAACATGTGCAAAGATTTGCCTTTAAACAAGGTATTCTCAAAACAGACACCGACTTTCTCGGAGTGGTACTCAAGGGCGTGGGACCGGAATTTGACTCCACATTCATCCATCAAAACATGGTTGAAGGAAGCATACCGGCATTCTCCGACCGAAAAAGCCAAAACAAAATAGTCATATCCAAAGATATGGCCGACAAGCTGCAACTGAAATGCAACGATAATATTTATGCCTATTTCATCGATGACAACGGACTGCGGACACGCCGATTCACAATCTCGGGCATTTATCAGACCAATCTTGCGCAATATGACAAAACTATCTGTTTCACCGACCTGTACACCACCGTCAGACTCAACGGATGGGAAACAGACCAGACAAGCGGCGCAGAACTGACAGTGAGCGACCCGCAGCTTATAGAAGAGACTGGAAACATACTGATAAAGAAGGTGAACCGTACCACGGACAAATACGGTAACACCTACGCCACTAAAACCATCAGAGAGCTCAATATGCAAATTTTCTCGTGGTTAGACCTGCTCGACCTGAACGTATGGATAATCCTTGCCATCATGACAGCCGTTGCCGGAATAACGATGATTTCGGGCCTTCTGATTATCATTCTTGAACACACAACGATGATAGGCGTACTCAAAGCACTCGGTGCAAGAAACTCCACGATACGCCACACGTTCATGTGGTTCGCCGCTTTCGTCATCGGCAAAGGAATGATAATAGGAAATGTGATTGCATTCGGATTGATATTCCTGCAAAAAATATCGGGATTTGCAAAACTCGACCCGACCATTTATTATGTCAATACGGTTCCAATGGAGATAAATCCGTTGCACATTTTCATCCTCAATGCAGCCACCTTATTTATATGTTTAATCGTTCTGATAGCGCCCAGCTATCTGATTTCGCACATCCATCCTGCAAAATCGATGCGTTACGAGTAGATTCTGAGGGTAAAGATTAAAAATATTGCACAAAACATTTTGAAATGTGCATAGAAGATATTACCTTTGCCAAATATTTACGAAAACACAAAGATGAAGCCTGAATATAGTTTCAACAAATATATTGAACAAAGCATAATTGACAATTGGGACAAAGATGCCCTGACCGATTACAAAGGTGCTACGCTGCAATATCATGATGTGGCAAGAAAAATAGAAAAGTTGCACATCATGTTTGAAAACAGCGGAGTCAAGCAAGGAGACAAAATAGCCCTGTGCGGACGCAACAGCAGCAACTGGGGTGTGGCTTTCCTTGCGACTGTCACTTATGGTGCCGTGGTCGTACCGATACAACACGAGTTCACACCCGACCAGATATACAACATCGTGAATCATAGCGATGCCAAACTGTTGTTTGTCGGAGACATTGTGGCAACAACCATCGATGCGGAAAACATGCCGCATCTCGAAGGCGTGATTTATATACCCGACTACTCGCTCATCGTATCAAGAACCGAAAAGCTGTCGTATGCAAGAGAGCATCTCAACGAGATGTTCGGACACAAATTCCCCAAATATTTCAGAAAAGAGCATGTCTGCTATTACAAGGAGACTGACACCGAGGAACTGGCCATGATAAACTACACAAGCGGAACAACCGGTTTCTCAAAAGGTGTGATGCTGCCCTATCGCTCACTTTGGGGCAACATAGATTATCTGCAAGACATTCTGAAAAAGAATGTTCCTAACGGCAGTAATATCGTATGTACCCTGCCTATGGCCCACATGTATGGTCTGGCTGTGGAATTTTTGTTCGGTTTCATCAACGGATGTCATCTGTTTTTCCTTACACGTCTGCCTTCCCCATCACTGATAGCCGAGGCTTTTGCGGAAATAAAGCCGTCACTTGTGGTCGGCGTACCACTTGTCATTGAGAAAATCATACGCAAAAAGATATTCTCCGTGATACAGACCAACCGTGTGCGACTGCTGATGAACATGCCTGTAATAAACAAAAAGGTTAAACAGAGAATACGCGAACAGGTTGCAGAAGTATTTGGAGGCAATGCGTACGAAATAATTTCAGGAGGAGCGGCACTCAATCAGGAAATCGAGGAATTTCTGTTGAGCATAGATTTCCCGATTAGCGTGGGATACGGAACGACCGAGACAGGTCCATTGATATCGCTGTCCGATTACAAAGAATATGTTTTCAACTCGTGCGGAAAAGTAGTAAAACACATGGAAATCAAGATCGACAGCAGTGATCCTAAAAACATTCCGGGCGAGCTACTCACCAAAGGCACCAACATGATGTTGGGCTATTACAAAAACGAAACAGCCACAAAGCTCGTTGTCGATGAAGACGGATGGCTGCATACGGGTGACCTTGCGCTGATAGATGACAACGGACATGTTTATATAAAAGGACGTATCAAAAACATGCTTCTTGGTGCCAACGGACAGAATGTCTATCCCGAGGAAATAGAGGATAAGCTCAACTCGCTGGCAATGGTCAACGAATGTATTGTCATTCAAGAAGGAAACAAGCTCATAGGACTTGTACATCCTGATATGGAAGAGGTACAATCGATGGGCTTTAACGACGAGGACGTGATGAACATCATGGAGCAAAATCGCCTCGCTCTCAACCAGATGTTGCCTCCTTTCTCCCGTATCGCCGAAATAAGAATCAACAAAGAGGAATTCGTCAAAACGCCGAAAAAAAGTATTAAACGATATTTGTATCAAAAATAATAATATCTTTGTGAATCAATATCATTGTAATGTATAATTAAAAGAAATCGATTATGGAAGCACAAAGTTTCAACGCACTCATTGAACAAAACATTATACGGAATTGGGATCTTGATGCTCTCACAGATTTCAAAGGTTCAACATTACAAACACATGATGTAGCAAGAAAAATAGAGAAGCTACACATCATGTTCGAAAACAGCGGAGTGGAGAAAGGAGACAAGATAGCCCTGTGCGGACGCAACAGTTCCAACTGGGCCGTAGCATTCCTTGCAACACTCACCTATGGTGCCGTGGCCGTGCCGATATTGCACGAGTTCACCGCCGAACAGATACACAATATCGTCAATCATAGTGAAGCAAAACTGCTTTTCTCCGGCGATGTGGTGTCTACAATCATCGATTCAACGAAGATGCCGGGGCTTGAAGGCATCATCTATATTCCCGATTATTCGCTTTTGCTATCACGGACAGACAAACTCACGTATGCGAGAGAACATCTCAATGAGATATTCGGAAAGAAATATCCAAAATATTTCCGCAAAGAACACGTACACTATTACAAAGAGCAAAGCCCCGACGAATTGGCTCTCATCAATTACACCAGCGGTACGACAGGATTCTCCAAAGGTGTGATGATACCCTATCGTGCATTATGGGGTAACTATGACTTTGCCGAACACGTGCTGGGTGACAAAATAAAACGAGGTGACAACACCATCAGCATCTTGCCGATGGCCCATATGTATGGCATGGCCTTTGAGTTCATCTTTGAATTTCTGCATGGTTGTCACGTCTTCTATCTAACCCGCGTACCGAGTCCAGCCTTCATAGCACAGGCTTTCTCGGAAATCAAACCGACAATAATTATCGCCGTACCTCTTGTGATTGAGAAAATTATAAGAAAGAAGGTATTTCCTCTGATAAACAACAACCGCATGAAACTGCTTCTTAACATGCCGATCATTAACAAGAAGGTGAACAAGAAGATACGCGAACAGGTGGTTAACGCATTTGGCGGTAAGTTCTACGAGATTATCATTGGAGGAGCCGCCTTCAATCAGGAGGTGGAGTCCTTCCTCCGAAAGATAGAGTTCCCATATACCGTGGGATATGGCACGACAGAATGTGCACCTATAATCTGCTACGCCGACTACAATGAATTTGTACCCGGATCGTGCGGCCGTGCAGTGATTCACATGGAAGTAAAAATCGACAGTCCGGACCCGCAAAACATCCCGGGAGAAATATTGTGTAAAGGAATGAACGTTATGCTCGGCTATTACAAAAACGAGGAAGCGACCCGACAGACAATCGACGAAGACGGTTGGTACCATACAGGCGACCTCGGCACGATGGATAGCGAAGGTAACGTATTCATCAAAGGTCGTTCGAAAAACATGTTGCTCGGTTCGAACGGACAGAACATTTATCCTGAAGAGATTGAGGACAAGCTCAATTCCATGATTATGGTGAACGAGAGCCTCATCATTCAACAAAAGGACAAGCTTATCGGTTTGATTCATCCTGACTATGAAGAATCTAAATCTATGGGACTCACCAATGATGATTTGGAGAATATAATGGAGCAAAACCGCATAACGCTGAACGAAGAACTGCCAGCCTACTGCAAAATATCATCCATCAGACTACAGGAAGAAGAGTTTGAGAAAACACCTAAGAAGAGTATAAAACGATACCTTTATCAAAATTAAACCCCAATCGGTCATTAGACCGACAATGGGCATGAATGTCAGTTATCGTATTGTCTGTTCACGTGTTTTGGGCTTCTATTTGTCGTCTTGCTTCCCGTCTTGTCTCGCCATAGCCCGCTATGCCTTCGACAATACGGTCGCAATACAACAAATATAATCTCCAAAACAGCCATGAACTCTAATGACCGATTTGGGTTAAAAAGCCCGAAGTCTGATTTTCAAGAGCTTCGGGCCGGATTATTATTCTCTTTTGATCTTTACGGACTGCAATAATATTCTCAATCCAACAACGTGGATGCTCTGACCCTCGAAAGAGTTTCGGGAGTCATCTGCAAATAACTTGCCACATAAACCAGCGGTGCGCGGAGAATCACCTGCGGCATAAGTTTGCACATTCTCTTGTATCTGTTTTGCGCTGTCTCAAACCTCACCAGGTCGGCATGGATTTGCGAGATGATAAGACTCTCTTCGAGAATTTTACGATAAAGCAACTGGATATTGACATTATGCAATGCCACACGTTCCAAGTCGGCTTTAGGCAAGGCATACAGAATAGTTGTCTCAAGAGCCTCGACAAGGATACGGGAAGGTTCCTCCTTGAACAGACTTTCGATGCACATGAAGATTGTGCGGTCTTCTCCCAGATGCTCGGTGACCTCCTTTTCATACTTATGATAGTACTGTCTGATCAGTCCTTTATCGATAAAGCAGATATCCTTACACACCTCACCTTCGTTGAGAATGATTTCACCCTTTTGGAATTTTCTTGGTATAAGGATGCTTTCGAGAATATCCAACTCGTCATGAGTCATCGTGCTGTATTTTCGGGCCAATTCCCTTGCAATATCCCGCTTAGTATTAATAAATCCTCTTAACATATCGCCGCGATTAATAAAAAAGTAAATAAGACTAATCAAGTTTAAGAACAGCGAGGAAAGCTTTTTGAGGCACTTCCACATTTCCGATTTGTTTCATGCGTTTCTTTCCTTTTTTCTGTTTTTCGAGAAGTTTACGTTTTCGGCTCACATCACCACCGTAACATTTGGCTGTGACATCTTTTCTGACACACTTAATCGTCTCACGCGCCACGATCTTTGAGCCGATGGCAGCCTGAATGGCGATATCGAACTGCTGTCTGGGTATAAGGTCTTTCAGTTTCTCGCACATTCTACGTCCGAGAACGACCGCATTGTCCTGATGAGCAAGTGCCGAAAGGGCATCCACAGGTTCACCGTTAAGCAATATGTCGAGCTTTGCCAGTCGAGAAGGACGGAAGCCATCGATGTGATAATCGAATGATGCGTAGCCCTTGCTGATGGATTTCAATTTATCATAGAAATCTATCACTATTTCGCCCAAAGGCAACAAGAAATGCAGCTCCACCCGGTTGCCGCTTACGAACTCCTGTTTCACGAGTTCGCCACGCTTGTCCAGACATAATGTCATGATTGGCCCAATGTAGTTGGCAACAGTTATTATGCTTGCCCTAATATACGGTTCCTCAATATGGTCAATCATTGTCGGGTCTGGCAAACCGGACGGATTGTGCACCTCCTTAGAATGTCCTTGTTTGTCATACACCATATACGACACATTGGGAACAGTCGTTATGACATCCATATTAAACTCCCGGTCAAGACGTTCCTGCACAATCTCCATGTGCAACAATCCGAGAAAACCGCAACGGAATCCGAAACCGAGAGCCACCGAAGACTCAGGCATGAATGAGAGTGAAGCGTCATTGAGCTGGAGCTTTTCCAATGAAGAGCGCAGATTCTCATAATCAGCGGGATCAATAGGATAAACGCCGGCAAACACCATAGGCTTAACCTCTTGGAATCCTGCTATGGCTTCAAGACACGGTCGGTCAACATGTGTGATCGTATCACCCACTTTCACCTCAGTGGCATCTTTTATTCCACTTATGATGTAGCCCACTTCGCCCGTTGAAAGCATATTTCTTGGCACAAGATTCATCTTGAGAACACCTACCTCGTCGGCCACATATTCCATTCCGGTGTTGAAGAATTTCACTTTATCACCCTTCTTTATACATCCGTTTTCGATTTTAAAATAAGCGATGATACCTCTGAACGAGTTGAACACAGAGTCAAAAATCAAAGCCTGTAATGGTGCTGTGGTGTCGCCAACGGGATGAGGCACACGTTCGACAACAGCTCGTAACACATCATCGATACCCTCGCCTGTCTTGCCTGAGGCACGGATTATGTCCTCCCTCTCACATCCTATGAGGTCGATAATTTCGTCTTCCACCTCATCCGGCATGGCACTCGGCATATCTATTTTGTTGATTACCGGAATGATTTCGAGATTATGGTCGATGGCCATATAAAGGTTTGAAATTGTCTGCGCCTGCACACCCTGAGTGGCATCGACAACGAGCAGAGCGCCTTCACATGCAGCAATACTTCTCGAAACCTCATAAGAGAAATCCACATGTCCCGGAGTGTCTATCAGATTGAGAATATATTTTTGGTCATCCAACGTATATTCCATCTGTATGGCATGACTTTTAATGGTGATGCCTCTTTCCTTTTCCAGGTCCATATCGTCAAGCATCTGTCCCTCTGTGATTTTTATCGTGTTGGTTCGTTCGAGCAGACGGTCGGCAATAGTTGACTTGCCGTGGTCGATATGAGCAATAATGCAGAAATTCCTTATATTATCCATCAATATTTTCTTTTTGTTATGACAAAAGTGAAGGTTTGAATCTGTTGTCAGAAATCAATTTATTTTTAGTTTAAGACTGTAGATATAATATTGCAAAGATAGTGCAAAATTCTGAAATTTAGATTATCTTTGCACAAAATATTAACATTAATGAAAAAGACAGCATTAATATTATTCGGCTTGACTGCATTCATGTCATGCCACGAAAGCATCGAAGACCGTGCGTTGCGCGAGGCACGAGAATACACAGAGAAATTTTGTCCCACACCGGTAATAAACTACACCCGTACAGACAGTGTCACATTCGACAAGGCCACAAAGACTTACAATTACTACTGCTCGGTGACAGACATGATGGACAATCAGAAAATAATAAGAACCAACAGTAATAATATAAAAGAAGGATTGCTCCAAAGCATCAAGCAAAACACGGAAATAAGAACATACAAAAAGGCCGGTTTCACTTTTGCATATACAATATATTCATCGAAGAAACCGGGCTTTGTATATCTTAAAATCAGTTTCAGTCCGAGGGACTACAACGAAGAGTAGTCTTACAGACCCATTTCGTCGAGCGCTTTGGCCAATTGGTCAGGGCAGCTCGTTGATTTGTTTCCACACAATATGCCGCCGAGAGTAGCCTTCACCTCAGCTGCTTTCTTGCCTTTTATAAGGGCGCAGATACCTTTCAGATTGCCATTGCAACCACCCGTGAATGTCACATCGCCTATCACGCCTTCATCACTCACCTCGATATCTATGCTTTGGTAGTGTTTCACTGAGTGTGTCTGAGGCGAGTTCACTCAAGCCTGTAGACC
>CAJKQX010000083.1 GCA_905202125.1 uncultured Prevotella sp.
GCGAAAGGAACCCTTTGAGGATGCGAAAGGGCCCCTTTCGGAACCCAAAAGGGGCTCTTTTTGGGGACATTTTCGGTGGTTTTTCAATGTTTTTGAGGCCTTCGGAAACACACAAATTGCATATTGTGTTGATATACAAATATTTACATAAAGTACTGAAATTCTGGCGTATTTCGGCCGGGCAATCACCTCGCTCGCAAATATCGCAAAAACAGGACGCAATTTTAACAGTTACCCACTTAGATAGTTGCGTATTCTTAATTATCTCGATGTATGCGGGCCTCAAAATTAACATTTCATTCCAAATGTCGGATGAACCAAATGTATTTGTGATTTGCTTACGGCAGCGGAATGGAAATGGTGCTGAAAACGGCATATCCATCTTGCGTGAACAATAAAACCGAACAAATATTTGTCAGTATGAGGAATTCTTTGTAATTTTGCAGCCTAATTGGACGATTATAACAATAACAATAATATATTTTGAATTAAAAAATGAAAAAAGGTATTCATCCCGAGAACTATCGCCCCGTCGTATTCAAGGATATGTCCAACGGCGATATGTTCCTTACAAGATCTACTTGCAAGACAACTGAAACAGTAGAGTTTGAAGGCGAAACTTACCCGGTGGTAAAAGTGGAAATCTCAAGCAGTTCGCACCCGTTCTATACCGGCAAGAACAAGCTTGTTGACTCTGCCGGACGTGTAGACAAGTTCATGAGCCGTTACGGTAAGTCGCGCAAATAAATATATTCACAATATATATTTAGTCCCCCAAAAGTGTGTTCAGGCGTAGTTGCATATACGCTTGAGACACACTTTGTTTTTTTATAACCTACGATTGTTTGAAAACCTATCTGGAATATGCACTTTTTGAAATTACACATCGATATTGAAAGCACAGTGAGTCGAATCAAGACATTGATGTTTCTGTCGGCCTTTGTGATTGCTCTCGGCTCGTGCGGCGACGATTCTGATGGCGATGGAGGCGGCGACGAAAACCGACCGCAGGCCAATGTCAACCGTAACACCGTCACCACCGATGCGGCGGTGGCACGTCTTGAATTTCCGAAACTCAAGGGTGGCAACAACATTGTGCTCATCCATCGCACATCGGGCGACAGAAGCTACGACCGCGACGAGGTGAACTACGCAGTGGAGTGGGACAGTGACCGTAAGTCGCAGCGATGGTCGTGCTATCAGATGCACCGTGGATATACGGGCAGTTACAGCCGGGTGGTGGACGGATATCTCTTCGACCCGCAGTTGCCGCAGAGCGCTTACTGGGACCGCGATTATTTCTACGGCTCGGGCTACGACCACGGACATATATGTCCCAACGCCGACCGTAAATATTCGTACAAAGCCAACGAGCAGACATTTTATCTTACGAATATGCAGCCGCAGTACCGTCGTTTCAACGGTTACAGTACCACGGGCAACGACCGGGGCGAAGGCCTGTGGGTGAGAATGGAAGAGAAGATCCGCACATGGACTCCGCGCAACACTACCGATACGCTCTACGTGTGCAAGGGAGGAACCATAGAAAAGAATTCTCAGATCATTGGTCGGATACAGGGCCGTGTGATTGTGCCCAAATACTTTTTCATGGCAGTGCTCTTGAAAAACTCGTTGGGCTATCGCGCGATGGCTTTCTGGGTGGAGCAGCGCGACGAGTGGCGCACCGATGACGACCTGGCCGACTATGCCATAACCATCGACGACCTCGAGCGCAAGACAGGTATCGATTTCTTCTGCAATCTGCCGGATGATATAGAGAACGATGTGGAGAAATCGATCGCGCTGAAAGTGTGGGGCCTCTGAGGTCACAGTGACAATAGAATGCCGTCATACAAAAAAGGTTTGACACCCATAAGTTGCGGTGTCAAACCTTTTTTCGTTTATATTATCTCTTGCGGAACATCGGTTTCTCGGCATATTTGCCGGTTTTGCCTTTGACCTTCGATTTCTTTGCGGCCGCTGCACCCTGTCGATAGATGGTGGTACGCTCGCATTCGAAGAAGATGAGTTCGGTGTTGTTGACGCCTTCCATCACACCTTCGAAATACTTGTCGCTGAGGCTGAATCCCGAGTCTTCGGCGTTGGTGTGGGCGTTGAGCAGGAAGGTGTATCCGCTGTTGTCATATCTTATACAGATGTTTCCGGTGCGCGGGTCGATGTACCATGAGAAGAGCAGTTCCTGATATTCGTCGCCTATCCAGTCGGTCTCGCGTCCCCGACCGTTGAGCGAACGGCTGTTGTACTGGTCAAACTCGAAATGCACGTTCATGTCCACGTAGTCGCGGATGCCGTTGTCGTTGGTGAACACGTTGCGCATGGTGCCTTCCCAGTGGCCGCGCAGGGTGCTTGCCATCCGGTTGAGGTTGTCGGTGCCGTAGTTGAAGGCATCGTCGTACCAGTCGTAGTCGTCATACCAGTCCTCGTAGTAGTCGTAATAGTCCCAATCCCATCTGTCCTCCTCGCAACTGGTCATAGCGAAGGCCATGCAGGCGAAGACGGTCATTGTCATGTAAAATTTAAATCTTTTCATAGTCGTATATGTTTTTTGTCTTTTTTAAAGATTGAATGTCGAAATCGTTGTAGACACAAATTGACGGCAGCTTTGGTGCAATTCGTGTTAAGTTTCTTTTGCAAATGTAAAACAATTATCGCTATCATGCAAGTGTGAAAACCATATTTGTGAGTAGGCATTTCCCTATTGTTTGTAGGGATTCGGTCTTTTTGCGCATGCGAAAGGTTGCGGGCCGGCTGTCTTAACCTGCATAATTCATAGAACATCCTGCTACGAATCCCTCACTCTTTCTCTTTGAAAGTAGGGTTTACTACATTCTGCATCGGCATCGTTGTGCTTTCGCTGATGCACAGTCATTTGGGATTCTCGCAACGGAATCCTATGAATTATGCAGGCTAAACTGTTTTTATTTCTCGTTGCGTTATTTCTTGACGTGTGTGATCAGACACCTGTATCTCTCGACCGCACGTTCCACGGCGGGAATTCCGGCGATACACCCTTCGAGCAAGATTATACCTAAGAAGGTGGTCGCTATGCCGAGCAGCACATCAATGATGTAGTGGTGGCCGCTGTATACGGCTGTCCACCAGATACCGAGACAGATGAATGCGAATATGCAGATCGTGGCTTTGGGTTGTGCGCTCTTGATGGCATATATGGTCGTGACGAGCATGTAGGCGGCGTGCAACGACGGCACGGCGGCAAAGACATTGGCGTTCTTGCCATACAGGGCATGGAACACGGGTATGCCCGTGAACTCGTCAAACCGGCCCAGACCGGCCACATTGCCGGGCGTATTGAGTACTGGGTCGAAACCGTAGTTCATCACGTACCAGGGCGGAGCGGCCGGATGAATGTAATATCCGCAAAATCCTATCAGGTTGACCAATAGGAAGGCCAACGAGAAATGTATGTACGCGCGGCGCTTGCCCGAAAGATAGAGGTACAGTCCGAAGGCCAGTGGCAGCGGCACCCAGCATAGATAAAACAGTCCGGCCATGATGTCGGCGATGGGGTGGTGGTGGATGTTGAAATATTCGGAAGGCGTCAGCACGTCAGCACCCGAAGCTATGCCAAAAAGGTCTTTCTCTGCTCGGTACAGTCCTTCCACATCGATGGGGTTTACCTCGTAGTTGGGCAGCAGGCGCATCCAGTCGTATGTGCATGCGAATATCAGCCACGGCGTGAGTGCCAATGCTGTCTTGCGTGTCGGTCTGACGCATACCAGCAACATGTACAGTGCTATCACGTAGAGGCTGAACATCAGTTTGCCTCCTGTTTCTTGGTTAATACCTTATGGCAATGGGCTACACGCCAGAAGGCTGTGATGTTGGCGCATACGGCGATGAGCACCATGGCGACAGTGAGGGCACACAGTTCGGATGTCAATCCGCAGACGATGGCGCCGAGACTTGTCACGACCACACGCTCGGGACGCTGCATGAAACCTACCTTGCACTCTATGCCGAGCCCTTCGGCACGTGCCCTGGCATAGCTCACCATGATTGATCCGATGATGGCGGCAAATGTCGCGATGCTGCTCCATATCCACAGATTGCTCATCATGAACACGGCAATGCCTGAGAGAGTGAACAGCTCGCTGTAACGGTCGAGCACCGAGTCGTAGAACGCTCCGAAGGTGGACGACATGTTGCCCATACGTGCCAGGCGTCCGTCCATCATGTCGAACAGTCCGGCGAAGAGTATCACTGCGCCGGCCCATCCCACGATGGTGGTGCTCTCGGGTGCGAACAGGGCGCTCGCATATACCAGCATGGCTGCGGCCACGATGTTGAGCAACAGACCTATCGTTGTCACGGCGTTGGGCGTGATGCCGATTTTTATCATACCCTTGATTATCGGATTGATTATGATGTAGATTAATTTTTGTAGTACGTCTCTGTAATTCATATCCTTTTTTCTTGTTTTTTGAGTTGACAGTTTATTATTATTAATGTGTTGTTTCGTCCGTGTCTCCTTCGTGTGGAAACACGAATCGGTATTGCATCTGATAGTTCCACAGTATGGCAACAATGACAGATACAATGATTTTGGAGATGATGAAATTCAGGGTTGAGCACTCGGTCAGCAGATATGTGCCGTAGGTGTTGAGCAGGATACTGCCGGCCCATACTATGGTGTAACGTATGGCGATATCTTTCTTTTTGCGGCTGAATGTATGAAACACCCATCGGTAGTTGATGGTGCAGTTGGTTATGCCTCCGCTCACCGCTCCGATGAATGTGGCATAGGCGTACCACACGCCCAACGCATGGGCACAGATGATGGTGATGCCGAAATCAACTATCGATGCTATCCAAGCCGAAAATTGAGCTTTGCCGAATGTGATAATATTGCTTTTTATATTATCCATCGCGCAATCATAATGACTATCAGACTGTAAGCACCGGCCGCCAAATCATCGGCTATGACATAGAAAGCCCCCTTACGGTTGTCGAGATACCTTATGCCGAGCGGTTTGAAGATGTCAAACAGTCTGAACAATACCAATGATGCCGCGATGTATCCATAATCCTCGGTCGACACTACGGTCAAAGGCACCCATACGCCGGCTATCTCGTCGATGACCACCCGTTTGGGATCGTCGCCCCAATATGGCATCAGCCGGTTTGTGGCCCATGTGCCCGAGATGGTGAACAGCACGATGCCGGCCAGTGTCACATATAATAAATAGTCTGCGGCAAAAAACAATGAAAGAACATACCATATGATAACACCGACAAGCGAACCTGCAGTGCCGGGACCCCAGGGCCAAAATCCGCTACCCAGACCGGTCCCAATTAATAATGGTATGATTGGTGGCTTTTTCATATTTAAAAAGCAAATTTAGTAGAAAAATATTAAAAAGCAAAAAGTTTTCTTGTTTTTTTGATTTCTATGCTTAACTTTGTATCCGATTTTAAAAAGATTAGGTATTCGAGGTGAAAAGACTTTTTAGTTTTATATGCATTATTGTGGTATTCGCGTTTGAGGCCAATGCCCAAATTGTAGGTAGAATAACAGACGAATTGGGTTTTCCCATATCCAAAGCGAGCGCGATGTATAAAGGGCATCACGTGGCTGTCATTAGCGATAACGACGGTCGTTTCTCCATTGCGCGCAAGGAGGGGTGGTCTCTCACGTTCAGTTCTGTCGGGTTTGCCTCACATGTGATCAAAGTTGATAAAAACACTCCTTCGGAACTGAATATCACTCTAAAAGAAGATTCGAAAAGCTTGGGCGAGGTGGTCGTCAAGACCAAACGTGAGAGATATTCGCGCAAGGATAATCCTGCGGTGGAACTGATGAGACGGGTCATTGCTGCTAAAAAACGCACGGATCTGGACAATCATGACTATTATCAGTTTGATAAATATCAGAAAATAACATTCGCCATCAACGACATCAGTCCCGAGAAACTGGCGACGGGAGCGTTTGCCAAGCAGAAATGGGCTACCCAGCAGGTGGAGCTCAGTCCGTACAATGGCAAATTGGTGTTGCCGGTGTCGGTGGACGAGACAGTGTCGCAACGCATCTATCGTAAAAATCCGAAAACTGAGAAGACCATTATCAAGGGCCAACGGTCGGAAGGACTGAACAATGTGTTGCAGACCGGCGAGATACTCAACACAATGCTCAAGGAAATTTTCACCGATGTGGATATCTACGATGATCATGTGCGTCTGTTGCAATACCATTTCGCCAGTCCCATCGGCGCGACAGCCATCTCTTTCTATCGATTTTACATCGCCGACACGGTGTATGTGGACAACAAACAGTGTTATCATCTGGAGTTCATGCCCAACAACCAGCAGGATTTCGGATTCAGGGGCGACCTGTATGTTCTGACCGACTCTACGTTGCATGTGAAGAAATGCTCGCTCACGTTGCCTAAGAAGAGTGGCGTGAACTTTGTCGACAATCTGAAAGTGGAGCAGGAGTTTTCACAACTTGACAATGGTGAGTGGGTGCTCTCCAAAGACGATATGTATGTTGAGCTCAGCATCAACGACCTGCTGGGCAGTATGCTTGTCACACGTACCACACGACTCAATGATTACGCTTTCGAAGAACTGCCCGACAAGGTGTTCAAAGGCAAGGCCAATGTTCGACATGAGGCCGATGCCATGATACGCGATGACGAGTTCTGGACCGAACATCGTGCCGTGGATTTGACCAAAAGCGAAGCATCGATGGACGATTTTATCCGACGTATGCAGCAATCCAAAAACTATAAATGGGTGATTGTTGGCGTGAGGGCGCTTATGGAGAACTATGTGGAGACGGGAAGCATGAAGACAAAGAGCAAATTTGATTTCGGACCGGTGAACACTCTCGTATCCAATAACTTCATTGACGGATACAGATTCCGACTCAGTGGACGCACGACGGGCAATCTCAACCGTCATCTCTTCTGGAATGGATATTATGCCTACGGCGTGGATTCGAAAAAACATTATTATGGATCGGAAATCACGTACAGCTTGAATAAGAAAAAGAATGTGCCGTTTGAGTTCCCACAACGCAACATCATCTTCGAGACGGCATACGACGTGATGTCGCCTTCGGATAAGTTCCTGCTGCATAATAAAGATAATGTGTTCATGGCATTCCGTACACAGAAGGTGGAGCAGATGTATTTTTACAACCGACAGAAACTGAGTTTTGTCTACGAGACGGACTGGGGATTGAGTTTCGACGCATCGGTCAAGGCCGAATCCAACGAACCCACAGGCGATCTCATATTCAAACGTCTGCCAGACATCGGCCAAACGGAATCCACCGACGGGCAGGACCTCGTCAGAAAGATACGCACAACCGAGTTTAAGCTCGGACTGAAATACTGCCCGGGACAGACATTCATCAACACCAAGCAGAATCGTTGGCCTGTTAATCTTGACTCGCCTGAGTTAACCGTCAGCCATACGATGGGTGTGAAAAATATTCTCGGCGGTCAGTACAAACTCAATCTGACCGAAGCCGGAATATACAAACGATTCTGGTTGGCCAGCTGGGGATATATCGACGCTCATCTCAAGGGTGGTATCCAATGGGACAAAGTGCCGTACCCGTTGCTGATTATGCCTCCGGTCAATCTGTCGTATTTCGAACACGAGAATACGTTCAGCATGATGAGAAACATGGAATTTATCACCGACAGATATGCTTTCTGGGCTGTGGCCTGGGACTTGAACGGCAAATTGCTCAACCGTCTGCCTCTCATCAAACACTTGAAGTGGAGAGAGTATTTCGCTGTCAAAGGTATGTGGGGTATGATTTCCGACAAGAATAATCCGTATCTCGAACGTAATGCGCACGACCCCATGCTCTTTGCCATGCCCGACGCAACACATGTCATGGACAAGAACAAACCTTATTGGGAGGTGGTGGTAGGCGTTCATAATATATTCAGATTTTTTGGTATCGATTATGTGCGCCGACTTTCTTATACCGATCTGCCCGATGTCAAGAAAAATGGTGTGAGATTCAGTTTTGCCATGAGCTTCTGATATTATATTAATGTGATTGTTGCAAATATGAAAATGGATTTAAATACATACCGGGAAATCAACCGCCCGATGTACGTCATGATAGAGCGTCGCTTGCGCGAGAATCTTTCGCTCATAAAAAACGTGGCCGATACGGCCGGCGTGGAAATCATTCTGGCACTCAAGGCTTATGCTCTGTGGAAGACATTTCCCATCTTCAGAGAGTATATCAAGTCCACTACTGCAAGTTCTTTGGGTGAGGCCAGATTGGCTTTCGATAAGTTCGGCATGCCTGCCCACACTTATTCACCGGCATACACATCTTATGAAATAGACGAAATCGCCTCGTGTTCAAGCCATCTGACATTTAATTCTCTTTCGCAGTATGAACGTTTCGTCCGAGAGGCATTGTCCGTCAATCCGCAGCTGAGCATCGGCCTGAGGGTCAATCCCGAATATTCGGAAATATCAACTGACCTCTACAATCCGTGCGCATCGGGCACACGCTTCGGCGTGACGGCCGACAAGCTGCCGGAGGTATTGCCTCCGCATATCGACGGATTCCATTGTCATTGCCATTGCGAGAGTGGGGCAGATGTGTTCCAACGCACCCTTGTTCATATAGAAGAGAAATTTTCCAAATGGTTCGGACAACTCAAATGGATCAATTTCGGTGGCGGACATCTCATGACACGAAAGGATTATGACGTCCAATTACTGATTGATATTCTTCAGGATTTCCGCCATCGATATCCGCATCTGCATGTAATACTCGAACCGGGCAGCGCTTTCGCATGGCAGACAGGTCCGCTTGTTTCGCAGGTAGTAGACATTGTGGAGGACCGAGGCATCCGAACGGCAATCCTGAACGTAAGCTTCACATGCCACATGCCCGACTGTCTTGAAATGCCGTATCATCCCACTGTGAGATTCGCCCAGTCCCTTCCAGACCGCGAAAGCATTCCTTCTGCCGCTTTGAACCGTACTTACCGTCTCGGTGGCAACAGCTGTCTCTCCGGCGATTTCATGGGTTATTGGTGTTTCGATCATGAACTGTCGATTGGTGAGAACGTGATTTTCGAGGATATGATGCATTATACCACAGTGAAGACTTGCATGTTCAACGGTATCTCACATCCTGCTATCGGAATGGTAAGGAGTGAAGACAACGAATTGACGATTTTACGCGAATATTCCCACGAGGATTATATCCATCGCATGGATTGATACAGCGAAAATCCCGATATGGCGTATTTTTTTAATAAAAATCATTCAAATATTTTGTAGGTTAAAAAAAAACAATTACCTTTGCATCGCATTTAGAGAAATGCTCCTTGCAAAAGGGTAATGCGGAAATAGCTCAGTTGGTAGAGCACAACCTTGCCAAGGTTGGGGTCGCG
>CAJKQX010000084.1 GCA_905202125.1 uncultured Prevotella sp.
GGTCTACAGGCTTGAGTGAACTCGCCTCAGACACACTCAGTGAAACACTACCATTCGTTTGGCTTTTTAATACGTTTATGACGGAGTTTGGGAATGTTGATTTTGTTGCCTTCTTTGAATTCTTTTTTGTCATTTACGGCTTCCACATAGCATTCCATACCCGGACCAAGATGTCTTTTGCTCAATGATGTCAGGGTCTCCCCTTTCTTTACGGTCACTCTTTGTGCTATACCCTCGATTACGTATGCACCCGTTCTCACACGTGGATCTTTATTGTAGTTTGTCGCTGTTTTATCAATGTTTATTTTGTCTTGTACGACCTTGGGGGTAACTGTTTTTGTGGTATCTGTTTTATGAACAGAGTCTGCCCCGATGGAAAGATTGTTCTTCAGTGACATATTATTAACAGTGACTACTTTTGATATCCCATTCAGTTTGTTTTGAACATATTTCAAGTTCTTATCCATCTGCTGTATGCGTTCATCACGTATGGACAATTGGTCGTTGAAATAATATCCTCCGTAAATCAGAAGAACCATCTGTATGACAATGATGGACAACAATACATATATTAATTTCTTGTTTCCGGTATTTTCTTCCATTTGATTGCCAGAATTATCGTCCTCACTCTCATATTCGTTTGCTTGATGTGATTGCAACGACGGAGCGTCATCTTCTGTCGAATCATTTTCTTCTATTTTCACATCGATATCGTCTGTCTTGGCTGGAGCATCGCTTGATGACGCAATAGGTTTCTCCTCGATATCAGTTTCCTTATTCTCTTCTGTGACAACAGATGCTATCAAAACATCAGTGTTGTTTGCCACTTCGTTTACAGTCGTTTGTTCAGAGGCTGACGATGCATTGGTTTCGCTTTCTGTCTCTTCTTTTTCTGAATCCAAATCCGAGAAATCAATACCATCATTGATCACTACTGTCTCAAATTGAGCAAAGGGGAGATTCACTCTTTCTTTCAATGTCGTGTCGGGAGTGAATGATATTTTGTTTCGTCCTTCGATAACGATGCGTTCTCCGGTATTGACATCAACACTCTCACGAGAGCTGACACTTGTCAGTTTGAAAGTACCTAATCCTTTGATTTTGACTTGTTTCTCATTGTTTTGCAGACGCTCGTTTATGACATCAAACATCGATTCCACAAACGACTCAGCATCCTTTTGAGACAAGTCATATTTGGTTACAAGTATTGATGCAAGTTCAGATATCTTATTCATTTTCAGATTCTACTTTTCTAAGTTTTTCTTTGATAGAAGCCACCGGTCGGAAATTAAGTACTATTTTTGGGGGTACCATCATGCGCTGACCTGTTGTGGGATTTACAACAATGCGCTCCATACGGTTTTTGAGTTCGAATGTGCCGAACGAGGGGATATGTACATTCTCTCCATCATCAAATCTTGTAGCCATTGCCTCGATGATGCAACGCACGAGTTTCTGCGTATTTTCCTGTGAATAGCCGCAACGCTGAGACAATTCAGAGATATATTCTTTGTTATTCATTATGTTCTATTTCAATTTGGGGATAATCATACAGTCTCAGCGTAAAGATCGAACTCGGTGCTGTCAACCACCTTCACGTCATAGAATGATCCTATATGTAATTTGCGTTCCGACTTGATCAATACCTCCGGGTCAACCTCAGGTGAGCAGAATTCGGACCGACCGATGTAATATCCGTTCTCGTAACTGTCGATTATGACACGTATCGTGGAGCCCACTTTCTTGCTTTCCACCTCTTCGCTGATGGTCTGCTGTACGGACATCAACATGTCAAGACGGTCTTGCTTCACCTCCGGGGGTATGTCATCCTCATAATGATTGGCACTGTATGTTCCATCTTCTTCGGAGTAAGCGAATGCTCCTAATCTTTCAAATTTGGCCCATTTCACAAATTCGAGCAATTCTTGAAAATCATCTTCCGTTTCACCGGGAAAGCCAACCATCATGGTTGTGCGCAGATGAATGCCCGGTACCTCTTCACGTATCTTGGTTATGAGGTCAACAGTCTCCTGTTTGGTGACGTGACGGTGCATCCGTTTCAGCACATTGTCAGATATATGTTGCAAGGCAATGTCGAGATACTTGCAGACATTGGGTTTGTTTTTGATTACATCAAGCAACTCCATCGGGAATTGATTGGGGTAGGCATAATGCAGACGAACCCACTCCACGCCTTGTATATCGGCAATATCCGATATCAGTTCTGAGATATGCTGTTTGCCGTCGATGTCGCGTCCGTAGTATGTCAGCTCTTGTGCAATGATCTGAAATTCCTTCACACCATCTGCCACAAGTTCCCGCACTTCATCCAGTATATCAGCTTTAGGACGACTTACATGTTTTCCTGTTATTATAGGAATGGCACAATAGGCACAACGGCGGTCGCATCCTTCGCTTATTTTTAAATATGCGTAATGGTTGGGGGTAGTGAGATGTCTCTTGCCGACACAGGAATCTATCTCCGATTTTCCCAGTTCGAGAAGTAGGTTTTTATAATCGAATTTACCATAATACTTGTCTACTTGAGGTATTTCCGCCTCAAGTTCACTCTTATAACGTTGCGACAAGCATCCCATGACATACAGTTTCTTGATGCGACCTTCCTCTTTGGCTTTGGCAAATTCGAGAATAGTGTCGATGCTTTCTTGTTTGGCATCCTCGATGAAACCGCAAGTATTGATGACGGCAATCTCTCCTTCGATGCAATCGGCATCGTGAGTGCAATGATAACCGTTGGCTTCAAACTGGCGCATGAGCCCCTCGGTGTCTACCAGATTTTTGGAACAACCGAGAGTAACAAAGTCTATCTGTCCTTTTTTCATTGATTTTTGAATAAGGAGTCTACAAATTGGCGTTTATTGAACAGTTGAAGCGCATCCATCGATTCGCCCAATCCTATATATTTTACAGGCACCTTTAGTTGGTCACTGATACCTATCACGACACCGCCTTTGGCTGTTCCGTCCAATTTTGTTATTGCCAACGAACTGATTGGTGTTACCGTCGAAAATTGTTTGGCTTGTTCGAAAGCATTCTGACCGGTACTGCCATCAAGTACGAGCAATACTTCATCGGGTGCTTCAGGCAATACTTTTTTCATAACATCCTTAATCTTCTTCAGCTCATTCATCAGACCGATCTTGTTGTGGAGTCGGCCCGCAGTATCGATTAGAACAACATCTGCATCATTCGCTTTGGCAGAAGAGAGGGTGTCAAAAGCAACCGATGCGGGGTCCGAACCCATCTGCTGTTTTATCACAGGTACCCCTACTCGTTCGCCCCAGATACATATCTGGTCTACGGCAGCTGCTCTGAATGTGTCTGCGGCACCTATATAAACTTTCTTGCCGGCTTTCTTGAATTGATAAGCCAATTTACCGATGGTTGTGGTCTTGCCTACACCGTTGACTCCAACCACGAGAATGACATAAGGCTTGTGATCAGTCGGTAACTCCCAATCATCGTTGTCGCCGTTGTTATTCTCTGAAAGCAACGCCGCAATTTCATCGCGCAAAATAGCATTCAACTCGGATGTTGAGACGTATTTGTCTCGGGCCACGCGTTCCTCTATACGTTTGATAATCTTCAAAGTAGTCTCGACACCTATATCCGAGGTAATGAGAACTTCCTCCAAATTATCAAGAACATCGTCATCGACTGTTGATTTACCGGTAATAGCCCTCGCTATCTTATTAAAAACACTGTTTTTGGTCTTCTCCAGTCCACCATCAAGTATTTCCTTCTTGTTTTTGTTGAAAAATCCGAAAATTCCCATTAAATATTGTTTATTAAATAATTATATTTGTCGGTTATTAACCTTATAATTTGCAAAAATACTAAATTAATTCGATAATTTTAATTTTTAATCTTTTGAACTTAAAATATCTTGTAATATTTAAGCTGTCTGAAACTGTTAATTTCAATAATATCCACAGATTACAATATGATGCATTTTCACATCGGTTTTATCATTGATTCTATTAAGGCGATTTCTTCTTTTGAAAGACTGTATTTAGCATAGAGTTGCGCATCTATTTCGGCTATGCTCTTGCTCCAATCTATGTCGCTGTTAGATGTGAAATCTTGAACTGGAACCAATGCGAATTTCTCTTTTGAAATCTGTTGGGTAGCCGCTAACTGAGAAACCATGAATCGAACAAATTGTGTTCTTGCATATCTGAAGATGTTATCAGCTTCTTCTTTTGTGTCAGCACTTCCAAACACCAAATAAGTTTCTGTACAAATTTCATATGGTTCGAGCATGTTCAAAGATGAAAGGATTTTCTTTCGTCCTTCCTTATCAGATTGTCCTGCATGTTCGGCCGATAGTCGTGAAATTATTACCTTCCACTGTGGAATCATTTTTCTACCGACTTTTATAAGAGTTTCATCATATAAGCCTTTACCTTGATTGGTCTTTAGTGTCAAGTTTCCTGTTTTCATTGGTTTGATATTGGTTGCCAATCCAAAAGGTTTACGGGAAGTTACAATGGAATTGAAATACAAATCGGTTCTATCTTTTACTTTTTCCACGATGTTTATTGCTTCTGTCTGTCGGATAAATTCTTCCTTTGTTGCAAAATTTCTAACAGAAACAGATCTTTCACCGTTTCTGATAGAAATAAACTCGCAGTCTCCTTCATATTTTTTATCCCATAGGAAATAGCACACGCCACCGGCAATATCAACATTAGTAAAGCAATCTCTTGAATCTGTAAAATCGAAGATTTTAGAGATGCGGCGGTCTTTGAACATTGATTCGCGGAATGTACCGAGACCTTTTCCGTCCGTAAACCATTTGGCTGGCATAATCATGCAAATTCTTTTCGGTTTGATTTCGCGTGCAAAATCTACAAACATATTATAGAGTGGTTTAGCACTGACACCGGCACCACCATCATTAGTTTGATACGGCGGATTGCTGATGATTGTATCAAAATTCATATCTTTTAATTGCTTTATTATCTTTTCGTTGTTTTTACCGATTAAATCATACGAGTTGAAATCGGAGTATATATTTTCAATCGGCATACAGAGCAAGGTGTAAATCTTGCGTGTAAATTCGTATGCCAATGTAGAGGTTGGAATTGCATATATTCTTGCCTTAACTTTCTCCCCAAACCTCTTGTATAAAGCTATGGTGAACTCGCCCTGCTTTGATGCAATATCAAGGAATTTTGCATCTTCCTTTTTATTCAGTTCTTCAAACGGCAGGATTGCAACCATTTCGTCAGCAATATGTGCAGGTGTGACAATCTCCGAGTCTGACAAGCGACCGAACTTGCGCATGGCAATCTCCACACGCTCAATGGGCTGAAGAGCGGTATCGTGAATTAGATCGTTGGTATTCTCAATTTTATAGTCGAGTTTCTTCAATATAAACGGATTACTCTTTTGTTGAATAATTCTTAATACATTGATATCCAATCCAAGATTTTTGCAGATACGCTGATTGCCTTCCGTTAGCGGAATGGCATCAATAATTTCCTTTAATGACATTACTTTCGATTCCGTCATAAATGCAAAAAAGAGGATGCGTGCATAATAGGCGGCCAAACGTTTTGTGAGTTTATCGTCCTCTACCTCTTGCGGTTGTTCTGGTTGCGGAGTGTTATTGTTCTCCTGTCCGGCATTCTCATTCTCTGGTCCATCTGTTTCATCAGGAGTCTCAATATCATTGCCTTCGCCTTCTACAGGTTTTATCTGCAAGCCGTTTTTAGCGTCAATGGGAACAACACTTAGAATGACTTTAAGTATATCAGCATCACCCAACAGAATGTTATCCGCTGGAATCTCAGTAGCATCGTCCATAATACTGCGATTACGGGAATATTCGCGAACTGCATCTGTGATGTTGGCAGGTGTCACCTTTTGTAGCTTATTTTTGTTGAGCACGATGATAGGAGAAACGGATAGTTCCTTTGCTATACGTTCCTTCAACTGCACATTGCCTTGAACCTCCGTATTGACATTATAGAGCTGTGATTTTAACTCCTGCAGACGGAACATACGGTTAGGGTCGAAATCCACCAACAGAGTTTGCGGCTTCATATTGTATTTGATGATATTCCCGTTTTTATCCTTAAAGGTTGTGACATACTGGTTTTGCAAACGGAATATCGCCTGGTCGTATTCTTGTGGAGATGCTGTTCCTTTAAGATAAATCATCGTATCCCATTGCGGAACGGTCGTACCGGTCAGCATACGATTGACGGTCAATGTCAGTGTCTTGCAGTTCTTCTCCTCGCAAGCCTTGATGACACGTTTGACATCGTCTGTACTTTTATATTTCTTTATATCATCAAAGCCTGCAATATTAAGTATCTCGTATTCTCCAAGATTCTTAAACCGATTCTTATTTTCGCAAATCAATGCTGCCATGGCATCACATGAAGAACGGAAAGGCAATACCATTACGATATGACGGCACATCTTGCCTTCCTTGATTTTGTCGTAATCAAGAAATCCAAGCAAATTCTCATCTTCTTTCGAACCGTCAATTATTTCCAGTAAATCCAATACCTCCGTTTCATGCATAAACTGTCGATGGCTGTTGTCTGCCTTAGAAATCATTGAATGTGAACGGAACAACTCGGAAAATGCGTGAGTGATACCATTCTTACGCAATTCCTCCATCTTTTTCATAGAAGAGGTATTAGGATTGAATGCAAAACGAATCATCTGTGGGAAACCATAATATGGATTATCCCATTCGTTGCATCCGTCCTCTTTCAGATGTTTGTTGTCCCATTGCTTTTGGGCATCAATGATATCCGTAAACTGTACGAACGCAATGATGTCATCTTTCTGAAATTCGTCACCCATCAAAATACGATATGGTGTACCTGAAAGATGTATTCTGACTTTTGTATTTAATGCTTTTACTGCTTCTTCAACTTGGTCTATGGTCTCAAAACCATCTACACTTTTCAACTCCTTTGCTATCTCTGATTTCTTGAAATGTTGCTCTTGCAGAACTTGTCCGTATGATGCTGCACGAGCACCGAAATGTGTCTCGTCAATAATCAGCAAATCAATCTGATGTTCGAATACTTCTTTGTGCTTCTCCTTTATATTTTCGCCTTGCAAGTCCTGTAATGTCAAGAACAATGCAACTTTCTCATTAGCCGCGAGTGTATCTGCAATAATTGTTTCACTACGTTTCAACGATTTGCTATTCAAGAATTTATAACCGGCAAAATCGATATGACTCTCAATCGTCTTTTTCCATTCCTCTTCTACATCGGCTTTTGCAGAAACGATAACGACAATATTTGCATCCATTTCTTTGGCGCAACACATTGCTGTGAATGATTTGCCGAACCGCATGACTGCATACAGCAACAGATTCGTGTGTCCTGCTGCTATTGCCATCTTGAAATTGTCGATTACCTGTTGTTGGTTCTCCCTCGGTACGAAAGTTTCTTTACGCTCATAAGTGAATGTCTGCGGCAATCTGTCGGGAGTGTAAAACTGATATTTGCCATCCTTTCTGATGGCACTTTGGTGAATATCTGATATGGCTTCATTCAAATCGTTTATTGTGGCTTCCTTGAAAAACTCATTCGAGTAGTAGGATAAGTCCTTAAACGTATCAGGCTGTAGCCGCTCCCTGCCTTTCTCATGCTCCAGAAAAGCGTGAACTGCATAATCACGGAATATGGTTCCCTCATCAATTTGTGCAGAATGCTCATACCGTTTCACCAGATGGGGAAATACCGTTTTCCATTCCTCAAGACGTACACACACACCTCGTGCCGTATCGCCAACCTTCAAATAGTTGGGCACGTCCTCGGTTGAAAACGCATAGATATGCGGTTCTACTCTTCCTATGATTATATCATCAAGAAGCGTCGTGTCTTTTCTTGTGTGTATATCTGCCATAGTTTATTTTCTTTCTTTCAGCATCGACACAAATGTCAGTGTTTCCTTCTTTTGCCAGTCCTTGATGAGGCAATAGATGCCGTTGTGCTTGTGCATATTGCCGGTCTTGCATCCCTCGCATGGAATCATTTTTGGTTCGTCAAACAATGATTGTTGTGCAGAGGGCTTCATGCTGCAGCTGTCTGGAATGACGCATTTCAGTCCATCCATCTGCCACATGTTCCATGAGATGATATCGGCGATATTGAACAGTGATTTCAATCGGGGCGTACGGTTGAATTTGGCCTGATAGTATTCGATAAATGTCATCAGCAGATTTTCGCGGGCTATCAGCAGGTTGTCTCCCTGCCACTCATATCCGTATGTACTCTGGAAAGCAACTTGTGCCCATTTCTGCCAATCACCTGATGTCTCAGTGTTCTCACCCACAATGCGTAACTTGCGGTCAAGGAGTCCTATGCGGTTTTCCAATGCTATGGGCTTGCCTGTTGTCGTGTCATATCGGCTGACGAGATACGGAGCCTCGCCGCACGTTATCTCAAGCCTTGTTAAGCGTACATAGTCACGCCAAGTCTTGCCTTCGGGAAATATAATATTGTTGGTATTGGTTGTCCATGTATGGTCATCATTCTCATGATTGAACACATCATCACGTCCGAACCATGAGTTATCTACTAAATTGCACTGGGCATTACATATCCAAGATGGGGTGAATACCTCTGCCTTCTCACGGCTACGGTCACGCTGCAATTCCCGCCTTTTCAATACACGCGGCATAATGACGTGAACGTTTTTTCCTGTAATAAGTTCTGGCAGAATGGGTGACTTATATTCATATCCCTTGCCAAGATGCTCATAATCAGATGTTGCCCAAAAGATATTGCACTGATTGTCAGCCTTGCTCGTAGTCTGATCTTTGAGCAGGGTATTCAACAGTTCGGGCGAATGCTGAAAGATGCTATCTTCCAAAATATCAATTTCAACTGGCATTACTTGATTGAATTTTGAATATCTCTTGATATGAGATAAATATTGCAAAGATAATGCAAATGAGAGGAAAGAAAACTTGTTTTCAATATCCTGAGCGCAGCTTATCCTATGCAAAGATACGCATAATATTTCAAATTCCGTTTAAACCCTCATTTATAATTATGACATGGAGATATGATTCAGCTACTACACGTTGCATTGTTTACCGGTTTTGCGAAAAGGTACGTTTTATTTCCATTCAGACTAAAATTGATTAATAATTGGTTGTGTGAACAATTATATCATTTATGGTTCTTCCGGATTGTGGAGTGATAGACCTAATTTTTAGACATTTAACGGGCGCGCATGAAAATCCAAATTTTTAACATTTCGTTTTTGCAGGATTTATTTCCGTTTTAGAAAGA
>CAJKQX010000085.1 GCA_905202125.1 uncultured Prevotella sp.
TATCGTATTGTCTGTTCACGTGTTTTGGGCTTCTATTTGCCGTCTTGTTTCCCGTCTTGTCTCGCCATAGCCCGCTATGCCTTCGACAATACTGTCGCAATACAACAAATATAATCTCCAAAACAGCCATGAACTCTAATGACGATTTGGGTTAAACAAATTTGGACGTAAGGCGACAATATAAAATAATGTGGATGCTTGCAACTTTTATATTATTCATTGCGTCAAACAGTGTGATTAAAGGATGGTAGTATGAATAAGTATTTGATTTTTTTGATGTCTGCTTTGGTGTTTGTTACAACATCATGTCGTAATCATGGCAAAGAGTTGAAAGGTCGAGACGATGCCAAAACCATAACAGTGAGCGTGAAATTGAATCCCGGTTATTTCTCGCGTATTATGATGGATACCCCGTATGAGGTGATTTTCTCTCAGAAAGATAGTGTGTCTGTTCGTATTGAGGGACTGAAGGAGAATTTATCAAAGGTGAAAATTTCTTGTTCAGACGGAATATTGACCATCAGGAACAAATCTTTTGGAAATAACATGTTTTCGAACGATGGCTCGAGCGTGAGTATTTACATCTCCTCGCCAGACCTTACAGATATCATATTGAGAGGGGCCGGCGATTTCAATGTAGTGAGCGACATTGACACGGATACATTGAATATATGTTTGCAGGGTGCCGGAGATATCGGTTTCGGCAATATTGTGTGTGATGTGCTGCGCGCTGAGCTCAATGGTAGCGGGGATATCGGCGCCGAGCGCGTCAAATGTGTTTCTGCCGTGCTTAGACTTATGGGAGCCGGCGAGATGGATTTTGGCTTACAGAACGTGGATTATACCGATGTGAAACTGATAGGAACGGGAGACATCGACATAGATTTCGATCATTGCCGATTTGCAAAGTGTAGCCTTTGGGGCATTGGCGATATGACATTAAGCGGTACATTAAGTAGGCTGGATAAGGAAAAAAGAGGTACCGGCAGGATATCCGACAATGGACTGAATATGGAGTGAGTGTTTATTGCAACACTCACTCTGTTTATCATAGGTGGCTTTAAAACTGCCACCACTTTTTCTTTTTAGCGCTACTGTCATTGAAATGATTGGTGCGGAGCTTTTCTTTCATAATTTGCGCCAATGTCTTATTGTCGTGCACGATTTGATAGATGGTGCCCCAATCGGGCATTCCTCCGATATTGCGGTCGTCAATGAATAGTTCGGCCTTTATCTTGCGGGAGTAGTTGCGATTGTGTTCTGCTTTTTCTTCCGGAAAATCTTTGTTGACCGCATAAAACTCAACCCCTCGTTCTCTGCACCAGTTTACGGCTTCTTCGAGTGCCCGGCCTTCGCGTACGGTCCATAAAATCAATCGGTGACGTTCGTTTATCAACATACGAAGGGTCTCCGTGGCAAACGGCATCTCTTCGCCTATGGCGGGATATTTGTTCTCGACGATGGTGCCGTCAAAATCTACTGCTATTGTCATCTTGATTCTCTTTTTATGATTTTACTGTTTGGTTTGTTCAGAATGGAATAAACAAAATTGGAATTGATTCCTGTGAATGACAATCACTCACATGGAATCAATTCCAATGATTATTTCATCTTATTTCGATTTTTAATCGAACGGTCATTATCTTTACTGATTTTGACTTTGATTACATCAGTAGCTCTTGTACGATCCGTAGTTCTTGTACGAACCGTAGTTCTTGTAATAGTAGTCGTATTTCTTCTTTGAGGTGTCGATGCCATTGATGGCCACGCACATCATCGGAAGTTTCTTTTCGGCGTTCAACTTGTTGATAAGTTCGAATGCAGTCTTGCGAGTGTAGTCAGCGCGGCAGATGTAGACTGTGACGTCGGCTGTACGACCGATATGCAATGTGTCTGACACGAGACCTACGGGCGCAGTGTCGATGATGATGTAGTCGTATTTCTGTTTGAGAATCTCAAACACGGAGTCGAATGATTCGCGTGAAAGAAGCTCGGTGGGGTTGGGCGGTATCGGACCGGCCATGAGTAGGTCGAGATTCTTGTTTACTCCTGACGGTACTATTTGGGCCTCTACGTCTTTCTCTGTGGGCTTGTTGAGCGAAAGCAGTCGTGTGATACCATGTGTGTGGTCATCGATCTCAAACAACTCTGCCAGACGCGGCTTTCGGATATCCAGTCCGATGAAGATGACCTTTTTCTCCAACAGGGCGAAACTTATCGCGAGGTTGGATGCAGAGAATGTCTTTCCTTCTCCGGAGTCGGAGGATGTGAACATGATGGTCTTCTGATCCTCTTTCAGCATGAACATGATGTTGGTACGCATCGAGCGGAATACTTCTTCCATCCTGTTGTTTTGGTTCTCGTGCACTACAATGTCGGCTTTGGACTTGTCCTCGTTTTTGGCAGTGTAGATATCGGCAATGATGGGCAATGATGTGAGTTTCTCAACATCATCGTGGCCTTCAATCTTGGTACGGAGTAATCTCTGCAGGAAGAGTATGGAGAACGGTATGGCAAGTCCGAGCACCAATGCTATCATCATGATATTGTTGTTCTTGGGACTTATCTTGCCGGCGAATTGCGGGTCGTCTATCAGTTTGCCTTTATCCGCTGTCGATGCCAGAGAAATGGAGTTCTCCTCACGTTTCTGAAGCAGAATGAGATAAAGTCCGGATTTCACGGTCTGCTGACGGCCTATCTGGCTGAGGATACGTTCCTGCTCTGGTGTCGAGAGGATTTGTCCTGAATATTTTCCGTATTGCTGTACGACGCTGTTGCGCTGTATCTCCATTTCGCGGCGTGTCTGTCGGATGGTGTTGCGGATGTTGTTTGCCAAGTCGTCAAGCTGTGCGGTGAGTGGTGTGATCACGGGGCTTATCTCGCTGGCGCTACGGAGCATGCGGTTGCGTTCGAGAGCAATTTCGTTGTATTTGGCGATAAGCTGAATGGCAGTCTGGTTGGTCAAACCCACATTGGACGGCAGAGCCTGATATTTGTTTTCGGGACGGTCCATGTATTCGCTGATACTTCTCAACAAATCTATCTGTGTGTCCGATTCGGCCAGTTTCTGACTGTAAACATCCTGATTCTGTGCCGCCTGTGTGGTGTTGATGCTCAGTTCGGTGATGCTGTTGCGTCTCTTGTATTCCTCGATGGCTCCTTCAGTGTCGCTGAGCTCTGCGTTGATTTTCTCGAGACGGCCGTTGATGAACTCTTCGGTGCGTATGGCAATTTCGTTTTTGTCATCGTTTGCCTGACGGTTGTAGCATATTGACAATTGACGGAGGTAATCGATTGCCCGCTGCGGTATCTCGTCCTTGAAAGTCAAGTTTACGATTGTGGTTGTCTCCATTTGCTGAGCTACGGCAAGAGCACCGGCATATCTGTATGCTGAGTTCTTAGGTGAGTTAACCGTGGCGGTGAAGACCTCGCCTTCATTCATATTTCCCAATTTGTTGGATGTCAATATCAGTACACCGGCATGAGTATTGATAGTCGTTGGGAAATGGTCTGTTGTTTTGGAAAAACTGTACAATTTCGGACCAGCAGTCGTGTTGGCCGGAGCGAAATTGTATGTACCATTAATAATGTATTTAGCCCCGGAACGCTGTATTTCCATGGAAATCGGACTTTCCAGCAGTTCGAGATGTTTGTGGTCGATGTCCACGGTGACGGGTTGGGTCTTATATAAAGAAACCTCTTTGATTGTTCCTTTTCTGGTGTAGGATGTGTACAGTTTGAGGTCTCTTACCACTTGTTCGGACAATGTCAATGATTTCAGTATCTCAATTTCGTTGTCAATACCCATTGAGTTGCTCACGGTTCCCAGATTGGCAGCCGCCGCAAGTGTCGAACTACGTCTGCTGTATTTGTCATTATCGTCTTTGATAAGGATTTTTGCTGTTGCCTGATACTGTGGCGTCGTGTATCGTAAGTAAGCCAAAGCTGCGCCGACGCATATTATCAATGACAGGACAAACCATTTCCAATTGACAATGACAAGTGTGTATAAGGATTTGATGTCAAACGAACCACTCTCCTCATTTGGGTCGTTCACACTATATAATCCGGCAATTTTGTTTTCTTCCATTTTTCCTTATTGTTATTGTGGTTTGATTTTGTATTTATTCTCCTGCAAGTCGCATCAGGTATTGACCGTAAGCGTTTTTGATCATCGGCTGAGCAGCCTTCTTGAGTTGGTCTTTATCTATCCATCCCTTTTTGTATGCTATCTCCTCAAGACATGCCACTTTGAGCCCTTGTCGTTTCTCTATGACCTCGATGAATGTGCTCGCCTCGGAAAGACTGTCGTGTGTTCCTGTGTCAAGCCAAGCGATGCCGCGTTGCAATGTCTGTACTTTCAGTCGTTTTTGTGATAGATACTCCTGATTGACGGTTGTGATTTCAAGTTCGCCTCGCTTGCTCGGTTTGATGTTTCTGGCAATCTCGACAACGCTGTTGGGGTAGAAATAAAGTCCCACGACGGCATAATTGCTTTTGGGCTTTTCCGGTTTCTCCTCTATACTGAGGCAGTTGCCGCTCTCGTCAAACTCGGCCACACCATATCTTTCGGGGTCGTTGACGTAATAACCGAATATCGTGGCTTTATGCTCTTGCTCGGTGATTTGAACGCTTTGGCGCAATATCGAAGAAAAGCCAGCACCATAAAAAATGTTGTCACCCAATACAAGACAGACACTGTCGTCTTTGATGAAATCAGCACCGATGATGAATGCCTGTGCCAATCCTCCGGGATAAGGCTGCTCCGCGTACTCAAAATGTACTCCGATTTCGCTTCCATCGCCTAACAGACGTTTAAATATTGGAAGATCTGATGGTGTGGAAATGATCAATATTTCTTTGATATCAGCCAACATCAGTACCGATATCGGATAATAAATCATTGGCTTATCAAAAATGGGAATCAACTGTTTGCTGATTCCTTTTGTGATTGGGTACAATCGTGTGCCTGAACCTCCAGCAAGAACAATACCTTTCATTATTTTTTAAATTTAATGTATTTCTCTTTTGTCAATCTGCATTTTTATTCTTTATTTTTACTTTGTAGATTTTGTGTTTCAATAAAATAAATGCGAATCACATCTACATCGATCGAATAATATGCGGCAAAATTACAAATAAAAGTTGACAAACCTATTGAATTGATTATAAAATCTTTTGTTTTACGCTCATTTCATGCTGTTTTATGATGATTCTTGATGATTCCGTTTCTTTCTTTTTGTATGCAAATATTTTGAGTATTAAATATATTATTGTAATTTTGCCGTATAATTAGAACTTTAATTTTTTATTTAAATTATTTCAATATGAGTTTTTTATCTGGACTTTTCAGAAAAAAAGATAGTGCAAAAGTCGGTGGTATGGAGGATTTCATGCACCTTGTCCGAGTATATTTTCAGGCGTCCATCGCTTGTAATTTAGGCATTACCAACTTATCCATGCTTCCCGACCTGCGTGTTTTCAAATCAAGCCTTCATGTTCCGACAGTCAACAATAAACTGGGAATGGGCGAGAAAACGCATTGCCGAAAGATGCTTAAGGATCTGTATCAGGTGAATGATCTCTTTTTCAAGGAGATTGATGCGAGCATCAAGAAGAATTGTCGCAAATTGCAGGACATTCAGACTTATCTGATTCAATTTCAAGGTTTCACGCAAGACTTGATGATGCTCATGGGCAACCTCATGAAATTCAAGTTGCGTATGCCGTCTTTCTTCAAGAGCGCCATTTATAAGATGACCGAAAAAACTGTTTCCGATATTTTCACGAAAAACGATTATACGGATATGGGCGTCATGAAGACCGTTGTGGCAATACGTCAGTATGACAAACGACTCGGATTCTCTCAGCAATGGATTACGGATTTTGTATATCAGGTTGTAATGCTTGCCAAGAAGGAACCCAAAGCTGCCGAAACTGATGATAAATAGTAATATCTGATTCATGATAAAGTATCTCCCGGATTATACTTTTGAAAGAATCTATTTATTATGTAAAAAGAATTATTCGGAATATAAATTTGGAGTTGTCAATTAATTCAGTTAATTTTGTAGCAAAATAATAATCTATGGACGCCACTGAGAAGACTATTGCGCTCTTCACCACCCGGGTGAGACAGATGATCCTTCAATATGAGGAGTTGAAGGAGGATAATGCAAATCTGTTGACACTTGTTGAAGAGCGTGACTCCACGATAAAAAGTCTGGAGAAACAGTTGGCTCAGGCAAAAAAAGATTATGACAGCCTGAAAATGGCAAGGATGATAGAAGTCACAAACGGCGACTTGGAGTCAGCACAGAAGCGACTGTCAAAGTTGATACGCGATGTGAATAAATGTATCACATTGATAAGCGAAAAGTAATAGACTATGACAGAGCAAACAGAGAAATTACATATAAGATTGCATGTTTACGATACCGAAATCCCGGTGATGGTGCCCAGAGAGGAGGAACCATATTATCGGGATGCGGCAATACTTATAACCAATACAATTAATTCGTATGCTTCTGTGTTCAAAGGACACAAAAGCGATAAGGAATTATTGTATATGGCACTTATTGACATTGCCCTCAGATTGCAAAAAGAAATGGGACGCAATGATACGGCACCATATCGTGATATTCTCGTAAAGTTGACTTCAGAAATAGAAGAGAAATTGTAAAGTCTTTTGAGAATATTAAATTAATAAACAGAAAATAAAAAATGGGAATAGAAGTAATAATAATTACATCAATTGTGGCTCTTGTTTTAGGAGGAGCCACCGGCTACGCCATATTCCGGTATGTAGTCAAAGGAAAATACAATGAAATAGTTGAGGCTGCCAACAAAGAGGCAGAAGTTTTGAAAGAAAAGAAACTGCTTGAGGTCAAAGAGAAATTTCTGAATAAGAAATCGGAACTCGAGAAAGAAGTCCAGCAGCGTAATCAGAAAATCCAACAGAATGAAAACCGATTGAAGCAAAGGGAAATCTCGCTCAATCAGCGACAGGAAGAGTTGGGCCGACGCAAACAAGATCTGGAACAGACCCAGCAGCGTATAGAAAATGAAAAGAAAATGCTTGCATTGAAACATGAAGAACTTGAGAAGATGCAAAGCATGGAACGAGCCAAACTTGAGGAACTCTCAGGGCTGACGGCAGAGGAAGCTAAGAATCGTCTTGTTGAAAGTCTGAAGGACGAGGCCAAGATGGATGCCGCCAGTTATGTGAATGAAATAATTGACGAGGCAAAGCTCAACGCCAACACACAGGCCAAGAAAATCGTCATACAAACTATACAGCGAGTAGCCACTGAGACTGCAATAGAGAATTCAGTGAGTGTTTTCCATATTGAGAATGATGAGGTGAAAGGCCGCATTATCGGTCGTGAGGGTCGTAACATCAGAGCACTCGAAGCTGCCGCAGGTGTGGAAATCGTGGTAGATGACACACCTGAGGCTATTGTTATTTCTGCCTTCGATCCTGTGCGCAGAGAGGTTTGCCGTCTTGCCCTCCATCAGTTGGTTGCCGATGGACGTATACATCCGGCACGTATCGAGGAGGTCGTGGCTAAGGTTAAGAAACAACTTGACAACGAGATTATCGAAACCGGAAAACGTACAGCCATCGATTTGGGAATACACGGACTCCATCCCGAACTTATCAGAATAGTCGGTAAGATGAAATATCGTTCGTCTTATGGACAGAATCTGTTGCAACACGCTCGCGAAACAGCCAATCTGTGTGCCGTTATGGCCTCTGAATTGGGATTGAATCCAAAGAAGGCCAAGCGTGCCGGACTCTTGCACGATATAGGAAAGGTACCTGACGAGGAGAGTGAGTTGCCCCACGCATTGTATGGTGCTAAGATAGCAGAGAAATACAAAGAGAAACCGGATATCTGCAACGCTATCGGAGCCCACCACGATGAGATGGAAATGAATACACTTTTGGCTCCCATTGTTCAGGTATGCGATGCTATTTCGGGTGCACGTCCCGGAGCCCGTCGCGAGATTGTGGAGGCTTATATCAAACGTCTTAACGACCTTGAAGCAATTGCGATGAGCTATCCCGGAGTGACAAAAACCTATGCCATTCAGGCCGGACGTGAGTTGCGTGTTATCGTGGGCGCTGACAAGATGGATGATAAGGAAACAGAAGGATTGTCTGCCGAAATTGCAAACAAGATTCAGACTGAGATGACTTACCCGGGTCAGGTCAAGATTACGGTTATCCGCGAGACTCGTTCTGTGGCTTATGCTAAATAAAATCAACTGAAGATTTATTCCTACAATAAAAGCGGGTGCGTCATTAATGATGCACCCGCTTTATTTATATATTACTAATAATGATTAATAATTTGTGCTTCTCAGTTCGAAATAGCTTTGTGGATGGTTGCAGACAGGACATGCTTTGGGAGCATTCTTACCGATAACTACGTGTCCGCAGTTGCGGCAAACCCAAATGGCATCACCCTCGCGTGAGAACACCACATTGTCTTCGATGTTCTTCAGCAATTTGCGATAACGCTCCTCGTGCAGTTTCTCAATAGCTGCAACGCCTCTGAATTTAGCTGCGATGCCGGGGAATCCTTCTTCTTCGGCTTCCTTTGCCATACGGTCGTACATGTTGGTCCACTCGTAGTTCTCACCGGCAGCAGCATCGGCCAAATTCTCTAAAGTGGACTTTATTTCACCACCTTGCAGATATTTAAACCATAGTTTAGCATGTTCTTTCTCGTTCAATGCTGTTTCCTCAAAAAGGGCAGCTATCTGCTCATAACCTTCCTTTTTGGCTTTTGAAGCATAGTAGGTGTATTTGTTACGCGCCTCCGACTCACCGGCAAAAGCCTCCATGAGGTTCTTTTCTGTTTTGGTTCCTTTTAATTCTTTCATAATTTATTTGTTTTGGATTATTATTTGGATGCTAAATTAAACATTATTTTCATACAGTCCAAATATATATACTAAAAAATTGTAATTATTACATTTTTTGTATTTATACAAAAGAATTTTTGCTTGAGGATATTCTGTTTGTTTCGCTGTCGAGCCTGTGTTTGTCGGCTGTTTGATGCGCTCGCTTTTCACACGTTCTTCCTTCGACAATACGGTCGCAATACAACAAATATAATCTCCAAAACAGCCATGAAC
>CAJKQX010000086.1 GCA_905202125.1 uncultured Prevotella sp.
CTCAATTCTATCACTATATCTTTCCGCATTTCACTTTTTTGTAGTAACTTTGCATAATAATATTCAGAAACGATGACACAGCACGAATCAAAATACAAACTGGTGGTCAATCATGTGATTGACGGCATCAACAACGGAGAGATAAGCAAGGGCGACCGTCTGCCGTCGATAAACGATTACCGACAGATGTTCAACCTCTCCCGCGATACGGTCTTCGCAGGCATCAAGGAATTGAAGGCACGTGGCATCATATCGTCGGCACCGGGCGTAGGCTATTTTGTGGACAATGTGAGGTTCAATCTGCAGCACAACATATTCCTGCTGTTCAACGAGATGAATTCATTCAAACAGAAAATGTACAATGCTTTCGTAGCGGGACTTGACAAGGACGACCAGGTGGATCTGCAATTCCACAACTACAACCGACGGGTGTTTGAGACATTGCTGCGCGAGGCCAACGGCAAGTACACCACGTATGTGCTCATGCCCGGCAAGTTTCAAGGACTGCGCCCGCTGCTGAACGAACTCAACGGACGGGTATTCCTCATCGACCATTATCATCCCGAGCTACGGGGACTGTACTCGGGCGTGGGACAGAATTTTGAGAACGACACGTACGAGGCGCTCGTATCGGGACTGCCACACCTGCGCAAATACAAACGCATATACATGATACAGAGCGAGGCGAAGGAGCCCTACGAGAGATTTCTGGGACTGCAGAGATTTGCACAGGAAAACGGATTTGAATGCAAATACATGAACGGTTTCACAGGCAGACATATCAACATGGGCGACTTGTTCCTGCTCGTGAACGACACCGACCTCGTGACCGTATTGAAACAGGCAGCCAAACAACACATGACGCCGGGACGCGAGTTTGGAATCATATCCTACAATGACACTACACTGAAAGAGATTCTGGCTGGCGGCATCACCACCCTTTCCACGGATTTCAAGAAAATGGGGAAAACAATGGCATCGCTCCTCAAACGCAAGGAGGTGGTGAATGTGGACAATCCGTGGAGCTTGAAAATACGTGGGTCGATATAAGGTCTGGAGTAAAGATGCCGCAGGGCAACGCCACAACACCTTATATAATATATAGGACTCCGGAAAAAGGTTCGTCCAGAGATGAACCGAATATAATTGAAAATATTAACAAATCCATATAGGGCCGCCACCTGTTGCGGCCGCAAGGGAGCCCGTACCAAAAGGCCGTACGACATGGATTGACTGCGGCCGCAACAGGTGGCGGCCCTACGGTTATCTACAAATTCCGTACAAACAATATATAAACACAGAAAAAGGCTGTGCCAAAAGAATCAATCTTGGCACAGCCTTTAAAATATGATATCCGATGAGTATCAGTTTTTCGCAGATCCCTCGGCACCGTCGTAAGCCCACTTGTAGAATGAGGCGCCATGTACGAATCCGGCTCCGAAAGCGGTGAAAATGATATTGTCACCTTTCTTGAAATCTTTCTCAAAATCCCACAATGCGAGAGGAATGGTGGCAGCACTGGTATTGCCATAGCGCTGGATGTTGACCAACACCTTCTCCATCGGTATTCCGGCACGACGGGTGACAGCCTCGATGATGCGCATGTTGGCCTCGTGAGGCACCACCCATTTCACATCGTCGGCAGTGAGGTTGTTGTCTGCCATAATCTTGAGCACGTCGTCGCCCATATTGGTCACGGCATAGCGGAACACCGTGCGACCCTCCTGATAGAGGTAGTGAAGACGGTTCTTCACCGTGAAATGGGATGCGGGACAAACCGAGCCGCCGGCCTTCATGTGAAGGAACGGCAGTCCCAAGCCGTCGGTACGGAAAAATGCATTCTGTACGCCGACATTCTCTTCTTCCGTAGCCTCGACAAGTACGGCTCCGGCTCCGTCGCCGAAGAGCACACAGGTGGCGCGGTCGCGGTAGTCGACAAGGGATGACATCTTGTCGGCACCAATCACAATCACCTTCTTGCAACGTCCGCTCTTGATCATCGAAGCGGCCATATCGAGCGAATAAAGGAATCCGCAGCAGGCTGCCTCAAGGTCGAATGCGAAAGCGTTTTTCAGTCCCAACTTGCCCAGCACGATCGAAGCCGTGGAGGGGAACTTGTAGTCAGGGGTGGTGGTGGTGACAATGAGAGCATCAATAGTGTCGGGATCGACACCGGTCTTCTTGATGAGCTGTTTGGCAGCCTTGCGGGCCATGTAGCTCGTACCAAGTCCCTCCTCGGTGAGGATGTGACGCTCCTTGATACCAACACGAGCCATAATCCACTCGTCACTGGTATCGACCATGCGCGACAGTTCCTCATTGTTGAGAACATAGTCGGGCACATAACCGCCAACGCCGGTGATTATCGCGTTAATTTTTCCCATGCTTATTCAGCAACTTCCTTTTCGATAGCTACTTTGCCTCTGTAATAACCGCAGGTGGGGCATACTGTGTGGTAAACATAGTAAGCACCGCAGTTGGGACAAACTGCCAATGTGGGAGCTACTGCCTTATCGTGAGTTCTTCTCTTAAGTGTACGAGTCTTTGACTGTCTTCTTTTAGGATGTGCCATATTGTTTTAATCTTTAATTATTGTTTTTAATTTTTCTAATTCTTTCCAACGCGGATCGATGTCGCCCGCTGTCTTGTCTTCAGCGTTGCGTGAGGCCGAGTGTTGCTCGAGCGCCTCCAACATCGCAGGGTTGCATCCACCCTCCGCATGTACGTGTCTGACGGGAATGGCGAGGGCTATGAATTCGTAGATGAACCATGCCACATCGAGAGTGCCCTCGGTCTCGGCCACCGTCACCACCTCATCGTCCTCGTCCGAGTATTCCTCACCGAACTTGACTGCAAGGCGGTTGTCCGTCTTTATGGGCTGCTCCATGTCGTCCAGACAGATGTCGCACGGGACAATGACTGTGCCCTCGGTGTGGAAATCGAGCGTGAACACATCGCCTGTGCGCTGCACATTGAGATCAACGCGTACATCGCCGCCACTGATTCCTGCCGCTTGGACAGCCTGGAAATAGCCGTCATGGATGTCGTATGAGAGAAGATTACTCCCCTCATGCAATCCTTTCAGGTCTATCTTAAAGTTGTCTAAACTACACATCGGGCTGCAAAGTTACGAATATTTTCTGATATTGAGCAATTTATGGATATATTTTTTGCTCTTTTCGGATTCGTGTGTTCAGTCTTGTCGCAGGCTAATCAAGTATCAGCGATGAGGAGAGGACTCACATTATCTGATATCAGTCCTCGTCCTTCACATCCTGGAAGAAATAGCTGCTGCCATCGAAACAATGGGTGCAGACCTTCTCTTTGGGCAGTCCGATGGCGGAGATGAGTGTCTCGATCTTGTTGAACTGGACACTGCTCAGTTCGAGACGGCGGCCTATCTCCTCTACCATGCGCTTGTATTCGGGTGTGCCGGTGGTGGCGTATTTCTCCAGATTCTTGTTGGCGTCACCCTCGAAATCCTGTATGATACGGCGCGTGATGAGCTCGAGATCGCTCTTGGAGGCCGTAAACCCGATGAATGGGCAGCCATACACGAGCGGAGGACAGGAGATACGGGCGTGTACCTCTTTGGCGCCATAGTCGTAGAAGGTGCGCACATTGTCACGCAACTGTGTGCCGCGCACGATGGAGTCGTCACAGAAGACCACTCGCTGGTCCTTGAGTATGGCGGGGTTGGGTATGAGTTTCATCTTGGCCACCAGACTGCGGCGGCTCTGATTGCCCGGAGTGAATGAGCGGGGCCATGTGGGGGTGTATTTCAACACGGCGCGCTTGTAGGGTATGTTGTGCCCTTCGGCATATCCCAAAGCTGTGCCCACACCCGAGTCGGGTACGCCGCACACGCAGTCGGCATCGGTATTGTCGTCCTTACCCATGGCCATACCGACCGTCTCGCGCACGTATTCGGTGTTGATGCCCTCATAGTCGCTGGCCGGAAAACCGTAGTAGACCCACAGGAACGAGCATATCTGGCAACGGCTGAAAGGTTTTTTGAGCACCTCTATGCTGTCGGCGCGCAGGCGTACTATCTCGCCGGGACCGACGTCGCGCACACGTTTGAAATCGAGATTGGGCAGGGATGTGGTCTCGCTCGTAGCGGCATAGGCACCATCCTTGCAGCCTATGACGATGGGTGTGCGGCCGAGCGCGTCGCGGGCGGCGATGATGCCGTCCTCGGTGAGGATAAGCATGGAGCACGAGCCTTTCACCTTGCAATAAACGTTGTTGATTCCCGCCTCGAAGGTGTCGCCCATATTGATAAGCAGGGCCACAAGCTCGGTGGGATTGATATTGTTGGCACTCATCTCACTGAAATGCATACGCTGCTCAAGCAGTTCCCGGGCTATCTCGCGGATATTATTAATCTTGGCCACCGTCACCACGGCGTAGCGGCCTAAATGCGAGTTGACGAGGATGGGCTGCGGGTCGGTGTCGCTGATGACACCTATGCCAGAGTTGCCCTCAAACTTGTCAAGCTCGCCCTCAAAACGCGAGCGGAAATAGTCGCGCTCAAGACTGTGAATACTGCGTGTGAATCCTTTCTCCTTGTCGAATGTGACAAGTCCTGCTCTCTTAGTACCTAAATGCGAATTATAATCGGTGCCGTAAAACAAGTCGTTTACGCAATTTCTGACCGATATAGTTCCAAAAAAACCACCCATGACTTTCTTTATATGTATCGTTTGGAACTGCAAAATTAATGTATTTCCATGAGAATCCGACAAACATCCTGCCATTTTTTGAAAAAAGAAGCGTTCTCCCTTCGGATCAGAGGAAGGGAGAACGACAGAGATTTGATACCTTTGTCAGTCAACTAACCAACGTAAGTTTATTTTAATTTCAGATTAGATATAATTGGATGCAAGATAAGTTGAGGTCATGCCGTTATTTCCACATAATTGCCTTCCGGGTCGGCGATTGCACATTCATAAAAGCCGTCGCCGGTGGTTCTCGGTTCGCTGAGAATGGTGTAGCCGTCGCTACGGAACTGTTCGGCGTATGCGTCCACCTGCTCATTACTGCCGACAGAGATGGAGAAATGTGCAAGTCCTTTGAGGTCGCCTCGGCTTTTGGGCGCGTCCTTGCCGGGAATGTTCATCAGTTCGATACCGGCGCCACCATCTGCAAAACGCAGGAAATAAGAGCTGAAATTCTTTTTCGGATTGTGGTACATTTCACCGCAGGTCATGTCAAAATACCTGAGGTAAAAATCTCTGAGCAGTTCAAGGTCTTCCGCCCAGATTGCCAGATGATCTATCTTCATGATTTCAATATTTAATTATTATATTACTATTGTCCTGCCCAATACCTTGTCCATTTCCGCAACGGCATGACAACTGAAGGCATATTCCAAAGTGTGGGAAGGGGAGAATTTCCACGTCTCGTCAATTCCTGCCGGACCTTTATCAAGATGAGGAACAAAGCCGTCAGAAGCACTCCGGCTGCCTCAAGGATTTTTATTTTCTTTATCATTTCAATAGTCCGTTAATATTTTGCTTAATCTAAGTGGCCCTGGCAATAGATAAAATGGAGCCTTTGAAAATTTTGTCAATTAAACCCAAATCATTAGACCGACAATGGGCAGGAATGATGGTTATCGTTTTGTATGTTCACGTGTTTTTGGCTTCTATTTGTCGTCTTGCTTCCCGTCTTGTCTCGCCATAGCCCGCTATGCCTTCGACAATACGGTCGCAATACAACAAATATAATCTCCAAAACTGCCATGAACTCTAATGACCGATTCGGGTTAAATCCGTGTTCGGCTTCAGCCTAATTTTTCTTCAGCCATTCTATCCTACGGATGTCGGGCAGATGCTTGATGGCGAAATGCTCGAAACGGGCCTTGAAACCGTTGCCATCGGGACATGCTCCCATCACACCTACCATCACGGGATGGTTGTCCTGCAACCAGGCGTTGCGCATCATGGTGTATTTCTGGTCGTCGAACGAATAGAATATCTCGACGGCATCGAGACGCCGGACGGCTTTTATCCATACGTAGGGAACGGGGCGCTCGAGCGTGATGACACTCCAGTCACTGGTCTTGTGGGTGACAACTGCGCTGAGATTGTATTTACCGTCTACAAATTCGATGCCTGCCTTGATATAGTTCTCATGATCGATGCGGAGCATGAGTCCGGCCTGATCGAAACGTGTCTTGTAGTCGCCCGAAATCTTGACTTTCACCTCAAACTCGCCTCCGCGCAGGGTGTAGAGGAACGGTGCGTCATCTACGGTAAATCCGTAGTGGGAGATGCGCCAATAGTCGCTGAGCGGTGTGACGTCCATCGACAGCATGTTGTCCTTGATTTCCCAGTGCTCGGGCTCGTTGAACCATTGCATTTTGTCCATAGACTGCGCACGGCCGGTGAGGGCTGTGGCAATCATCATTGTGAATAGTAATACTGTTTTTTTCATATTTGTAGATTTTTATAATTCTCTGATGACATGACAGGGGTTGTCCACGGCCAGACTGTTGGCCGGAATGTCTCGGCAGACCACGCTGCCGGCACCGATGACGCAATTGTGGCCGGTGGCACCGAGCAATCGCGTGATGAGTTCCTTTCGGCGCTCTATATCCGATGGCCGCAAGAGGTTGTAGTCGTAGAGCAGTTCTTTGCATTTCTGCCTCTCGCCGATCAATTCGACATCGCGGTTGGCATCATACAAAAGACCCATGAGGCATTTCTCTTTTTCGGTCGGCATGAGTTTTGACATTTGGATTAAATTTTTACGATGCAAATCTAATATCTTATATATTAACACGCAATAGTCAAAAATAACCATTTTGAACTTTCAGGTATGAAAATGGGGCTATGCGGGTTGCAAATGGACAATATTTCGCAAAATCAGTGGAGTATTCGGGAAAAAACATTATATTTGACAAACATTTCTACACTCACCTATGGACAGCAAGACGATATTGAACAAGGAGTTTTCTTCCCAGGAGTTTGGAAAGGATCATCCCTACTCCACGATGCTCGACAAATACAGGGAAATAGCCGCCAACTACGCACGGATGGAGAACGTCATAGCCGTGTTGAGCGACCTGCGCGCAAATAGAAGCTACATATATTACGGCGGGTTCGCGCAACGGGTGGCATTGGAGAGCAACGGTGAAGAGGACTCTGTGTCATCTATCTGGGAGGAGGATATCTTCAGACTCGTCCATCCCGATGATTTAGCGGACAAGCATCTGCAGGAACTCTGTTTCTACAATTTCGTCAGACGACAACCTAAAAAGCTACGGGCCAACTATTATCTGATGAGCCGACTGCGCATGAGAAGCAATACATCGGGCTACATCCCGGTACTGCACAGAATGTACTACGTCTGCATTCCTGCCGACGGCACTCTGTGGCTGGCTCTGTGTCTGTATGGTCCCATGACGCTCGACTTGCCGGACAAAGGGGTGACAATAAACTCGGTGAACGGCGAGATGACCACTCTGGACAAGCACCACAACTCGAAAATATTGTCCGACAGGGAGAAACAGGTGCTCAATCTCATCGACAAAGGCATGACAAGCAAGGACATCGCCGCCACGCTATTCATCAGCAAAAACACCGTGAGCAGACATCGTCAGGAGATACTGGCCAAACTTCAGGTGAAAAACTCTATCGAGGCCTGCCGCATAGCGAAAGACTTGGGACTGATGGTTTAGTACTGCTAAACAAAAGAATATGTCGGTGTAGGGCCGTAACCTGTGCCGATAAATAATATTTGGTATGATTCATTATAACCGCAAAGAAAAGCACCAGACATTTTTAGATTTTCGGCAGAACCATATCATTTGGGCAACTCTATCCGGAAGGTGGTGCCTACACCCATTTCCGAACTCTTCACGAAGATGCTGCCTTGATGATATTCCTCGATGATACGTTTGGCGAGGGACAGTCCGAGACCCCAACCGCGTTTTTTGGTGGTAAAACCGGGACGGAACACATTGCCGATATCCTTTTTGCGGATACCCTTTCCTGTGTCGGACACTTCCACAATCGCCTTTTTGTCAGTCTCATCCACAAAGAGTGTGATGGTGCCTTGCTCGCCGCCCATCGCATCGACAGCATTCTTGGAAAGGTTCTCTATGACCCACTCGAAGAGAGAACCGTTCAGGCGGACAATGATATCGTTATCGGGAAATACCTTGACCATCTTCACTTTCTTGGATGTGCGACGGTCCATGTAGTCTATCACGTGATCCATTATCTCATTAAGGCTCGTGGGAACGGGCTCGGGCAGCGAACCGATCTTCGAGAATCGGTCGGCTATGAGCTGCAGACGCTTCACATCCTTGTCCATCTCGGGTATCAATTCATCGTCAGGATAACTCTCCTTAAGTATCTCCGTCCATGCCATTAGGCTGGATATAGGGGTACCCAACTGATGGGCGGTCTCTTTGGACAGCCCCACCCACACCTTATTTTGTTCGGCACGCTGAAAGGAAAGGATGGCCAATATGGCTATTATGACGAATATCACCACCACCATAAGTTGGATGTAAGGATAGGATGCCAATCGTCTGAGCATCACCGAATCATCGTAACATACATTTATATAATCGCTTTTCTCATCATCCCCGAGATAAATCTTTATTACCTTGCCGGATGCCATCATGTCAGTTCCGGCTTTTGAGGCAAACAGCAATGAGTCTTCCGCTGTACGACAACCTTTGATGGTGAGATTACGAAAAGTCTGAACGTTTCCCGAGGCATCGAGCACAATCAGAGGAATAGTAGTATTGCCGTTCAAAACTTTCAACACCAGATTAAGGTCGGCATTGCTGTCTGCATTATTAAAGGTACGCATGGCCTCTGCCCAAATCTCCATTTTCTTATGCTCCTCCTTCGAAAGGTCATTCACAAGAAAACTCGAGACCAATAGCGAAACCACGGCTATGAGCACCGCTATGGCAAGCAGGAAAATCTTCATTCTCCTTATTCGTTCTGTCCATTGCATGCTTTTATAACGACAAATTGATTCATTTTATTGCATTTCATCAGAGCGAAAGAAAAATAAATGAATTATGAAAACACCGGAATGAAAAGTATATAAATAAAAAAAACCTCCGTTGAGCATTCACTCTTCGGAGGTTTCTATTTATAAAAGG
>CAJKQX010000087.1 GCA_905202125.1 uncultured Prevotella sp.
AAGAAAACCTGTATCTTGACATACAATCAATCCATACCTGAACGAAATAAATTCAGAACAATTGTCCCACCCCTTGCGGCCGCAACAGGTTGCGGCCCTACACCCATTAATCATGATTGCATCCGAAATTCAAGACCCACGGCCCTACGGTGATAATTAACATTTCAATCCCAATTTCACTCCAAATTGCGGATGAACCAAATATATGTGGCATGAGATGTCTGGTAACCTAAAGGAACGGCGAACATCCCCAACCGGATATTCGCCGTTCACATTTACTCTCCGACGCGGATAATCCCGTTCTTCAAGTCACAGACCATACAGCTGATTCATTCACCAGACTAATCCTTTCCGCCGTTGTACCAGATTTCATCGGGATCACCGTCATTATTATAGAACCAGTTCACCGACTCGCCGCCGCCTTTGCCTCCTCGCATATAACCGGCCATTATGTCACCATAAGGCAGAATATATGTATTCTTAAACGTCCTTTTATTATTGTCGCGATGGCGTATTTTAAGACACACCCTATACACATTCTTGGGCAAATCGAACGGAGGAGTCATAAACTTCTTGCAGTACACCCTGCCATTGCCGTCGCCGGTGCCGCCGTCAATCAGCTTCCCCGTCAATATAGGCTCGTCATTCCTTATATAGCCAACCACCGGGTGGCTGCTTTGCAGATCATACATCGTGCTCAGTTCATTGCCGTTTGCATCGTACTTTGTAAACCAGCCGCTCGCCACGATATTGTTTTCCTTCAAACAGTTGAACACATTGATTGTGATACCCCTGTTCGGTATCAGTCGTTTTACCTTGTACTGTCCCTGTTTCAGGAATGATACCTTCTTTTTGTTGACTCCGGCAATATACTCTGCAGAAAAACTCAGCGGAACGGCATAGGCATTATATTCAATCGTACCGTCAAGTTTTTTAACCGTATCGTTTGATTTGTATTTGTCTATCGCATCTCTGACAGCCTCCGTCTGCCTACGGCAATAGTCCAAATCCGATTCATTGGTCTTGCGCACCACTGCTTCTTCCCTTATGCCGGTATTTGTAAGGCCGCCGCCCCTGACGGATATGCGCTTGGTATATTGCAACTGACATTTACTGTTGGAGTAGGACTGGTCTATCGAACATCCGTAGCCCGCAACTTTGAGTGTCTGCACCATCGACTGGTTGCTGCCGCTCACATTCTCGTTCAGGTAAATCTGACGGCCGTACTTCACACTCTCGACAAAGATGATAGGCTTGCCTGAGCCAAACGACTTCTTCACATCATCCACCGTAACATCCTCTCCGAACAACGATGAATAGTCTGTCCTGTCCAGCTGGGCCGTTACAGTGAAAAAGAGCTGGGTGTATTCCGTCAAGTACTGCATAGAGAAACTGGACTTGTTTCTTTCAAAATCTGCGCTGCCCTCAATCCCGGCGAATTTGGCAGTACATCCGACCTTGATTTTCTGTTCTTCCTGGCTTTCGCCACTTGTCGTCCTTTCCTCAAAATTCGCCGTCATCATTTTTCCCGAAGCTCTGAAATCCTCCATCATTTCATTGATGGCCTGGTTCACAGCACTCATTATATTGCCATGCTCGTCGGCTTTTACGATTCGTGTATTACCTTTTGGCAATGTTATATTTCCGATGTCCATTACAATTTTCAACTTACCCCTCGACAAGCCCGATTCTGTCGGCCTCGATGTATCCAGTTGGCTGTCAACCACCAACAACATACCGGGATAAATCTCGTTGGCGCCATACGACATCGAAAGTTCTGTAACATCCTCGCTACGCGTAACATCCTCATACTTTATGAGATAGCCTTCGCTATTTAAATGTGTTTGCTTGTTTTCATTGTCAATTGATTGCATTACACTGACATCGGACGCTACAAGACCTCGCAGATAATTGTTGATTGCGTTCCTGCGTTGCTGGTCAGCAGTTGAACCTGAGCCTGAAGACGAGCTTGAACCCGAACCTGACGATACTGTTGGACGTCGTCTTACTGTTGGACGTCGTCTTAAAGGTGTATTTACGGAAATAAATCGTTTTTCATTAATGTTTCGTGCCATAACAATTTGTTTTAAAAAGTTAATATTTTGGTGTTGTTTAAAGTTGAAATTGAGTTATTGAATCTGTCTCCAAATTTACGACTGAATAGCGTGTCGTGCCTCTCAATCCAGGAACACCGCATCTCAATTCAGGAACAAAATAAGGGGAAATCACTGTTAAAGAGCCGTTTTTACGGCATTTTCCAGCGATTTCCCCAAGGAATATTTTTTTTAGATTGGTTTTCGAAATATCTTTAACCCAAATCGGTCGTTAGATTTCAAATTCGTTTTGGCTTTATATTCGTTGGATTGCAACCGTTTTGTCGAAGGCATAGCGGGCTATGGCGAGACGGAACGGGAAGCAAGACGGCGGATAGAAAGTCAAAACGGATGAAAAGACAATATCAATAAATTAATTTAAGAATATTGACGGTCTAACGACCGATTTGGGTTTAAGTGTGTCCGGCTGCTTATGTTTTATTGCGGTTCCGATATTGCTGCGGCGTCATGCCAAGGGTTCGTTTGAAGAGTATGCCGAAGTAGGTAGGATTGTCCATACCGCACTTCAGCGCCACTTCCCATACGGGCAGGTCGCTATTGTCAAGAAACTCTGTGGCGAGGCGCATGCGTAGCTTCAGAATATATTCCGTTGTGGTGCATCCCGTGATAGCCTTCACCTTGCGGTTGAGCTGCGCACGGGAGATACAGAGTTCATAGGCAAGAGCATAGTAGTCCACCTTTCCGCGGTGTATGGCCTCCATCATGGCGGCATCGCATTTGTCGATAAATTCACGGTCGGCGGCGGAGATTTCAATACTGCCCGGCTTCGTGCCCTCCACTATGTCTGTGGAGAACTTCCGGCTGATGCGTTGCAGTTGCTCGAGAAGTTTCTCTACGCGCAGGTTCAGTTCTTCGCTGCTGAAGGGTTTTTCCAGATAAGCGTCGGCTCCGGCCTCCAGTCCCGCCAAGCGGTCTTCATGAGTGATTTTAGCCGTCACCATGATGATGGGAATGTGGCAGAGCAGTTCCGACTCGCGCACCTTCTGACTGAGTTGCAAACCGTCGATGCCGGGCATCATGACATCGGTAATAATGAGGTCGGGGATATATTTTTCCGCCATTTCCAGTCCCTCCGTGCCATCGTGCGCGAATCGGTAGGCATAGCGCTCGCCCAATTGACGGCTGATAAAGCGAGCCACCTCCGGAGTGTCCTCCACAATAAGCACACGCTTGCGGCCATCGTCAATGTCGTCGACATTTTCCGCCACAATGTAGGGCATGGCCTGCTCCATATCGTCCGCCACGGCTTTCTCACAGGCATGATGGATGGGCAGACTCACGGTGACGGTTGTGCCGCGTCCCGGCACGCTCTCCACTTCCACGGTTCCGCCCATAGCCTCGGCGCAGAGCTTCACCAGCGGCAGACCGATGCCCGTGCCATGGTCCGGCGCGACGTTGTTATCGCGGTAGAAAGGAGTGAATATTTTCTTAATTTCCTCCGGCTCCATGCCCTTGCCCCCATCTTTGACAACGATGTGCAGTCTGCCGTTTGCCATGAGCGTCCTCACTTCAACGGTGTTGCCGCTCGGCGAATACTTGATGGCGTTGGAGATGAGGTTCTGCATGATTTTGCTCATATAATCGGGTATGAAGTCCATCTCCACCTCCTGCGGTTGTGCCGAAAATGAGATTTTGACCCCACGTGCGGCGCCAATGAGGGTGTAACGTTCGCAAGTCATGGCCACCATACCCACGATGTCGGCATTAACAGCCTTCGGGTGTGGCACGTTTTGCTCATGCGTAAGACGTCCGGTTTCCAAAATCTGGTTGATGAGTTCAAGCAGACGCTCCTCATGATAGATGATGCAGCAGAGGTCAGTATGACCCTGCGAATCTTTGGCATAGTCTTTCAGCAGACTTTCGGCTGCTGCGCGGATGACTGTGAGTGGCGTGCGGAACTCGTGGGTGACCTGTGTGAAGAAGCGCACCTTGCTTTTCATGAGTTCGCGCCGTGCGGCCTGGCGGTAACGGCGCACGATGAGGAAGATGATGACCAAGATGAGGACAAAGATGACTGTAAGGGCGATGGTAAGCGTGATGATGTTGCGCAGACGGGCCTTCTGGTTGGCCAATTCGAGCTCACCGTTACGGTATTTCGCGTCGTGTTCCATCAGTGCGTTGCGCATCTCCTTTTTATATATGGAGTCCCTCAGTGCGGCGTAGCGCGCCAGATGACGCAGGGCCTCGGCTGGACGCGAAGGAGCCAGTGTGCGATAGAGACCGTAGAGGCTGTTGCTCTCGCTGTACAGGTCATGGTATCCGGCTGCTATGCGCTGCGCCGTTGTAAATTCCTGTTCGGCCTCGGCGCGTCGGTTCTTCTCAAGCATCAGGTTGCCCAACTGATTGTGGCAGATGGCGGCTGAGGTAAGGATGCCGTATTTGTGGAGTATGGGGAGTGCGCGGCGCAGAGCCGCCTCGGCACGGTTCTTCTCGCCAAGACTCATGAGGGCCTCGGCCAACTGTGAGAGGCGTATGCCCATTTTCGGTTCCCGGCCGCCTATGCTGTCTATGATGAAGGCCTTCAGGGCATAGTCGCGCGCCTTTTTGTCGTCGTGCAGTGCGTGGTGTATTTCAGAGGCCATGCCATACTGTATTGCCATACGTGCGGAGTCGCCGGCGGCCGTGCTGTGAGCTATGGCCTCTGTAATGTAGCGTTGCGCCTCCTCGGGCTTGTGCGCGGCCAGATAGATGCCGGCTATGGTGTTGAGGGTAGAGCTGATGTCGCTCTCCCCGCCAATCTTGCGGTAAGTCCGCAGACTTTTTTCCGCCATGACTATGGCCTCGGTGTATTCCGACCGCCGGAAGTGACAGATGGCTACGAGGTTCTGAATTTCGGCGGTAAGCGGCAGATTGTTCCGGCAGAGCGCGAGCAGCTTGTCGGCGGCTTCTATGGCTTTGGCGAAGTCGGCATGGTCGAAATGGTAGTAGGCAGCCATGTACCACACGTGGCGGTCGATAGTATCTCGCGGCGTGCTGCGATCGAAGTGCGGATTCTCATCTGTGTAATTCTCTTTGCGGAGCAGACTGTAGATTTTATTGGCTGCGGCCGGTTTGTTCTTGGCATCGTCGTAGGCGCTGAAGATATTGTCGGCCTTCGGCGTATGCGGTTGTGCGGATTGTTGTGCGGCGAACACTGTGGCAGGTGTGGCCAGTACGGCCAGTACGGTGCAGAGTGTCAGCAGAAATTGGGAGACGAGAGTGCAGTTCAGTTCTTGTTTCATGGTTATTTTTTAAGGTTGTCAAAATGGTAGAGCAAAAAACGAAATTGCCGAGCCGAAACTTATCTTATGCAAAGATAGCGCAAACCGAATGCAAAGACATCAAACTTGTTTGAATGTTTTGCTGAGGTGCAGCCTATCTTATACAAAGATAAGATGTTTTTCTGAATTGAACAAAGAAAAATCCGTATTTTTTTATTAGAATGTCACGGCTCTTTCATTTAAAAATGGCTTGCTCTTTCGAAAAAGATGTTATTTTATAGCGGGCCTTTGGGCGGTTTCACGTATTTTACATGCAATCCAGAGCAGGGATGTGGCATCATGTGGGAAGAACCATGAAAATCGTTCGCAATACTCTTTTTGTTGTTGGCGGTGAATTGCAAAGAGGAAGAAAAAGGAAGATTGTGTACTATTTTATCCCAAATCATTAGATTTCAAACCGTTTCGTTTTTATATTCGTTGCATTGCAACCGTTTTGGCGAAGACATAGCGGGCTATGGCGAGACGGAACGGGAAGCAAGGCGGCGAAGAGAAAGGCGAAACGGATGAAAAGGACACAGAAAACAACAGAATTATTCCCTTGTGCCGTTCTAATGACGATTTGGGTTGAAATACAGGCGGATTCGTCCGCCACGGCAATCAGCCGCAAGTTACATGGTGAAAGCATCCTGATTACCCGTTAATCAGCACCTCTTCACCCCGTGACTTGCGGCTGATTGTTTTCTTATAGAAATCCAATAACTGATCCAGGGGTAAAATGTTAACAAACCACAAACTTTCCACGGGAAACATTGTTTATCGGAAAGTTCTTTGTATCTTTATAACACCTTCCTGCGGAAGGAAACCAAACAGACAGATTACCAACACATAAAAAAACATAACAACAATGAGCGAAAAGAAGAAACAGAGATACCTCATAGTAGGAGGTGTGGCGGGAGGAGCCACAGCCGCCGCGAGAATGAGAAGGCTGACGGAGGAGGCCGAGATAGTATTGTTCGAGAAAGGGGCGTACATATCATACGCCAACTGCGGACTGCCGTACTACATCGGCGGGGTGATAGCCGACAGGGAGCGGCTGTTCGTGCAGACACCGGAGGCCTTCGGCAGGCGGTTCAACATAGACGTGAGGGTGAACAGCGAGGTGACAGCCATAGACACGGCCGGCAAGACCGTGACGGTGAGGACGAAGGACGGGCGGACTTATACCGAGCCTTACGACAAGCTGCTGCTCTCGCCGGGTGCGTCACCCGTGCGGCCACCGCTGCCGGGCATTGACTCGGAGGGCATCTTCACGCTGAGGAACGTTGACGACACGGACAGGATAAAGGCTTACGTGACGGAGCGCGGCGTAAGGCGCGCGGTCATTGTTGGCGGAGGGTTCATCGGCCTGGAGATGGCGGAGAACCTTGTCCACGCCGGAGCGCAGGTGGCGGTGGTGGAGATGGCTCCGCAGGTGATGGCGCCGATAGACTTCTCCATGGCCGCGCTGGTGCATGAACACCTGACGCAGCACGGCGTAAAGCTGTACCTCGAACAGGCGGTGGAGTCGTTCTCAAGGGAGGACGGCAGGCTGACGGTGCATTTCAAGTCGGGCATATCGCTCGAGACAGACATGGTGCTGCTGTCGATAGGCGTGAGGGCCGAGACAGGACTGGCCGTACAGGCCGGACTGAAACTGGGCGAGATGAGGGGAATATATGTCAACGAATACTTGCAGACGTCTGACGAGAGCGTCTATGCCGTGGGCGACGCGATAGAGTTCCCCCACCCCATAACGGGCAAGCCGTGGCTGAACTTCCTTGCCGGGCCGGCCAACAGGCAGGCGAGGATAGTGGCGGACAACATGGTCTGCGGCAACAGCGTGAGGTATGAGGGGGCGATAGGCACGGCCGTGGCAAAGGTGTTCGACCTCACCGTAGCCTCAACAGGACTGCCGGCCAAGCGGCTGAAGCAGATGGAGATGCCTTACCTCTCGGCAACCATACACTCTGGGGCGCACGCCGGCTACTATCCCGGTGCGCTGCAGATGGACATAAAGATAACGTTCTCGCCCGAGGACGGACGGCTGTACGGTGCGCAGATAGTGGGATATGACGGCGTTGACAAGCGCATAGACCAGTATGCGCTCGCCATAAAACAGGGGGCGACGGTGGAACAGCTGACGCGTATGGAGCACGCCTACGCCCCGCCGTTCTCATCGGCGAAAGACCCTGTGGCCATATCGGGCTACGTGGCCGGCAACATACTGAGCGGAAAGATGTCGCCGCTGTACTGGCGCGAGCTGCGGGATGCCGACCTGTCAAAGGTCACACTGATAGACGTAAGGACGGCGGACGAGGCCGCCCTTGACACCATTCCGGGCGCGGTGAACATTCCTTTGGACGACATACGTGACCGTCTGGCCGACATCCCTGCGGACAAGCCGGTGTGGCTCTTCTGCGGTGTGGGACTGCGCGGCTACTTGGCATCCAACATTCTGAAAGACAGGGGGTACAAGGATGTGCGCAACCTCATCGGCGGACTCAAGACATACAAGGCCGCAACGGCCAAGATTGCCACTCCCGACGGCTTTGACACGTGTGACAACACGGCCTCATGCGCCGCCCCGCAATGCAAGGAGGCGGTGGAGACGCTGACGGTGGATGCCTGCGGAATACAGTGTCCCGGCCCCATAATGAAGCTGAAACAGGCCATGGAGAGCCTCGAACCGGGCAGGGTATTGGAGGTGAGAGCCACCGACGCGGGATTCCCCCGCGACGCGGAGGCATGGTGTAACACCACCGGCAACCGCTTCATAGACAAGCGTTCAGAGGGCGGAGTGCAGATAGTGAGGATAGAGAAGGCGGCGCAAAAGCCTGCGGAGAGCGCACTGCAGTGCCGGCCGGAGGCGCAGGGCAAGACGTTCATCATGTTCAGCGACGACCTCGACAAGGCTCTCGCCACCTTCGTCCTGGCCAACGGAGCGGCGGCGACAGGGCAGAAGGTGACCATATTCTTCACCTTCTGGGGACTGAACACCATAAAGAAAGCCCGCAAACCGGAGGTGAAGAAGGACACCTGGGGCAGGATGTTCGGATGGATGCTGCCCTCAGACTCCACCAAGCTCTCCCTCTCAAAGATGAACATGATGGGCATGGGGGCCAAGATGATGCGCCACCTGATGGCCGAGAAGGGCGTGGACTCGCTGGAGACACTGCGCCAGCAGGCCATAGACAACGGCGTGGAGTTCATCGCCTGCCAGATGTCCATGGACGTGATGGGCGTGAAACGCGAGGAACTGCTTGACAACGTCACCGTAGGCGGAGTGGCCACATACATGGAAAGAGCCGGCCAGGCCAACGTGAACCTCTTCATCTAAGGCCGCGGCAGCAAGGAGAACGACAATAGTAAAGGCGGTTTATCTTAAGCGTATAGCCTGAGACAAACCGCCTTTTCTTTTGTCATATATGGTCTTATAAAAAAGGATTATCAAAAAAGGCAAGAATATAATGTAGAAGTTTTTTCTAAGTAACTGTTCAGAATTGATTTAATGTTGGTTCATCCCCGAATAGCGTTGGTATTGTCATGTAATCCCAGTAATAGGAGTTT
>CAJKQX010000088.1 GCA_905202125.1 uncultured Prevotella sp.
GAAGTCTTTTTCAAAAATATTTCGTAATGTTGCACTTGCTGGTTGACTCTACATATCGGCGCAATCGCATCCGTGTATCGTCTTTTTTCGGTTTTTCATTCTTCCGGCACCGGAATAATCCCTATTTTTGTATTCCAAATTGCCGTAATTCAATGTATGCCAACTCATTTTTTTGCCATTCTTGGAAGTATGCTCTTCCGAAGGAAAGAGTAACGGGATAGTAACGTAACTCTTGCTTCAAATGGCTTTTTAATGGCATTCAGTGGCTTTGCCGAAATGTTCGTCAGATTCGCTAAGGTGCTTTGTTTCAATGTTCCTTCACCATTTTTCTCTCTTTCTCAGTTTTTTGTTGTATCTTTGCATAAGATAACCCTGAAAGATAAAAACAATACATATAAATAAATGAGAAAATGTGTTCTTGACCTTACGGTCATTTCGGTAAACAAACTGAGCGACAAACATGTACTCATACGTCTGACTGACGACAAGCCCCTGCCCGACATGTTTCCGGGCCAGTTTGTCGAGGTGAGGGTGGACGGTTCGCCAACCACTTTTCTTCGTCGCCCGATATCAATCAACTATTTCGACAAGGAGCGCAACGAGATGTGGCTCCTCGTGGCGGCTGTGGGTGACGGCACAAAGAAGCTGTATCAGCTCTCAGCAGGAGACAAGTTGAACTGTCTGGTACCTCTCGGCAATAGCTTCACCATGCCCGAATCGGCATCGGAAAAGACACTATTGGTGGGTGGAGGCGTAGGTGTGGCACCGCTACTTTTCCTCGGCAAGAAGATAAAAGAAAGCGGCGGAGAACCCACGTTCCTTCTCGGTGCACGCACGAAGGACGACATCCTCGAGCTGGATATGTTCGAAGAGACAGGTAGGGTGTTCACAACGACCGAAGACGGGTCGCACGGCGAGAAGGGTTTTGTGACCAACCATTCCATCTTGTCGAAGGAAAATTTCGACCTCATCTCGACATGCGGACCCAAACCGATGATGATGGCCATCGCACGATACGCTTACAAGAACAACATCGAATGTGAGGTATCGCTCGAGAACAAGATGGCTTGCGGCGTGGGAGCATGCCTGTGTTGCGTGGAGAAAACAACCGAAGGCAACACCTGTATTTGTAAAGAAGGTCCTGTGATGAATATTAAAAAGTTGTTATGGCAGATTTAAATGTAAGAATAAATAATCTCAGACTGAAGAACCCTGTGATGACTGCATCGGGCACATTCGGATACGGTCTGGAGTTTGCCGACCTCGTTCCACTCGACGGTATCGGCGGTATCATAGTGAAAGGAACAACGCTTGCGCCTCGCGAAGGCAACGATTATCCGCGCATGGCGGAAACTGCGTCGGGTATGCTCAACTGCGTGGGACTGCAAAACAAGGGCGTGGACTATTTCTGCAATAATATCTATCCGCAGATCAAGGACATCAACACGAACATGATTGTGAACGTGAGCGGATCGTCACCGGAGAACTATGCCGAGTGTGCGGCGCGCATAGCCGAGCTCGAAAACATCCCGGCCATCGAACTGAACATATCCTGCCCCAACGTAAAACAAGGCGGAATGGCCTTCGGAACGACTTGCGCGGGCGCAGCATCCGTGGTCAAGGCAGTGAGAAAAAGCTACAACAAGACATTGATAGTGAAACTCTCGCCCAACGTGACCGACATATCAGAGATAGCAAAGGCTTGCGAGGCAGAGGGCGCGGACGCCGTGTCGCTCATCAACACACTCATGGGTATGGCCATAGACATAGAGAAGCGCTGTCCCAAACTGAGCATATCGACCGGCGGACTGAGCGGTCCGGCCGTCAAACCGGTTGCACTGCGAATGGTATGGCAGGTGGCTAAGGTCGTAAAAATACCGGTAATAGGCCTCGGCGGCATCTGTTCGGCAGAGGACGCAATAGAATTTCTGATGGCGGGAGCAACAGCCATCGAGATTGGAACAGCCAATTTCCTCAATCCGCAAATCACCATCAAGGTGAGAGACGGCATCAACGAGTGGCTTGACAAGCATGGTTGTACGTCCGTGAACGAGATCATCGGAGCACTGAAAGACTGACGCCAACATGACATAAGGAGTCCTTAAGGCTTCTGAAACATGCCATTTCAGGTTGACAGACGGGTAACTCCACGAATAAGAAAGACGCTGACAATGTATCGTTTGATAATGTCAGCGTCTTTTGTTTTATACAATTGGAAATTTGATTTATCACATTCTGACTGTCCGTGACAACAGGTAATTGTCGAGAATGACCATTGCCGCCATCGCCTCAACCACGGGTACGGCGCGCGGAAGGACGCAAGGGTCATGCCGACCGCTGACCTTCACGCTGGTCTCATTGCCATTCTTGTCCACAGTGCGTTGCGATGTGAGTATGGTCGCAACGGGTTTGAAAGCCACCCTGAAATATATGTCCTGACCGTTGCTTATACCGCCCTGTATTCCACCACTATTATTGGTGAGGGTGGATATGGCCCCGCCGTCGGAAACAAAGATGTCGTTCTGGCTGCTGCCACGAGCACTCACGCCGGCAAAACCAACTCCATACTCAAACCCTTTGACGGCATTGATGCTGAGCATAGCGCCTCCCAACGAGGCATGTAGCTTGCCAAACTCGGGTTCGCCAAGCCCTGCCGGACATCCCTTGATGACACACGTGATGACACCACCAACGGTGTCGCCCTCGCCCTTGAGCCGGAATATGAGTTCCTCCATGCGTTGGGCAGCATCCGGGTCGGGACATCTCACGGCATTGGTTTCTGTGAGCGAGAGGTCGTACTTGCTGTAATCATTGTCAAGAGCGATGTCGCCCACCTGCGAGGTGTAGGCCTGTATGCTCACACCAATCTTCCTCAAAGCCAACTTAGCCAGCGCTCCGCCCACGCAACGACTGATTGTCACACGAGCCGAAGAGCGTCCGCCGCCACGATGGTCGCGCACACCGTACTTGGTGTTGTAAGTGTAGTCGGCATGCGAAGGTCTGAAGATGTCGCGCAGATTGTCATAATCGGCCGAATGCTGGTTGGCATTATAGACCACGAAACCTATCGGACAACCGGTAGTCTTTCCCTCGAACACACCACTGAGCAAGGCCACATTATCGGCCTCGTTGCGACTTGTGGTGATGCGACTCTGTCCCGGTCGGCGGCGCTGCAGTTCGCTCTGAATGAAATCCATGTCCACTTCCACGCCGGCAGGCATACCGTCTATCACACCCCCGACAGCCTCGCCGTGGCTCTCGCCGAAGGTGGTGAGGGTGAATAAACTACCGAAAGTATTTCTCATCCTGTCTTTTTTATTAATTCATGATTGCCGTCATACCGACGGAGATTATCAATGATGATGTCCGCCGCAGCACTCGCCATCGTGATGATGATGACCACACTCGCCGTGACCGTGTCCGCCGCAACACTCATGACCGCCATCATGATGATGATGTCCGCACTCGCCATGTCCATGGCCGCCGCAACATTCGTGGTCGCCATCATGATGATGGTCATGATGACAACAACATCCGCCGCCCTCATCACTCATGCGATTGAGCATGCCTTCGATTTCTTCATTGGTAGCTTCGCGGCTCTCTACTACCGTACCTTTGAAATTGAGCTCTGCTCCGGCAAGGGGATGATTGAGATCGATGACCACTTTGTCATCGGTGACATCGAGCACCAGACCGATGAAACGATTGCCATCCTCGTTTTGCAACGGCACAACGGCATCCTTATAGATATTCTCATGGTCGAAATGACCGTTTATCGAGAAGATGCTTTTATCCAGACTGAGCACCCTGTCGTCCTCGTATTGGCCATAGGCCTGGTCGCAAGTGAGGTGAAAATCAAACTTTCCACCCTGCTCGATGTCGTACACTTGATTCTCAAACTCGTCGAGCGTGATGCCAAAACCGGTGATAAACTGGAACGGTTTGTCTGCGGTGGCCTCCTCGACCATCTCGGTATTACCGTCCGAAATAGCATACAACTTGTATGCAACCGCTACGTACTTATTTTGTTTCTTATCCATAATTCTGATTTAATGGTTTGTTTCATTTTGCTGAAAGTCAGTGTATATGTCGGCAAAGATAGTAAATTAAATTGACATGAAAGCCATTCCACACAAACAAAAGGTCCGGAACAAGAAACAGACAAATGTTAATAATATGTTAAAATCAATATATGGGCGGCACTGTTCATTCATTAAATGTGTGCAATATCGTATTTTTTTCTTTATTTTGCGTTAATTTCAGGTGGGTTAATATGAAAAAGATAATATCCTCATTGTTGCTGTATCTGATTTTTGCAACAAACGTAGCAAGTGCCAAAGCCGACTATTCCAAGCTGTCATCATTCATGCGCATGGTGTTGTCTGAGATGAAAACCGGACGTATGGAGAAGATAATAAAAGCCCACGATGCGCGCGGCAATCGTCCGGGAATATGTGCCTTTGTACGTATCAGCAATCGGGCCGACAGTATTCTTGAGGCCAACGACTGCCGGCGGCTGGCACGTTTTGGCGACATCTACATCGCCGACATTCCCCTCAACCGCATCGAGGCGCTCTCCAACGACAAGTACGTGACACGTATCGAGAGCGGACGCGGCACACAGACGTGCAACGACTCGGTGGCCATACAGATAGGTGCCGACGCCGTGTATGCGGGCAAGGGACTGCCGCAGGCTTTCACCGGGCGAGGGGTGGTCATGGGGATACAGGATGTGGGGTTCGACCTTACCCATCCCAACTTTTACAATCGTGACAAAAATGAGTACCGCATAAAACGTCTGTGGGACCAACTGGCATATACGGAGCGTGGCAACAGCATGTACGTGGGAGCCGAATACACAACCGAAGAGGACCTGCGTGACGCCGGATGCACGGCCGACGGCACGAAGGAAACTCACGGCACACTCACCTTAGGCGTGGCTGCGGGTGGCGGTGCGGGCACCAAATATCGCGGCATCGCATACGAGAGCGACATCTGTCTGGTGAGCAACGCCGTGGGCTCGAACATCGAATTCATCAAAGAGGAGGATCTCTACAAATACACCTACGCCACCGACGCCTTAGGATTCAAATACATCTTCGACTACGCCGAACAGATGGGGCAACCGTGCGTGATATCGTTCAGCGAGGGGTCGTTGCAGGATTTCAGAGGCGACGACATGCTTTATTACGAGGTATTGAAAAGTCTTACGGGACCGGGACGTATCATCGTGTCGGCGGCAGGAAACACGGGCAATTACAAGAACTACATACACAAGACCGCGGGACGCGACGGCGCGGGCACATTTGTCATGCTCTATGCCGACAAACCGCTCACTCTCACAGCCAAATCGGCGCAAAAGTTCGACCTGCGTTTCGTGACTTACGACGCAGAGAGGGACACGCTTGACATATCCACGGCGGACGTATTGGCGAGCACCGACTCCACGCTGACCGTGACAAAGACAATGAGCGGCAGCGAGTACAAGGTCAACATCGATGCTTACCGATCGTGTTATGACGATGCGGAGACGGTGTACGACATCTACGTCACCGGCCCGCTGCACATCGGAATGATCACTCCCCTGTCGGTGGAAATACGCGGAAAGGAGGCTGACGTGGAACTTTATCGCGGCAACTGCGAGATGCGCTCCAACCCCATCAATCCTGCTCTGGCCGACGGAGACGTGAGCCACGGCATCAACTCGCCCTCGAGCGCACCGGCCGTGATATGCGTAGGTGCCACATCCTACCGCTCGCGATTTGTAAACCATGCCGGCGAACTGATCATCAACGACTATGGCAGCAACGGCAGGCGGGCCGACTACTCATCCGTTGGACCAACATACGACGGCCGTACCAAACCGGAAGTGATGGCGCCGGGAACAAACATCATCACCTCGACAAGCAGTTACTACATCGAGAACAATCCCGGTGACCTCCAACTGATCACCTCTACATTCCAAGACGACGGCCGCACCTACGGATGGATGGGTGCCACGGGCACATCGATGTCGTCGCCCGTGGTGGGCGGAACCATTGCTCTATGGTTGCAGGCACGGCCCGATCTCACGCCTGATGATGTCCTCCGACTGATGTCGAGAACGTGCACACCAATGACTAACGCAAGCGGCACTGCCGACAACATGTGTGGCTACGGGCAGATAGACGCCTACCGGGGATTGCTGGATCTGCTCGGACTGAGCGGAATAGACACCATAGAGAAGCATCAACCGCAGTGCGTGACGTTCGGCGTGAACAGCGGGAGGCTGCGCCTCATGTTTGCCCGTGATCCGCAGCAACCTGTCACTATGACTATATATAATATGGAAGGAGCGGCGCTGAGACATTTCAACATCGATGTGAGCGGCAACAAGTACGATACCGACCTCACATGGTTGCCTCGTGGCATATACTTAGTGCAGCTCAACAGCCGATACCGGGAATTCACCGGGTCAACACTCATAAGACTGTGAACCACCATGTGGCACCATCCATACAATGACACATCGGCAACCATACATCATCAGGACAGAATATTAAAACAAAACATTAAATAAAACAACGAGATGAAAAGTACAAAATTTTTAATTATCGCCGTAGTGGCCCTGCTGCTCGCGGCTTGTGGAACAACACGTACAGTGCCCATCACGGGTCGCAAACAAAACATTCTGGTGAGCGATGAACAGATAATGAGCCTGAGCAATCAGGAATACACCAAATACATGCAGTCGGCCAAATTGTCTACCGACAAGAAAAACACCGAAATGGTGAAGCGCGTGGGACGCAATCTGGCAACAGCCGTACAGACTTATCTCAAAAACAACGGTATGGAGGCTGACATTAAAAATTATAATTGGGAATTCAACCTCGTCAAGGATGCTTCGGCCAACGCATTCTGTATGCCCGGCGGAAAAATAGTTGTCTACGAAGGACTGCTGCCATACACCAAGGATGAAGCATCTCTCGCCATCGTCGTAGGCCACGAGATTGCCCACGCCGTGGCAAAACATTCGGCCGAACAGATGAGCAAACAAATCAGAAATCAGTACGGCACACAGATACTCGGCAGTGTGCTCAATGCCGCAGGAGTGGGCTCCAACACCACACAACTGGCTCAAATCATCGCACAGAAAGGATTCCAGTTCCGCAGTCTGAAATACTCGAGAGACCACGAGAACGAAGCCGACCGCATGGGTGTGATTTTCGCCGCCATGGCCGGATACAACCCCAGCGTGGCCATCGACTTCTGGAAACGTATGTCGCAAGGCAACGGCAATACGTCTGACATCTTCAGCGACCATCCGTCGGACGCCAAACGCATAGCCGCCATACAAAAGAACATGCCGGAGGCAATGGCCTACTACAACGCTGCAAAGAACAAGAAATAAATGATGTCTTCACTAAATGAAACCAACGATTGATATTCGCCAAGAAGAAACGGGCGACCGCCTCGCAGTGGAACAACTTATAGAAGAGGCTTATCTCGCCGCCGAGCACAGCGACGGCAACGAGGCCACACTCGTTAGGCAACTGCGCGAGAGCCGTAGTTTCATCCCCGAACTGTCGCTTGTGGCCACCATCGATGACAGGATTGTAGGCCACATACTCTTCACCCGGATTGTTATCGGCGAGGCCACGGGTCTGGCACTCGCCCCGTTGGCAGTGGCTCCGTCATATCAACGCAAAGGCATAGGAGGAGCGCTAATAGCCCGCGGTCACGATGTGGCACGACGCCTGGGCTACAAAGTGTCTGTGGTGCTCGGTTCGCCCGATTATTACATGCGCCACGGATATACCCGCGCCGACCGCTACGGCATCAAAGCCCCATTCCCGCTCGATGAACCCAAATATTTTATGGTCTGCCTCCTGGATGGAGACAACACCGATGTGCGTGGCACGGTGACATACGATGATGCGTTCGGAATATAAAAGATAAATAGGGAATATATAATAAGGGGGCACCAAAACCAAAAAAAGAGATAAATCAGCAGATTTATCTCTTTTATTTTGGGTGGCCGGTGGGATTCGAACCCACGACATTCAGAACCACAATCTGACGCTCTAACCAACTGAACTACGGCCACCATGTCACTTTCATGTCTGAAAGCGAGTGCAAAGGTACGGGATTTATATGAAATACGCAAATAAATCGGGAATTTTTTATTTCATTATTAATTTATTGATACACATGTAGAGTCAACCAGCAAGTGCAACATTACGAAATATTTTTGAAAAAGACTTCC
>CAJKQX010000089.1 GCA_905202125.1 uncultured Prevotella sp.
AGAGCATCTGCCTTACAAGCAGAGGGTCGGCGGTTCGAATCCGTCAACGCCCACATGGGGTGTTTCCTTGTAGTCTTTCGGGATTGCAAGGATTTTTTTTGTTTATGGGGCTTTTTGTTTCGTCCGGCAAATTTGTCATGGATTGATTGTTGCTGCAAGAATTTCCATTGTTTTACCCTTCATTATTCATAGGATTCCGTTGCGATTCATAGCAGGAAATCCTACGAATCATGCAGGTTACAATGGATACCCTTCCCAATCAAACAGAACCGTCGAAAGATACCGTTCGCCATTGTCAGGCAGTAGTGCCACTATTGTTTTTCCACGATACTCCTCGCGTAGTGCCAGTTGGCCCGCTGCATATACGGCTGCACCGGCTGAGATGCCAGTGAGCAGTCCTTCCCGGCAGGCCAACAGGCGACCTGTGCGTATGGCGTCATCGTTGTCCACCGGTATTATCTCGTCCACCACCTGCGCATTGTATGTCTTTGGCACAAATCCTGCGCCTATGCCTTGTATCTTGTGCGGTCCGGCCTGACCGCCCGACAGCACGGCCGAGTCCTTCGGCTCTACACCGATGATTTTCACCTTATGATTCATCTCTTTCAGATAACGTCCCGTGCCCGATATCGTTCCGCCCGTACCCACACCGGCCACGAATATGTCGATATGGCCGTCGGTCTGCCGCCATATCTCAGGTCCGGTGGTGCGGTAGTGTATTTCAGGGTTAGCCGGATTTTCAAACTGTTGCGGAATTACCGCCCCGGGTATTTCGTTTCTCAGCCGTTTGGCCTCGTCAATGGCCCCTTTCATTCCTTTGGCGCCATCGGTCAGTACCACTTTAGCTCCGTAAGCCCTCACCAGTGCCCGCCGCTCGGCGCTCATGGTCTCCGGCATGGTCAGTATCAGCCGATAGCCCTTCATGGCCGCCACCATAGCCAGGCCGATGCCCGTATTGCCGCTTGTCGGTTCGATTATGGTGCTGCCCTCTCGTAGCAGTCCCTTATGTTCAGCATCCTCGACCATCGCGAGAGCTATACGGTCCTTGACGCTTCCTCCCGGATTGAAAAATTCAATCTTTGCCATGATCGGTCTCTTCAGACCTATGTCCTGCGAATATCTGTTCAGTTCCATGATAGGAGTGTTGCCTATCAGTTGGGTGATGTCTTTTGCTGCTTTTTCCATATTTATTTGTTTTGTTCATGGCTAAGTTACAATAAATAATCGGCACTATGTACGTTTTCCTGTATTTTTCTTTATTTTTTTGTTTTTCAGTTTTCCCCATTTTATCAGCGTTAATGTCGGTTTTACTATTGCGAATGAGTATATTTGTATTGCCGTGATACTTAGTTCGCAACAAATCATTATCTTCTATCCGATGGAGTAAAGTCGCGCTCTTGGTGTATTATTCGCGAATATTCTCCGATATGCCTTCAATTTAATAAATTTTGTGTTTGTATTTTGCCGGCGTATTCATTTATTTCTTATCTTTGTATGAAAGACACCTTATATATCGAAAATCAATCCACGGCGCATACTTGTCGGCGCCCATATTTATAAATTAAAAACCTCTGATTATGAAATATGCCGAATACATCAAACAGATAGAGATCGACTCCCTGTGGAGCGGACAGCACCACATCTTGTGGAATCTTGACCGTCGTGTCAATATTCTCAGCGGCATCAACGGCGTTGGTAAAAGCACCATACTGAACAAGGTGGTCAAGGGATTTGCTGCCGGAGGCGAGTTCCCCAGCCACATGTTGAAGGGCGTAAAACTCACCGTGGAGCCTGCCGACGCACGATGGGTGCGCTACGACATCATACGCTCGGTGGACCGTCCGCTTCTCAATGTCGATGCCGTGAGCAAACTCAACTCGAGTCTTGCGGCTCTGGCCACTGAACTTGATGTGCAACTCTATCAGCTTCAGCGCAAATATCTTGACTATCAGGTCAATATCGGCAACCGCATGATAGAGATGCTCCGCAGCGGCGATCCCGCAGCGGCGGCCAAAGCATGCCATATCTCCTCGCGCAAAGAGCGTTTTCAGGATCTCGTGGACGAGCTCTTTGAGGCCACCGGCAAGAAGATACTGCGCACCGAGAACGAGATATTCTTCACCCAGATAGGCGAGACCCTCACTCCCTATCAGCTCTCGAGCGGCGAAAAACAGATGCTGGCCATCCTGCTCACCGTACTCGTGGAGGACGACCGCAACTACATCCTCTTCATGGACGAGCCCGAGGTGAGCCTCCACATCGACTGGCAGCAGCGTCTCATCGACATCGTGCTTGAGCTCAACCCCAACGTGCAGATCATACTCGCCACGCATAGCCCCGCCGTCATCATGAACGGATGGGCCGACTGTGTGACCGAGGTATCCGATATCATCGTCAAATAACGTATCATAGCTGTCGTGTCATGAGCAAACGATTGAAAGAAAATCTCTCCTCCGACTATTTCCGTGCGGCCAACCGACTGAAATCGGTCAAAGCCCGGCGGCGCATCGTGGCCTATGTCGAGAGCTACGATGATGTGTATTTCTGGCGCTCGGTGCTCTCGCGTTTCGAGGATGACAAGTGCTATTTCGAGGTGATGCTTCCCTCGCGCATGACCCATCTCGAGCGCGGCAAGAAAGCCGCCGTGATGAGTCTTGTGGGCGATAGGGTGGGCCGCGACATGATAGCCTGCGTGGATGCTGACTACGACTATCTGATGCAAGGATGCACTCCCTTCTCCGAGAAAATACTCTCGAGCCCCTACATATTCCACACCTATGCCTATGCCATAGAGAATCTGCAGTGCTACGCGCCATCCCTTCACGACGTGTGTGTGGCGGCGACGCTCAACGACAGCATCGATTTCGATTTCGAATCATATTTCCGCGAGTATTCTTTGGCCATCTTCCCTCTGTTTGTATGGAGCATCTGGGCTTATCGCCAGTCCAAATATTCCGAGTTTTCCATCACCGATTTTCTCAATGTCATCGAGATTGGCCATTTCTCTTTTGACAATTATGAGGACCATCTGCGACGTCTGCGCCAGCGCGTGGGACAGAAAGTGGCGCGTCTGCAAAAGCAGAATCCCGATGCCAAAGAGCAGTGGCTCCAGGTGAAAGAGGATATCAAGAGACTCGGCGTCACTCCCGAGACCACATATCTTTTCATCCAGGGACACCATCTGTCCGACAAGGTCGTTGTGCCGATGCTGCGCCGTGTGTGCACCTCGCTCGTGCACAAACGCGAACTGGAGATTGCCCGTCAGAGCTTGCATGCCGTTCAGCGCCGCAACGAATTGTCGTGCTATGAGGCCAGCGTGAGCGATGTGCAACTGCTGTTGAAAAAGAACAACGAGTTTGTATCATCGTCCCTGTTCCTCAGGTTAGCCGATGATGTACGCCGTTTTTTGCATCCCGATGCGGCCGAAACTCCGGCTACTGCCCCTGAGACACCGGTCTCGCCGACCCGCGATACCCTTTCAGCGTCTTAGGTCAGTCCCCGTCCGCCTCGCACGTTTTGCCTCTTTACCCCTAAAAAATGTATCATATTGATTAGTGGGTGTAGGGCCGCAACCTGTTGCGGCCGCAAGGGGTAATTGACTTGAATTTATTTCGTTCAGGTATGGATCGATTGTATGTCAAGATACAGGTCTTCTTGCGCAGGTCTTCTTGCGCAGGTCTTCTTGCGGCCGCAACAGGTTGCGGCCCTACATCCGATTGAACGATATTGATTTGTTGACATTTATGAAATTTAGAATCATGATCAACAGGTTGCGGCCCTACATCCGATTGAACGATTTCATTTTTGACATTTATGAAATTTGGAGTGAAATGTTAATTTTGGACACCCTAATTTTGTGAGATAATTAAGAATACGCAACTATCTCAGGGATAAATGTTAAAATTGCGTCATATTTTTGCGATATTTCCGACCGAGACGGTTGCCCGGCCGAAATATGCCAAATTTTCTGCATTTGCATAAATCATTGTGCGTCAACCGGATACGTAATACATGTATTTTCGAAGGCCTCAAAAAACATTGAAAAACCATGAAAATGTCCCGAAAAAGTGCCCGACTTGGGTTCCGAAAGGGCCCCTTTTGTCTCCCGAAAGGGTTTTTTTCGCACTCCAAAAGGGCCCCTTTCGCAAATCGAGAGGATAAAAATCGGAAAATCGGACGGTTTTTCACGTTTCCGGGTACGGTTTTTCATGTTTCGCGGAACGATTTTTCCCATTTTTCGGCCCGACATCTTTCTAAAACGGAAGTGAATCCTGAGAAAACGAAATGTTAAAAATTTGGATTTGAGTGCGGGAGTCTGAGGTGTCTGAAAATTTGTTCATCCGACCTGTCGGTGTAGGGACGTGGGCCTGTTGCGGCCCTATACCATCTATATGAAATCCAGTCTGCATATCACTCCAAAATACGGATGAACCCAAAGAATGTCGTACCTACCGAATAATATTGTTTGAAAAATATTTCACTTCCCAGCCACACCAGGCATCAATTTCGTGGCGAACTGCCATATGACTATGCCGGCGGCCACGCTCACGTTGAGCGAGTGCTTGGTGCCGAACTGCGGTATCTCGATGCACCCGTCGGATAGGTCGACCACCTGTTGTGAGACGCCCTTCACCTCGTTGCCCAACACAAGGGCATGGCGGCGTGAGGGGTCCGGCTGCAGATGCTGGAGCATGGTGGAGCCTTCGGCCTGCTCTACCGACCACACGGTGCAGCCCTCGTCGTGCAGCATCTTCACGGCGTCGATGGCCGAGGGGAAATACTGCCAGTTCACGGAGTCCTCGCCTCCGAGAGCAGTCTTGTGTATCTCGGCGTTGGGCGGTGTGGCTGTGATGCCGCAGAGGCATACCCGCTCCACGCGGAAGGCGTCGCACGTGCGGAACACCGATCCCACGTTGTGCAACGAGCGCACATCGTCGAGCACGACGGTGAGCGGCATTTTTTCGGATTGTTTGAACTCATCGATGGAGAGACGTCCCATCTCTGTCACTTTCAGTTTGCGCATTGTCGATATCTTATTATAAAAAAAATCTGTGGCTGCACATCGTTTGCGGCCACAGACAAAGGTACGTTTTTTTTCTTATATCCTTGATGTGGAATATAAGAAATTAAGATTTAATCCGAATCGTCATTAGAGTTCATGTCTGTTTGTTGTTTAAAAAATGGATCATCCGACATCTGGAGTGACGAAACGAAAACCATTGATAAACATGATGGATATCTACAAGTCGGTGTAGGGCCGCAAACTTTTGCGGCCGCAAGGGCGATTGCCACAAATTCATTTTCCTGACAGGGTATTATGTGTTTTTTCTGACGCGTAAAAAACTGTTTTAACGGATGATATGGTATGGGGATTCTTGCGGCCGCAAAAGTTTGCGGCCCTACATCGACTAATTGATATCCTTTAACCTTCTGTATATCACTCCAAATGTATGATGATCCTAAAAAATTGCAATCTGCGCGATGTTCTCGCGAGAGTTGCAACGAAGTTAGTAATATAAAAGAATAATGTTACGTTTAGGTTAAGGTGGAAATTTATTTGGCCCACCTTAATATGTCTGTGTTTTTGGTTTCGTTTTGTGTTCAGGCTTCTTTCGCTGCGTAGGCCAGGGCGTAAGCCTCGATGCTCTTGAGCATGGCCAGCAGTCCGTTGGAGCGTGTGGGCGAGAGATGCTCGCGCAGTCCTATCTCGTCGATGAAATAGAGTCGGGTGTCGATGATCTCATGCGGCGTGTGTCCGCTGAGCACCTGTATGAGCAGGGCGATGATGCCCTTGACGATGAGCGCGTCGCTGTCGGCGGTGAAGGTGATGATGCCGTCGGCATAGTCGGCCTGTATCCACACGCGGCTCTGACAGCCGTCGATGAGATTCTGTTCGGTCTTGTATTTGGCGTCGAGCGGTGCGAGCTCGTTGCCCAGGTCGATTAGCATCTGGTACTTGTCCATCCAGTCGTCGAAAGCGGCAAACTCGTCTATCACCGCGTCTTGTGCCTCATTTATTGTCATTGTCGTATGTTTTTATATTATTTCGTTTTTATCTATGTTTGAATGCAGTTGTCATAATATCAGTTGGTAGTCCGTGATGTCGTACCACCGTCCGAACTTGCGGCCCACCTCGCGGAAACAAGACACACGGCAGAATCCGGCTTTCTCGTGCAGATGACAGCTCACGGTGTTGTCTCCGGTGATGCAGGCCACGAGCACGTGGATGTCGCGTCGGCGGCACTCGTCGATGAGTCTGTGGAGAAGCATCGTGCCGATGCCCCGTCCGCATATCTCGGGCGCGAGATACAACGACGTCTCGTATGTCAGTGCGTATGCCGCCCGTTCTTTCCACGGGTGGGCGTAGCAGTAGCCCAGCACACGGCCGTCCGTGTCGTTGCAATAGACCATGTACGGTCCGGTGGCGCCTATCTCGCCTATGCGGCGCGCCATCTCCGGGGCGGATACGGGAGATGTCTCGAAGGTGACGGCCGTCCGGCTGATGTAGTGGTTGTATATCGCGGCGATGGCCCGGGCATCGTCTGTGGTGGCCGGTCGTATCATGAGGCGTCGCCGGTTTTTACAAGTTTGAAGAGCTTGTCGCTCGGTCTTACTTTCTCCGGCACGCGGAACGATACCCTTGTGCCTTTCTGTGCGGTCTGCACAGAGGTAGTGTCGTCGTGTATCTCCTCTACCGTGACATACATCACGCCCGTGGTAGGTCCGGTGACGAGCATGCGGTCGCCCACAGAGAACTCGCAGGCCTCGCACGTGAACTCGGCCACTCCGAGCTTGGAGAAGTATTTCACGCCGCGTCCCACGTACACTTTCCGCTCGGTGGCGTTGCTGCCGTAGTTGCTGTTCCATTCGCCCATGCGCTGTCCCTGATAGTATCCGTCCCAGAATCCGCGGTTGAACACGGTGGCGAGACGCTCGTCCCATCCGTCCTTTCTCTCCTCTGTGAAAGTGCCGTCGAGCACGGCCGCAATGGCCTCCTTGTAGCATTTCACCACGTTGAAGACATACTCCGGTCCGCGGGCGCGGCCCTCTATCTTGAACACCCGTACGCCCGCCTTCATCATGCGGTCGATGAAACGTATGGTCTTGAGGTCCTTCGGGCTCATGATGTATTTGTTGTCTATTTCGAGCCGGGTGCCCGTCTCGTTGTCGGTCACGGTGTAGGACCGGCGGCATATCTGCATGCATTCGCCGCGGTTGGCCGAGCGTCCGGTGTTGTCGAGACTCATGTAGCACTTGCCGCTCACGGCCATGCACAGCGCGCCGTGGCAGAACATCTCTATGCGCACAAGTCCGCCGTGCGGTCCGCGTATGTCCTGTTCCTCTATCTGTCTGTGAATCGCCGCCACCTGATCCATGTTGAGCTCGCGCGCCAGCACCACTACGTCGGCAAAACGGGCGTAGAATCGCAGCGCCTCGATGTTGGATATGTTGAGCTGTGTGGACAGATGCACCTCCACGCCGAGGTCGTTGCAGTAGGTCATCACGGCCACGTCGCTCGCTATCACGGCCGATATGCCGGCATCGCGGGCGGCGCGTATGATGTCGTGCATGGTCTCCATGTCCTCGCCGTAGATGATGGTGTTGACGGTGAGATAGGATTTTATGCCGTGAGCGGAGCATGTGGCGGCTATCTCGCGCAGGTCGTCTATGGTGAAATGATTGGCCGAGTGGGACCGCATGTTGAGCTGTTCCACGCCGAAATATACGGAGTCGGCGCCGGCCTGAATGGCTGCCGCGAGACTCTCTCGCGAGCCTACCGGGGCCATTATTTCAAATTCGTCGATAGAGTGTTGCATAATATCTGTAAGAAGCGGGATCGTTATGTTTTTGCAAAAATACAAAAAAAATAATGCGCCACGTGTCTTTCGTACTGTTTTTTTATCCCGGACCCACGGCTCTTTCATTTAAAAATGGCTTGCTCTTTCGAAAAAGATGTTATTTTATA
>CAJKQX010000090.1 GCA_905202125.1 uncultured Prevotella sp.
TAACATTTATCCCGGAGATAGTTGCGTATTCTTAATTATCTCGACGTATGCGGGGCTCGAAATTAACATTTCACTCCAAATTTCGGAAGAACCAGAAAAGAATTGATGTGGCATTGGTTTGTAATCATGTTTACAAGCCAGAAGAGGGAGTAAACAACTATGAAGGTCGTACTATCTTCACGTTGCAGATGGCATACAACAACGCTCGACTCATCACTCGCCCTGATAGCGACTGGCTCATGGCTGACATGGCAATAAACAAGTAACTATATAAACGCAAAAAGCATCGGAAATGCACGCTGCACCAAATGCTTTTTGCGTATTATTATATGAGGTATAAGTTCTTCGTCCTTAAAAGAATCTGTTTTTATCCGATTGCGTTTAACCCTGTTCAAGTATTTTCTTGTCTGTCAAGAAATCCAAGAGTCCGACAGTCAATACTCCGAGTTCGTCCTCCTTGCGGTGAATATCATCGCCAACAATGACAATCTTTCGGAAGTGGTCATTGATTGACAATAAAGGACGTCGCTCTTGCTGTTCCTTTTCTGGCGTAGGCATGTGAAAAGCTGACTGGATATACACTCTGTATGGAGGACGGTTCACCACAAAGTCTACCTCCAACTGTTTTCTGACAAACTTACCGTTCTCATCCTTGCCACCAAGTTCAACCAATCCTACGTCCACATTATATCCTCGACTGCGAAGCTCATTATAGATAATGTTTTCCATAATGTGTGTTTCCTCCTGTTGACGATAGTTGAGAATGGCTGCGCGTATGCCGATATCTGCGAAGTAGTATTTCGTCTCGGTACCAATATATTTTCTGCCTTTCACATCATAGCGCAAGGCTTCTTCTATCAAGAAAGAGTCTTTCAGATAGTCAATGTATTGTTTTATAGTGTCTCTTTTTATGGCTACCCCTTGTGAAGATTGAAAGGTATTGGCTATTCTCGTTGGATTGGTTGATGAACCAATGCCCGAGGCTATTACACGCACCAACTCCTTCATTCCTTCATGATTACGCAGATGGTTGCGCTCAATTACGTCACGCAGATAGGTCGTTTCATACAGACCACGCAAATAGTCTGTTTTCTTTTCTTCCGTTTCAAGCAAAGCTACCTGTGGCAGTCCTCCAAAAGTATAGTAATCCAACCAAGCTTTGCGTATATCTCCACCAATACCACTAAAGTATTCGTCAAAGGTGAGAGGCCAGATGCGTATCTCGTCACCTCTGCCTCGGAACTCAGTCACAACATCACTTGACAGGAAACGAGAGTTTGAGCCTGACACATACACATCTACATTCCTCATGTGTGTCAAGCTAAGAATCACCTCCACAAATTCTTCTACAAGTTGTACCTCGTCCAAGACTATATAATAAGGATTGCCATCATCCACAACCTTTGAATCTATATAGTCGAGCAAGGCATCGGGCTTTCTCAACCGTCTGTTTCGGAAATCATCAAGTTGTATTTCGATGATGTGACTATTAGTCACCCCATGTTCCAACAACCAGTTATGCCAGATATCAAACAGCAGGAAAGACTTTCCACATCGTCTGACACCAGTTATAATCTTCACAAGACCATTTCCACGTCCTGCAATAAGTTCATTCAAGTATTTCTTACGTTCAAATATCATATTAGAGTACTATTTTTGATATTGGTATCATATTTTATACCGCAAAAATAATGGTTTTATCCCAAAATCCAGCACAATCAATGAAAAAACTGCGTTTATCAAGCAAAAAAACAGTAAAACGTAGCATCGTAAACTACACAAAAATGCTTTTTAGAACAAAGGGTATGACATGTAATCACACCCTACGTTCAAGGGAGTCGTTTCAACCGTACCCCTTTATGAATTTCGTCCTATAACTTCCATTCACCACATTATGTAGTCAGTTAAAAGCGCCCCTCCCAACCCTTATTCCGTGATTCTTGATGTGATCGAAAGTTAAATACGTTAAATATTCACCTTTTCGTATCTAATCAGAATTCATACGGTCACTTTTCTACCGTTTAGAGCGTATAACACTGATAATCAACTAATAATAGATATGGGGGATGTTCCAGTTCGCCTCTTCATTAAGTATCAATGGCAAATCATGTTGCAATCTATAACGTACCTCTCCGGGGTGGAGTATGATTCCGTTTTCATCGGTGACATAAGCTGCAAATGTAGGGTCAACCCAAACCCATTTGTTCAGCGATTTACTCCAGGCAATGCAGATGACATGGCAATCGTTGTCCGTTTCCCATCCTTTCGGGATACATGTTATATATCTTGCAGTAATACCCACAGCAAGCAATGCCTCTGTCAAGCATATAGCAAGAGCTCTGCAATTGTAACCACAATTGTTCCTACGAGCCGATTCGTATGTGTTTTCCAAATTTCTTGCTCCGGGAGCCAAACCATTGCTTCCGTCATGTCTGATGTTGTCATGAACCCAATAAAGGAGATTCTTGATTCTGCTGATGTCATCTCCCTTACCGGCTATTTTGTCAAGATTGAATTTATTGCGTGTCATTCTCAACATACTATCCGAAGGTTCGGCGTATTTGAAAGCCATGTCAAACGGTGGTTCTGAGTTGTATGATGGGGATTCTTTCAAAATATCAAGTTTGGTCTTGACCTCATTTCCCAGACTCCGTGCATAATCCATAGCTGCTTTCAATGAGTCCGCTTCCTTTCTATTCAAAGCTTTCAGTACGGGGTAGAGTATTTTGGCTGACTGATATTCGTTTTTTCTCATCAAACCGGATTTCTTTGCAGTCAGAATCTGTACTGGATTTAATTTGACTCGAAGAGCCAATTCTCGCTGTCTATACTTTCTGTTTCTGCTGCGAGGGACAATGCCACAACTTCCAAATCTGAGAATTTGTGGATTGGACTACGACGGGGAATATTTCCTTTCTCATTCACAAATTTGTAGTAAAACTGCTTGCATATCTCAAGAATTTTGGTGAATTTTGTGTATAGGTTGTGCATACGGTGATTTAAATTTAATAGTTTGGCCACTGCTAAATTACTAAAAAATCAACGACATGCGCAACTTTTAAGCATAAATGTTATATTAATTTAATTCCGCCAACGGGTCAAAATACAATTATGAACAAAGAAATTGAAATGTACAAGAATGAAGGTTTTAAGGGTTTCATTTCAGTGAAGGACCTTCGGAAGAAACTTAGCGAAAAAACTTCTGGTATCTCTACAGAGGCCGGAATATATATCGTAGTCAGAGACAATGACTCGGCACCGTCTTTTGAAAGTGTCGGTACCGGCGGACACCACAAGGGTAAGAATCCTAATGTTGACATAGCTACGCTCCAAGACGAATATGTAAATGACAGCAAAATAGTATATATCGGCCAATCCACAAACTTGCGCAGGCGAATCCGCGAACTCCTCCATTTTGGGGTCGGGAAAAATATCGGTCATTGGGGCGGTCGTTACTTGTGGCAACTCTCAGATGCAGAAGACTTGCTTGTTGCATGGAAGGAGATGCCAGGTCAAGATGTCGTACAAGAAGAAAAGTCTATGCTCAAAGACTTCATTGACAGGCATGACAGACCTCCGTTCGCAAATCTCAAATAGGATAACCATGAGCACTATTACCTTTGTATTGGCGGTAGTATATCTTTTGGCACTATTTCAGTCATTCAAAATGTTATTAGCACAAAAAACCAAAATTATAATTTAATGAATACTATCGAACTGACACAGGAGTGGGATAAAACCTTTTCCAAGAGTGACAAAGTGGAACACAGTAAAATCACTTTTCACAATCGCTATGGCATAACGCTCGCTGCCGGCCTTTACAAACCGAAAGAGGCCAAAGGCACGTTGCTCGCAATTGCCTTGAGCGGACCCTATGGTGCTGTCAAGGAACAGGTGTCCGGTCGTTATGCCCAGACACTTGCCGAGCAAGGTTTCTCTTGAGAGGAGGTTTATTTGAATAAGAAAGGACAGACCTCCTCTCAAATATTTTTTCTCTGAATGCTTGTGCAGTATTCCGATGGTGTGATTCCTGTCACCTTTTTGAACATCCGGCTGAGATGTTGCGGGTATTCGAAACCTAAACTGTATGCCACTTCCGTCACTGTCTCGCCGGCAGCAAGCCTGTTCTTCACTTCTTGAACGGTGTATTGACGTATGTGGCCGCTCGCCGTCTCTCCGGTCGTCTTTTTCACGAGGTCGCCAAAATAGTTGGATGATAAGAATAGTCTGTCGGCACAGTATTGCACGGTGGGCAGACCCTCGGTGAGCTGTTTGTTTTCTTCAAAATATTTGTGAAGAAGGTTGTCGAATCGTGCCAGTATATCGGTGTTCTCTATTTTCCGCGTGAGAAATTGCCGGTTGTAGAAACGCTTGCAGTAATTGAGCAGCAGACTGATGTATTCCACAATGATCTGATCCTGAAATCCATCGCGGTGGTTTGATAGTTCGCTTTTGATTTGTCGTATCAGCGACACGAATATATCGTATTCCTCGTTTGTCATGTGCAGGGCCTCGTTGATGCGATAGTCGAAGAAGGTACATTCCTTGATGGTCTTCTCCAGCGGTGTTCCACGAAGCAAATCGGGATGAAACAGCAAGGCCCATCCGTCCAGATCGATGAGGCTGCCATCGTCCTCCCGTCCTCCTACTTGCCCCGGAGCCACGCATATCAGAGTGCCGCTCTTGTAGTCGTACTTGCCGCAGCCGTAGGTCAAGTCTATCGAAAGGTTTGTGTGCATGAACATACCGTAGACGCCATAATGATTCAGTGAGTGGTGCACGGGCGATATCTCGGCAAAATCAATGACGGAGACCAGCGGATGACTGTCTGTCAGTCCGTGGTAACTGCTGAAATCGCTTACGTTCTTTACTTTCAGTATTTTGCTCATGAGATGATGAATAGTGGCCGGTGCAACTGCAAATATATGAAAAAATTATAATTCTGGCAAGATTTCCAATATTGTATTCGGACTTAATTTGTGATATTGTAGTGATGACAGAATATACTTTCCGTAAAATAGGTATGAATATCAGTAAATTCGCTAAGTTTGTTTTTTCTTGTAGATGTATCTTTGCAAAAGAAAAAGAATGAATAAATATGAGCCATCCGAATAACAAATTTCAAGAGATATATGAAGACGAAGTGGCAGTGTACATTGCCAATCGTCATCATACTACTTCTCAGGAGCTTGTAGGACAAATCCTTGCCGACGGCAGTTCGACTCCCGACTGTCTGGAAGACAATGAGAATGAAATCCTTCACGCACTGATAGATCTTTATCAAAAATATTAACGACAATCGATAATTTCATACAATAATCTATTATGAACAGAATCATTTTAATTTTATTATTCAGCATTTTAACACTCAATGTTATGGCACAGAAAAAAATAGAACAAACAGCAGGACGCGACAACCTCGGCGAGTTCGCTCCCAAATTCGCAGAACTCAACGACCACGTCTTGTTTGGCGACGCCGTATGGAACGACAATACGCTCAGTCTTCACGACCACAGCATGGTGACGATTTCCATTCTGCTCGGCAAAGGCCTCATCGATTCTTCGTTCCGCTCTCATCTTGAGATGGGCAAGAAGCATGGTATCACACGCAACGAGATTGCCGCCTTGCTGACACAGGCCGCTTTCTATGCAGGATGGCCCAACGCTTGGGCCGGATTCCGCATAGCCAAAGAGGTGTGGGCCGACGATACTGCCGGCGAAGACGCTAAGGCCGCTTTCCAAAGAGAGATGATTTTCCCGATAGGCGAACCCAATACGGCTTATGCCAAGTACTTCATAGGCAACAGCTATCTTGCCCGCGTATCAACGGAGCAGGTTTCCATCGCCAATGTGACCTTCGAACCGCGCTGCCGCAACAACTGGCACATCCACAAAGCCGCTAAGGGTGGGGGACAGATGCTCATCGGCGTCGCCGGTCGCGGATGGTACCAGGAAGAAGGCAAACCTGCCGTCGAAATACTTCCCGGAACAGTGATCCATATCCCTGCCAACGTGAAACACTGGCATGGCGCTGCCGCCGACAGCTGGTTCGCTCACCTCGCATTCGAAATCAAGGGTGAGAATACATCCAGCGAATGGCTCGAACCCGTGACGGATGAGGAGTATGATAAATTGAACCCAAATCGGTCATTAGACCGACAATGGCCATGAATGTCAGTTATCGTATTGTCTGTTCACGTGTTTTGGACTTCTATTTGTCGTCTTGCTTCCCGTATTGTCTCGCCATAGCCCGCTATGCCTTCGACAATACGGTCGCAATACAACAAATATAATCTCCAAAACAGCCATGAACTCTAATGACCGATTTGGGTTGAAATAAGGCAATTTATCGATAATAAAGAAATCAAGCCCTGCAGCGATAGAGTTGTGGGGCTTAATATTAACCTGCATTATTCTATAAGTTCCTGCTACGAATCCCAACTGACAGCACCTCAGCGAAGTGCTCACTCTTTCTCTTTGAAAGTAGGGTTTAATCAACGTCATGATGTTGATTTTGCGTTCTTTTCTTTAATCATTGTCTTTATGAAATCCACGTATTCACCAAGTTCATATCGCTCAAACAACATCTCGTCAGTCCATTTTTGGGAAAAGTCCAAGCGAGGAACAAATTTATACATGTCCACTCGCATATTCTGATTGCTTCGCAAAAGAAGCATCATAAATCGAGCGAATCTCGTTTTCAGATAATCTGCCAAATTATCGGCCTCAACTTGACTGCTCACTCCCTCTATTACATAATGCGTGTGAGCGGTAACCGATTTTGGCTCAGAAACCACAGGGTCGCTTATCACCATGTGTGGCAACTTGTCTGTTCCGCTACTTGATTTGGCCACAAGGACTTTCCATTTGTTCAACAGTTGGTCCTTGCCTTTCTCTTTAGTTAATGCGTCCTCTGAGACATATCCTATCTTTCCATTTGCCAAATACACTTTTATAGGACAGTTCTTGCTTTTTCTCGTTCCCTCATATTTCTTGTCACTTCCATTGTCAACAAACCCGAACGGGTCACGCTTACGCATCATACCATTATCTGTGATAAAATGAGTCTCTTTGTCAAGAACTTTTTTAAGAATTGCCAGACCTTCGTTCCATCTGATAAAAGAATTTAACTTGTGCCCATTATAGCAAAATCTCAAGGGACGTTCCATGAGATAATCATTATGAAGAATATGATTTACAACCAAACAATTGCCTGAATAAGATTTGTCCCACATATACAAGCATATTCCACCTCTTAAAGTGGTAACTCCTTTTAAATATTCTTCGATGTCAGGATAGTCGTGCAACTCCCTGATATGTCTGTCGTTCGTGCCGATTGACAGCATGTAATCTCTGAACTCTTCAAGACCATCACCGCGTCCACCATTATACCACGTCGATTGGGTAAGCATGCAAATATATCTTGGCGAAATGACATCTTTAGAATAATTGAAGAATTTATGATACTCAGCCGTGCCACCGTCTCCACGTCCGCCTTCTGCTTTGGCGTTGAAAGGCGGTACGCCGCACACCACATCCGGACGAATCGCCATAACTTGCTCCTTGTTTTCACTTGATTTCTCGTTTAGCAAATCATAACTACTGAACCTCATGACGTGATCGGTTGGCAGCCCCAACAATTTATATACTTTTCTTGTCAACTCGTATGTCAGGGCCGATGTGGCAACAGAATAAATGTTATCGATTGTCTTTTCGCCATACCTACGATATATACGTGAGTTCGGGATAAGAAAAGTGTGATAAAAGTTGGTAATCTCGCGAATA
>CAJKQX010000091.1 GCA_905202125.1 uncultured Prevotella sp.
CCTTTTGGAATTTTGATGTGTTACGGTGGGGTGATAACATGTGTTTTTCGGCCCGTATCTTTCTATTTTGCGATTTCGTTTTGTCAAAATTTTTTACTTTTAGTGTTGCATATTTATGCATTTTCGGACGTTTTTATGGGTATGGCTTAAGGACGCGATACATCATCTCCTCACGTAAAAACCATCCCAAAATATATTTTTTGCATTTCCGCAACCCGTGTCGCAATGTTTTCCAAATTCAGCTCAATTTCTTGGACCCCTCCCTACATCTGCCAACCGATATTTGTTATGCTTATCCTACATTTGGAGTGACAAGCCGAAAATATTCGGCGCTTCATCCTCTCGTTCGATTATTTTATGTACATTTGCACCAACTTTATAACATTACATTAATGTATGGTTTTCAAATATGATTTTCTGATTATCGGCGCAGGAGTGGCAGGTATGAGCTATGCGCTGAAAGTGGCCAAAGCCAAGAAAGGCAAGGTATGTATCATTTGTAAGACTACGCTTGACGAGGCCAACACGGCATTTGCACAAGGCGGTGTGGCCTCGGTCACAAACTTAGAGGTGGACAATTTCGACAAGCACATTGAGGATACAATGATTGCCGGCGACTTTATCAGCGACCGAGCGGCCGTGGAGCAAGTGGTGAGAAAGGCTCCGGAACAGATCAAGGAACTGGTGGACTGGGGCGTGAATTTCGACAAGAACGACGAGGGCACATACGATCTGCACCGCGAAGGCGGACATTCCGAATTCCGAATATTGCATCACAGCGACGACACAGGCGCCGAGATACAACGCGGACTGATGGCTGCCGTGCGCGCCAATCCCTATATCGAGATAAAAGAAAACCATTTTGCCGTAGAGATCATCACCCAGCACCACCTCGGCGCACGTGTGACACGCCGCACGCCATACATCAACTGCTACGGCGCCTACGTGCTCAACCCCGACACGGAGAAGGTAGACACGTATCTGAGCAAAGTGACGCTGATGTGTACGGGAGGTGTGGGTGCTGTCTATCAGACCACTTCGAACCCCATCATCTCCACCGGCGACGGCATAGCCATGGTCTATCGCGCCAAAGGAACGGTGGCCGACATGGAGTTCGTGCAGTTCCACCCCACCGTGCTCCACCACCCCGGCGAGACCCATCCGGCCTATCTCATCACCGAGGCCATGCGCGGCTACGGCGGCATACTGCGCCTGCCCAACGGCGAATCGTTCATGGAGAAATATGACAAACGCCTCTCACTGGCCCCGCGCGACATCGTGGCACGTGCCATAGACAAGGAGATGAAGATTCACGGACTGGACCATGTGTGTCTGGACGTGACCCACAAGGATGCGGAAGAGACCAAACGCCATTTCCCCAACATCTATCAGAAATGCCTGTCCATCGGCATCGATATCACCAAAGAGTACATCCCGGTACGCCCCGCGGCCCACTATATGTGCGGAGGCATCAAGGTGGATCTGAACGGACAGTCGAGCATCGACCGGCTCTACGCCATCGGCGAGTGCTCGTGCACCGGTCTGCACGGCGGCAACCGTCTGGCCAGCAACTCTCTGATTGAGGCTGTGGTCTATGCCGACGCCGCCGCCAAGCACTCGCTGGCACATGTGGACGAGTACGATTTCAACGAGAAAGTGCCCGAGTGGAACGATGAGGGCACGATGACCAACGAGGAGAAGGTGCTCATCACTCAGAGCGTGAAGGAGGTGGGCGAGATCATGAGCAACTACGTGGGCATCGTGCGCTCCGACCTCCGTCTGCATCGCGCATGGGACCGTCTGGATATGCTCTACGAGGAGACGGAAAACCTGTTCAAGAGAGTGAAGGCCGGACGCGACATCTGCGAACTGCGCAACATGATCAACGTGGGCTATCTCATCACACGATGGGCCATCGAGCGCAAGGAGTGTCGCGGACTGCACTACACCATCGACTATCCGCATCACGCCTACGACAAGAAATAGCCGACCGGGACTGTCCTTACGATAATCCCACACCGACACTACGGACGCGACACATCCATCCCTTCAGTACACGAAGAACGGTGTGTCGCGTCCGCATTGCCGGCATACCCTTGAGTAATCAAAAGCCGCAAACCGATCACACATTGTCGTATTTTTACCACAATCACTGTCATTTCTACATAAAATATCTAAAAAACATTCGATATCCGAATATATTTTGTACCTTTGCCTACCACGGTCATGGCATGCGTGCCTATGATTCGCAAATTATCTTTACCTTAAAAGCGGCAATAATAGTCGCAAGCAAATAAACTTATCATTAAATTTTTAATTTATTCTAATTCATTTTTTACAGTATTATGAAAAGAACCTTTGTAATGTTGGGAGGTTTGATGTGCGCACTATGCACATACGCCGACATTCCTGTGAAGATTCTCAACAACTCGCAGGGACAGTTCAACGACAACGAGATTTATGTGGCCATCATCGGCAAGGAGAAATCGGGCGATGCGGCTTACGACATCTATTATGACATGGCAGCGTCGGCCAACAACCGGCGGGCGGTCACACATGCGCTCACACCGGCGGTAAACAATCTGCATCTGCCGGGCAGAGAGTGGGGCTTTGCCGATGTGTTCACACGTCTGTCCGACCTCAAGGACCACACCATCTATCTGGGCAACACGTTCGCATGCCGCATGTTCATCAGCTTCAAGTCGCCGATGTACATGCACGTGCACGATACAGGCGGATATGCAGGAGCTTCGCTCGAGGACGTGACCGACCCCAACCGCGACATACGTTGGGAAATGATCGAGTTCACCTACGACTACAACCCGTCGGCACACAAAAACGAAATATGGATCAACACATCGCGCGTGGACGCGTTCCAATATCCCATGGGTCTGGAACTGTATGCAGACAACAGCGCGGCTAACGCCGTGGCATACACCAAACGCGGCGAAACGGCCACATACCGGGACATCATCAACAAATGGAACACGGAATTGGGATCGACCGTCTATCGCGACTGTTACGCCACAAACGTGGGCAAGGACAACCTGGGAGGAATCATCATGCAACCCTCGAAAGTCAAATCGATAAAAAACGCGAATATCTTCGACGGATATATAAATAAGGTGTGGAGCTATTTCCGCGACCATACGGCCACCATCAAGATGGGTGTGCTCGGCACATGGCGGGGCAGAGTGAGCGGCGACACGTTTGACATGGAATGTATCTCGGGCACCTACTGGCCCGTGGGCAGCCATGCGCGCATATACGGCATACCGTCGACAACCGACGCGATAGAGGGTGCGGGCAAGTTTGCCGACGGCGCATCGGCCGGCAATGCCGATCAAGGCGCGATAGACAAGACCGTACAGGCCATGTTCTGCGCAGCCTTCAACCGTGGCCAGATCAGACTGACCGAGGGTACGCAAGACTGGGATCCGGCCGTGACCAAACCGTTTCAGGGCGGAACGGAATATCCTCACAACGAATATGTGCGCTTCTTCCACAGCACCGATATCACCTCGGGCGACGGACGCACATACGCTTTCGCCTATGACGACACCTTCGACCAGAGCGCCACATGCCACACCGTATCGCCCACATCGGCCACGGTCACCATCGGCGGATTCGTAGACGGTGGCGGCACGGGTGGTGACGGCGGCGACCAACCGGGCACCGGCGGCGGCGATGACGACAACCCCAATCCGGGAACGGGAGACACATCGGCCGACTACAACAAGGATGTGAACGACGGCGAGAACATGAAGGACAGATACAACATCCACCTCGAATGCTCTCTCAACGCCGACCGCAGCAAGGCAACGATACGCGTGAGCGCCGACTTCATGCAGTCTTATCCCGACGGTGCATTCTTCTGGCTCACCGACGAGACCGGAGGACCCGTCTTCAGCGAGACAAGGATGAGTGGCGGACCAAACATATACACTGCCACTATCAACGATCTGACTCCGGGCTCCACCATCTATTTCCGCATCATGCTGCCAATACCCAACGCCCAGGCCAAAACCATGGTCATGAGCTACACCATACCTTCGGGCACGGTAAACAGCATACAAAGTATCGAAACCGAGCGTTCCATCAACGTGAACCACACGCCCGGCACACCCACGGCAACGGTACGCACGGCTCAGAGCGGCACATTGACCATCTGCAACATCAACGGTGTGAAGATGACGGCACAGCACACCGACGGCTCATGTGTCATCGACATGTCGGGATGGGCTAAGGGCACATATATCATGAGATTCGTATCAGCCGACGGCAAGGCCTCGGCCGTGAAACTGATAAAATAACATGATATCAGTAAACGGGCAAGACAACAATACGTAAACAAAAAGAAAAAGACTCCGCCGATGGATAGATATCCTGGCGGAGTCTCTTTTGTGTTTATAGAGAGAAATCGGAATGTTTTGTGATATTCAGTTTTTCATCTTCACAATGATTGTCACCTTTACCCTTCCCGTACCTTTTCTTTCGGGGGCGCGAAGCATGTAAATGCGGTTTTTGGTGTTATTATGTTTGACACGGCCAATGTGATGCATGTCACTGCAAATTTGAAATTCATATTTATCCTTTCTTTTTTTGATTGTTCTACCTTAAGTACGTAGCAAGAAACGATTTGTGACAGTTTATTCCGGATTTTTTTTCTGAAAACGACGATGAATTATCCCGAATCGTCGATTCTATTCTTTCTTGAATATTTCTTCAAGTTTTTTCTCCAATTCTTTGTCGCGTAGACCGGTAGCAACAATATTTCCATCGGGATCGATGAGCACCGTTTCGGGTATGGCTCTCACGCCGTAAACATCGGATGCAATGGACTCCCAGCCCTTCAAATCTGACAGTTGAAGCCACGGAAGCTCAAGTCTGTGTATGGCCGAGAGCCATGCTTCGCGCTTGGAGTCGAAGGAGAGGCCGATAATCTGCAAACCGCGGTCGGCATATTTGGCGTGCAACGCCTTCATTCCTGGCATGGAACCCATGCATGGACCGCACCACGAGGCCCAGAAATCAAGCAACACATAATGCCCCTGACCAACAAACTCGGAGAGACGGCGGGATGTGCCTGTGGTGTCGGGCAACTCAATGTCGTGGAATTTCTGTCCGGGCAGACGTTTCTCCATTGCCCAATAATATTTCCATGCCTGTTCCATATCGGGGTGATGGGCAAAAGCGTGTTCCTCTTTCATACATTGTGCAAGCTGCTCGGGCGTAATCATGCAGAACTGATTGTTCAAACCAAGATGATATACGGGAATGACGTTGTCAAAATTCTCGATGACAGACGCCCACCCAATCTCTCTACCCCGCTGTTGGAGTGAGTCAAGGATGGCGTGATTGGCATCGTCCTTATGTCGGTCCATTTCCTCATTGAGACTATCCATGGCAAGCTGATATCGGTTGAAGCGCTTGTTGAGCGGTGAGCCTTTCACCACGGCATTGGTGCGGAAATCAATATCGATGCGTGCAGGCTGGTTGTCGACAATGAACGTCATCCATCCGTCCTTCCCATCTTCTATCTGCATGAACTTGTGCAACGGTTGGCGGATTGAGATGCGAAAACGTTTTCCTTTCACAGGAAATTTCTTGTACTTGAAATCATTCGGATACGGTCTCTCTATCAGGAGGATGGTATCTGTTCCTTCTTTGAGTGTGCCTTCAACAACAAAGTCGATTGTGTCGTTCAGCCCAGGAGTGAATACTTGCGCCTGTCCCGCCGTCGCTATAAGGGCAAGCAGTGCGCCGCCTATGAGGGTTCTCTTGTTCATCATTTCAGTTTTTATTATTCCTTAATTCCGCAACATAATTGATAATTATTTTTATAAGTTCCTGAGCAACATTTTGTTGCCCAGGTTTTTGCCATGTCAGCGTTTTCACTTACCTTAGTGTTGCGAATCCAAAGACAAAGAAAACCGCAACAGGCATGGCAAAGGTAGCAATAAAATCCGAAAGACTCACTCCTTTTGGAGGCATATTTCCAATCATGGAGCAATTTACCTCCCTTCTCTCCTCTACAATTGACTCAACACTTGGGTTGAGATGCAAACTCTATGGTTATCAATACAGCGAAATCATCCGCTCCCTCCTATGCGTTTACTTCTGCGGCGGTTCTTGCGTTGAGGATGTCACCGCCCACTTAATGAGTCATCTTTCCCTTCACCCCACACTCCGCACCTGTAGCGCCGACACCATCCTTAGGGCAATAAACGAACTGACCCGGGAAAACATCTCATACACGTCTGATGCCGGAAAGTCCTATGATTTCAATACGGCAGACACACTCAACACATTGCTCCTGAATTGCCTGTTGTCCACAGGGCAGTTGAAAGAGGGCGGGGAGTATGACGTTGACTTTGACCACCAGTTCATTGAGGCGGAGAAGTACGATGCAAAGCCCACGTACAAGAAATTTCTTGGTTACAGGTCCGGTGTGGCCGTTATCGGCGACATGATTGTCGGCATAGAGAACAGCGACGGCAACACCAATGTACGCTTTCACCAGAAGGACACGCTAAAGAGGATTTTGGAGAGACTTGAAGAGAAGAAGCTGACAGTCAAACGCTTCAGGGCCGACTGCGGCTCATGCTCTGAAGACATTGTGGATGAGGTCAGGAAGCATTGCAGGACATTCTACATACGCGCCAACCGCTGCTGCTCGCTCTATGATGACATCTTCGCGCTCAGAGGGTGGAAGAAGGAAGAGATAAACGGCATCGTGTTTGAGTTGAACTCCATTCTCGTTGAGAAGTGGAAGGGCAAACCGTATCGCCTGGTAATCCAGAGACAGAGACGCATGGGCAGTGGACCGGACCTGTGGGAGGGGGAATATACATACCGCTGCATCCTGACCAACGATTACGAATCATCCATGAGGGACATCGTGGAGTTCTATAACATGCGCGGTGGCAAGGAACGCGTCTTTGATGACATGAACAATGGGTTTGGATGGGACAGACTGCCTAAATCCTTCATGGCGGAAAATACCGTGTTCCTGCTCCTGACGGCACTGATACGCAATTTCTACAAGGCCATCATGCAAAGGATTGAAGTGAAGAAGTTCGGGCTCAAGGAAACCAGCCGTATCAAGACGTTTGTCTTCAAATTCATTTCAGTACCTGCCAAGTGGATTAAGACCGCAAGGCAATGTGTGCTGAATATCTACACCGACAACCATGCATATGCAGAAGCCTTCAAAACTTCTTCCGGATGATTTACATCACTTGATGGCCACTGATTGCGTATTGCCTCAAGTCGCTTTATGGGGTAAGGGGATGGTATGCGCATTGAAACGGACGCGAGGACTTAATGGTTATCTTACTTCCTCAAATATAAAGTATATTGATAATCAGTTAGTTACTGTTATCAAGATACAAA
>CAJKQX010000092.1 GCA_905202125.1 uncultured Prevotella sp.
GACGGGTCCTTTTTTTCAGTGCCTTCACTCAGACACACTCAAAGAAACAGTATCGGATGTTTTGCATCGGTGTAGTGAATACCCCGTATCAGATATAAATGAGCAAACCAATCACAACGAGCAGTCCGTAGACAAACATGTTGCGGGCCGTGATACCGAGAACGCTGTTGAGCTCGCGCCCGCGTTTGATGGTCACCATACTCCGATAAGCCGACAGATGTGGCAAGAGGTAACCGCAAGGTAAAATAGCTGCACATGCACGATCCTCGGCAAACACCAACACACTGATGACACAAGCGACGAGGCCAAGCCCGAGATACAATATCCCGGAGGCCCGCTTACCGATAAGCACCACAAGGGTTTTCTTTCCGGCACGTCGGTCATTGTCAATATCACGATAATTGTTGACTATCAAAAGCGTATCGATCACCAAACCACAGGCCAACGACATCCATAACACATCCATGCTGATGCCTCTCGGCTCATACGGTTGTTCCAAGAAATAAGTGAGCGAGACCGGTACGATACCGAAAAACACAATAACGAGCAAATCGCCCAAACCGTGATAAGAAAGACATGTGGTGTAGAGAAAACAAAAGACCACACAGAGAGCCCCCACTCCGATCATAGTCCACCCACCATAAAAGACAAGCGGCAGACCGACAAGACAAGCCGCGACAGTGGTCACGATGATACCTGTGCGCATGGCCCCCGTAGTTATCCATCCTTGAGCACAGGCACGTTTTGGTCCCAGACGCGTGTCATCATCATTACCTTTGAGACAATCGAAATAGTCATTCACAAAATTGGCATCTATCTGCATGATAAAAGCAAAAAGGAAACACAGCACCGCAGGAATCACCCGGATACATCCGGCATTTTCAGACAAAGCCATAGCCGTACCAATCATCACAGGCACTGCCGCGCCGGTAAGTGTTTTGGGACGAGAGGCAAGCAACCAAGCTTTAGCGGAATTGACATCCACATTATCCATATTTCTCATCTGTTTTTCTGTTAATAACTTGCAAAATTAACCATAAAAGACTATATTTGCAAATAAATATCTCATCATTATCATGCTCGCATCAAACGTAAATTTGGACCTGATGGAGTTTGTAGAGAGGAACATACTCCCCAGATACTCCGCATTCGACAAGGCACACAATCTGGCACATGCCAACAGAGTGATAAACCGTTCGTTGCAACTGGCCAAAAGAAACGGAGCCAATATCGACATGGCTTATGCGATAGCCGCTTATCACGATCTGGGTCTTGAGGGTCCGCGCGCCATACATCATATTACGAGCGGAAGGATACTCAGCTCCGATACGCGTCTGAAGAAATGGTTCTCGACCGAACAAATCAAGATAATGAAAGAAGCCGTGGAAGACCATCGGGCATCTGCCTCCCACTCGCCACGAAGCATATATGGAAAGATTGTGGCCGAAGCCGACCGCGATCTGGAACCGGACATCGTATTCCGACGCACAGTGGAATACGGCATTGACCACTACCCGGAGAAAGACAAGGAGGAACAGTGGCAACGATTCGTATCGCACATAGAGAACAAATATTCGGCTCACGGATACATCAGACTGTGGATGCCAAACTCGCCCAACGAACAGTATCTGAAAGAAATACGCAATTTCATCATCGACAAACAACGTCTGCGCCAAACATTTGACAGATTATACGAAGAGGAAATATCTCAAAGTTAAAATTAATAACATGTAATCATAATTCTACCGATGGAATTGGGATATTTCATTTATTTGTTGTAATTTTGCAGTATCAAAATAAAGGAATATTCGGGGTTGCAATGGTTCGATCGGGATACTCATCAATAAAATCCATAAACCGAGAAGATTTCTTTTGTCAATGGCGGGCCATATAAACTCTTCGGAGCTAAGCTGTAAAGCCGGTGGATTACAAAGACGGAGAACTCTCAAATCCTATATACTCGGAGTTTCATCACATCACCTGCAACCCCTTTCCTTTTTTATACATTTATATATTTGACAATGCACACATTGCAATTGTGGCATCCGCCCCGGCAATGATCATTAAGACAACCCACACAACAAAATTACAAACAATTATGTTCTCAGGCATCATAGAAGAAACGGCAACAATAGTTGCGATAAACAAAAACCAGGAAAATATAGATTTTGTATTAAGTTGCTCATTCACCAACGAGCTGAAGATAGACCAGAGCGTGGCTCACAACGGAGTGTGCCTGACGGTGGTAGACATCAGTAATGGCGCATACACCGTGACTGCAATGAAAGAAACTCTCGACCGCTCAAATCTCGGATTGCTCAATGTCGGCGACAAGGTGAATGTGGAACGTTCGATGATGATGAACGGACGGCTCGACGGACATATCGTGCAGGGGCATGTGGACGGCACCGCCCGTTGCACGGAAATCAAAGACGCAGAAGGCTCCACATATTTCACTTTCGAGTATGATTTCGACAAGGATATGGCCCAACGTGGATATTTCACAGTAGACAAAGGGTCGGTCACCGTGAATGGCGTGTCGCTCACGGTGTGCAACCCGACTGACAACTCTTTCACCGTGGCAATAATACCCTACACATTTGAAAACACCAATTTTCATGACATCAAGGTTGGCAGTATCGTGAATATCGAGTTTGACATCTTGGGCAAATATATAGCGCGGCTGAACCAACTCGCGAAATAACTCACAAAAAATATCCCCACAGGGTCGTGTCGGTAACATTCCGTTGCGGCCCTTTCTTTTTTGCATAATTATACAATTCGTGTTGCATAATTATACAATATATTTCTCCCAAACTCTCTGAGAATCGCATCATTTCGCACAAAGGATTTCTTTTTTGAAAATATCACCGTATTTTGATGGTTCGGCCAATCGGCTGATAATCAACGCGATCACACTTTTTGAAAGATAGATATTAACACGCATTAACACAAAATACTCCAAAATCCGGCAAAAATCCGGCAAAATTGTCCTACAAAAGTGCCCGACTTGGGTTCCGAAAGGGGCCCTTTCGCATCCTAAAAGGGTTCCTTTCGCATGATGAAAGGGGCCCTTTTGGAAATTATGAGTGTTATTGTGGTGTGAAATACGTATTTTTCGGCCTTTGTATTTCTATTTCGCGATTTTCATTTGTCAAAATTTTTTACTTTCTATTTTGAATATTTATGCATTTTTCGGATTTTGACGCGATTAAAGTATGACTATCAACTTACAAATTCAGAAGATATTGAATCAGCTGTTGATAAGTTCCTTGGGGATATGCAATGGAGCGATTGTACCAATTTTCGTAGAGAATATAGAGAAAGGCGATATGCTTAAAAGCCGTCGTTATCGCAATCGCCGTTTAGGAGATTTTTATTCTGCACAAAAACACATACTTACATTGAAATTTAAAAAATCATTTAGGATTATTAACACAAAAATTCCCTTTTGTATGGGATTTGTAAAAAAATACTAATATTACGTGTATTGCAAAACTTTTAGCTCATATTTTTAATCTAATAAACAAAATACGGAAAAGATATGAACAAATTAATAATGAAAACTCTGGGCTGTGTATTGATGCTGTCGATAGCAACCACATGCACGGCAAGACAATGGACACTGAAAAACTGCATAGATTATGCACTGGCCAACAACATAGCGTTGAAAAAGGCGAAGATTAAGGAATACTCATCGCGCGAGGACATCAAACAGAGCCAGGCTGAACTATTGCCTTCGCTCAATTTCTCGTCATCACAAGGCGTGACCTACAGCCCGTGGCCGGAGACTGGACGGGCCGCCGTGGACAACGGATTCGTGCAGTCGATGGTAAACAAGGCTTATTACAGCGGGTCGTACAACCTGAGCGCAAACTGGACAGTGTGGAACGGTGGCAGAAACACAAAAACAATAAAACAAAACAGATTGACGGCTGAACAAGCCAAACTCGACTCGGCACAAACGGCCAATTCCATACAGGAACAGATAGCACAACTGTATGTACAGATACTCTACTCCAACGATGCCATCAATGTGAGCAAAGAAAATCTGAACACAAGCATCAGAAACGAAAACCGAGGCAAGGAAATGTTCACCGTGGGCAAGATGAGCAAGGCTGATCTGGCGCAGCTCACCGCTCAAAGAGCGCAAGACGAATACAACGTGGTGGAGACTGAAAGCAACTTGAAGAACTACAAACGACAACTCAAACAATTGTTGCAGATCACGGACGATGAAGAATTTGATATCGTCATCCCTGAAATGACAGACGAAATGGCGTTGCGCGACATCCCGAAACCGGGCGATGTGTACACGGCAACTCTCAACATCAGACCTGAAATAAAAAATGCGATGATAGGTATCGAAAGCAGTGAGTTGGGTATAAAGATAGCCAAAGCACAACGTATGCCCACGATTGGTCTGAATGCCGGTGTATCGACAAGCACATCGTCGATGAACGATAACAGATGGGGCATGCAGATAAAAAACAACACGAGTTTCGGTGGCGGACTGACTGTAAGTATTCCTATCCTTGACAACCGCACCTCAAGAACGGCGATAAACAAGATGAAACTGCAAAAGGAAAACTATATGCTCGAGCTGAGGGACAAACAGACAGAACTCTACTCCACAATAGAAAATTACTGGTTGCAGGCTATGACCAACCAAAACAAATTCAAAGCGGCCAAGATATCGACACAAAGTGCGACCGCGAGCTACGAACTATTGAGCGAACAGTTCAATCAAGGAATGAAAAACATTGTTGAACTGATGACGGGCAAGAACAATCTCATTAATGCCCAGCAGAACGAACTGCAAAGCAAATATCTCACAATACTGAATATCGACATGCTGAATTTTTACGAAACAGGCAAGTTGAACTAAAACATCAATGCGCCACAAGAGTTTTCCCGACTTTTGTGGCGCATTGATTATATATCCAAAGGACTTTAGTCGAACAGTTCGTCAGGCGTTTCGATGAAGGTTGTGGCACCATGTTCTATGAGAAAATCGCGGTCGCGAAATCCCCACAACACACTGATGCACGGCAACCCGCTATTGCGGGCCGTCATCACATCCACATCGCTATCTCCAACATATACGGCATGTTCGCGATTGACGCCCAACTCCCTCAACGCTTCATTGACCGTATCGGGAGACGGCTTGCGCTGAACACCCTCACGTTCGCCAATGGAAACAGAGACTGTCTCGCTGAAAAAGTGATGACACAACTCTTTGGTGGCTGCATCAAACTTGTTGCTCACCACTGCTATATTTTTGCCCATACTCTTCAAACGTGAAAGCATGTCTTTCACACCGGGATAAGGACTTGTGGTGTCAAGTCCATGTTCGATATAGTGCGCGCGAAAAGTCCGGAACACATCATCGAAAGCCGGATTGTCAAGACCGTCGGGCACAGCGCGTTCCATGAGTTTTTTCACACCGTTGCCAACAAATCGTCTCACCTCATTAATCGTACGCTCTGGCAAGCCGTGTGTGCGTAAGGCATAATTACAACTGGCTGCCAAGTCTTGCAGAGTATCGAGCAGCGTTCCGTCAAGATCAAAAATATATGTTTCGTACATCATCATTTGCAATTTATTTTTGTATTTGTAAAGTAGTGCAAATGTACAAAAAATACATAAAGGGTAAGCATGACTCAATATAATAAAATGTGCTTTTAAGCATTTTTTATTTTGTAATTCAGATGAGTTACACTAACTTTGCATACATGAAAGGAGCTTTGCCCAATAATCTCAGGGAAATATCAATATCTTAAGTTATAAAACCAACTAAAATGAAATCAAAAAAACTGGTAATGTCCATAATTTTGTGCTTGATTGCCATAATAATTGTGGTGTATTATTATTTTTTCACTTCGCTATCCAAACTATCTGCAACGGAGTACATCTATATCGATGACAACGACAATGCCGACTCGGTGATCATGAAACTGCAACCGGTTGCCAACGCACATTCATTGTCCGCATTCAAGATACTTGCAAGACATAGTGACTATGAAAATCATGTGCGCACAGGCCGCTACGCCATAAAACCGGGAAACGGAGCTGCCACGGTGTTCAGAAATATCAAGAACGGATTGCAGACACCAGTCAACCTCACAATACCTTCTGTCCGCACTATCGACAGACTGGCAGCAGAACTGTCGAAAAAGCTTATGACCGACAGCACATCAATATGCGATGCACTGACAGACGAGCAAAAGTGCGAGAAACTTGGATTCGACACGACAACAATAGTATGCATGTTTATTCCTAACACATACGACATCTATTGGAATACAAGCGTTGACAAATTGCTCGAACGCATGAGAAAAGAATATACCAAATTTTGGAACGAGGAACGCAAGGATAAAGCACAGCGACTCGGTATGACACCAACAGAGGTGTCCACATTGGCGAGCATTATAGACGAGGAGACTGCCAATAACGAAGAAAAACCGATGATTGCCGGAATGTATTACAACAGGCTTAAACTTCGTAATGCCGAATATCCATCAGGCATGCCTCTTCAGGCTGACCCGACAATCAAATTCGCATGGAAAAAATTCGAACTGCGACGGATATACAACAATCTGCTGAACATACAGAGCCCCTACAACACTTATCGCAACCCCGGATTACCACCGGGACCGATACGCATACCATCGATTGCCGGAATAGATGCCGTGCTGAATCTTGTAAGACACGATTACCTTTATATGTGTGCGAAAGAGGATTTCAGCGGCACGCATAATTTCGCACGTACATACGGGGAACACATGAGAAACGCAAGAAATTACAGCAAGGCGTTGAACGAAAGAGGTATAAAATAATAATCAAATAACGATATTGCCTTGTCCAAAATACTGCAATATCATGAATACAAAGCAAAGCTCCGGTTTCTTCACAGAGACCGGAGCTTTATCTCAATAGGTATTAGTACTTCCTTAAGGTAAAAAGATTGTATTCAGGATAACACCACAAAGGTAATATCTTTTTGGAAAACGCAAAAATCTTTTTTTATGTTATAAAACATGTTTTCCGCTTAAAGCCCTCAACAATCGCACAATTTGGCAAATTCCGAAACATCTGAGCGAGAAAAAATCTGAAAAATCGGTGAATCGCAAAGTGTAACCGGTAGTGTTTCACTGAGTGTGTCTGAGGCGAGTTCACTCAAGCCTGTAGACCTC
>CAJKQX010000093.1 GCA_905202125.1 uncultured Prevotella sp.
GGACGGGTCCTTTTTTTCAGTGCCTTCACTCAGACACACTCAAAGAAACAGTATCGATTTTATAATGAAAAGAGGTGTAGTTATTATGCGTATCTTCACAATACAAAATCGTACAGGGTTGCTGTACGGTTGGTACAGTGGCTCTGTACTAACTGTACAAAGTTCATGTACGAACCGTACAAAGGCTTTGTACAAAACAGATAAAAATGTGGATGAGTGACGTGTTCACTATAATGTGGTTGCCAAGATAGTGGATATGGGTGATAAAAACAAAGTCCATTGACGCTTGCCAACGGACTTTGTTTATATTTATGACGATGTATTATTCGCCTTTGATAGCTGCTACGCCGGGAAGAACTTTACCCTCGATGGCCTCAAGCATTGCGCCACCACCGGTAGATACATAGCTTACTTTATCGGCGAGACCGAACTTGTTGACAGCAGCAACAGAGTCGCCACCACCTACAAGTGAGTATGCGCCGTTCTCCTGAGTGGCCTGTGCCACGTATTTGGCTATTTCACCTGTACCGTGTGCGAAATTTTCAAACTCGAATACGCCCACCGGACCGTTCCAAAGGATGGTTTTGGAGCCGAGGATGATCTTCTTCCAGATTTCCAAACTCTCATCAGAAGCGTCCATTCCTTCCCATCCGTCAGGGATATTATCGATAGGTACGACCTTGCGTTCAGAGTCGTTGGAGAACTCATTGGCTGCAACAGTTGCGACAGAGAGGCTCAGATTTACGCCTTTAGCCTTAGCTTCGGCCATCACGTTGAGTGCTTCGGGCATCAGATCGTCCTCGTGGAGAGACTCACCTATCTTGCCACCCTGTGCCTTAATGAATGTGTAGCCCATACCACCACCGATAATGAGGTTGTCTACCTTGTCGAGCAGGTTTTTGATAACGCCGAGCTTAGAGCTTACCTTTGAACCACCGATAATTGCTGTGAACGGATGTTGAGCGTTCTTCAGCACGTTTTCAATGGCTGTAACCTCTTTTTCCATGAGGTAACCGAGCATCTTGCTGTCCTCTGCGAAATAGTCGGCGATAACAGCGGTAGACGCGTGACGACGGTGAGCTGTACCGAAGGCATCGTTTACGTATACGTCAGCATAAGAAGCGAGCTTCTTGGCGAAATCCTTTTGGCTTTCTTTCATTGCCTTCTTAGCAGCGTCAAACTCGGGAGTACCCTTATCTACACCTACGGGTTTGCCTTCCTCTTCGGGATAAAAGCGGAGGTTCTCGAGCAGCAAAGCCTCACCTGCCTTCAGAGAAGCAGCGGCCTCTTCGGCATTGCCACAGTCTGCAGCGAACTTAACCTCTACACCAAGAGCTTTGGATACGTTGGGAACGATCTGACCGAGAGACAATTTGGGGTTCACCTTACCTTTTGGTTTGCCCATATGACTCATCATAATGAGAGCACCACCGTCTGCAAGCACCTTCTTGAGTGTAGGCAGAGCACCACGAATACGGGTTTCATCTGTTACATGGCCATTCTCGTCCAATGGCACATTGAAATCCACACGTACAATTGCCTTTTTACCGGCAAAGTTAAATTGATCGATTTTCATTTATCTTAATGTTTGAAATTAAATATTGTTGTTGGTTTATGTCTTGAAAATGTTTATACATTTCGCAAAGTTAATAATAAAAAATCACATACACCATCACCTAACGTGAAATTATATTTCATAAACAGTTTCATCCTCGATTCCGGCATCTCTCAAGGCCTCTTTACGCTCCACGCAAGTGCCACATTTGCCGCAATGCACATCGCCTCCCTTATAGCAACTCCACGTCTGAGAGTAGTCCAGGCCGAGACGTTTGCCGATACGCGCGATGCCGGTCTTCGTGATATTGGTGTAAGGGGCAAGGATTCTCACATGATCGTACGTTCCGTTCTGCGAGGCCGAGTCCATCGCATCGATGAAAGCCGAACGGCAATCGGGGTAGATGGCATGGTCGCCACTATGATTGGCTATGAGCACATTCTTGAGATGATGGGTCTCGGCTATGCCTATGGCTATCGAGAGCATGATACCATTGCGGAAGGGAACGACAGTTGACTTCATATTATCGTCGTCATACGACCCTTCGGGTATGACATCGGCACCTTCAAGGAGGCTGCTTTTGAAATATTGTTTCATGAAATCGAACTTGATGATGAAATGCTTGATGCCGAGCCGATCACAATGCAACTTGGCAAAAGCAATCTCTTTGGCGTTGTGATTACTACCATAATCGAACGTCAGGGCCAAAGCTATATTTTCGCGTCGCTCGTACAGCAACGTCACACTGTCCATTCCACCACTTACTATTATTACCGAGTCTTTCATTTTCTTATCCGAATAATACTCTCAATGCCTCTTCAACCTTGTGTACAGGATGAATATTGATTTTATATTTTGTTTTGTCTATTCCCTGAAAATTATATTTGGGAATGATGATATCATTGAAACCGAGTTTCTCGGCCTCAGCCAATCGTTGTTCTATCCGGCTCACCGGACGCACCTCGCCGCTGAGTCCCACCTCGCCTGTCATACACCATCCGGGTTCAATGGCTGTATCTACATTGCTTGACAGCACTGCGGCAATCACGCTAAGGTCCATTGCCAGGTCCGTCACACGCAGCCCTCCGGCGATATTGATAAAAACATCTTTCTGCATCAACTTGAACCCGACCCTCTTTTCGAGCACAGCCAGAAGCATATTGAGTCTGCGCTGGTCGAAACCTGTGGCCGAACGCTGGGGTGTGCCATAAGCTGCCGATGACACAAGCGCCTGTGTCTCCATCAAGAACGGCCGAATACCCTCGATGGCCGAACTGATAGCTATGCCAGAAAGGCCTTCATGATCCTGCGTAATCAGCAGTTCGGAGGGGTTGCTCACCTGGCGCAGCCCTGTCTGTTGCATTTCGTAAATACCTATTTCGGATGTGCTGCCGAAACGATTCTTTATCGATCGCAGGATGCGATACATATAATGCTGGTCGCCCTCAAACTGTATGACAGTGTCGACAATGTGTTCCAGTATCTTGGGTCCGGCCAATGTGCCTTCTTTATTGATGTGGCCTATGAGGATAACGGGCACTCCGCTACTCTTGGCAAATCGCAAAAGCGCGGCTGCACACTCTCTCACCTGGGTGATACTGCCCGGACTGCTGTCCACATTCTCCGACATGATGGTCTGAATAGAATCGACTATGACCAGATCGGGCGCTACATTATTAATATGTACGAAGATTTTGTCGAGGGATGTCTCGCAAAGAATGACGACATTATCATTATTATCCGTCACCCTTTCATGCCGAGAGCCGGCAAGGCGGCAGGCTCTCATCTTCAGTTGCTTGGCACTTTCCTCACCGCTGACATAGAGTATCTTGCGGTCAGGAATATTGAGTATGGTCTGCAAAGTGAGAGTACTCTTGCCGATACCCGGTTCGCCACCCAACAGCACTATACTGCCCGGCACCAAGCCGCCGCCGAGCACTCTGTTCAGTTCACTGTCGTTCATATCCAAACGCGGATCGTCCTGATACGGAATATCCTTGAGCTTCATGGGCGAACTACCTGACACGGAAACATGAGTGGCCGGTTTGTTCAAAGAAAATGAGGTATTGGCAGACAATTTTATCTCTTTGAATGTATTCCAAAGACCACAATTAGGACATTTGCCTATCCATTTTGCAGACTCGTGTCCGCAATTGTCGCAAACATAAGCAATTTTGTCTTTTGCCATTTATATACTATTTCCCACAAAAGTACAAATATTTTTCTTTGTTACAAAATTTATTGCTATTTTTGCCTTATGAATAAAGTTATTTTCAATACAATAAGTGTCTTCATTATCTTCATTCTTTTCTCTTGCGGAGAGTCGGCCACAGAGCGTCAAAACAAGTTGAAGAAAGAGCGGGAGATGGCTCTTAAAGCAGAAAAAATGGCACTAAAGATAGCGGTGAACCCTACCCTCGACTGTCTGCCTGTATTCGTAGCCCAAGAAAACAAAATGTTTGAAAACCAGAAAGTGAGCGTGCTGCTCAAGCTATTCAACGCGCAGATGGATTGCGACACGGCTTTCATAGGCAAAAGCGTGGAAGGAATGTTCTCTGATTTGGTACATACAGAGTTCTTGAAACGCCATAATAAAATCAAAATGGACTACGTATCGTCGACCAACGCTTATTGGCAACTCTTATCAAACCACCGTGCGCGCATAAAAAGCACTAGTCAGATGAACGACAAGATGGTGGGCATGACGCGTTTCTCTGCTACAGATTTCCTCACCTCGAAGACATTGACGAAGAACGACCACTCCCAACAGTTCAGAATACAGATCAACGATATGAACATACGTCTTGCCATGCTGCTCAACAATGAGATTGATGCCGTGTGGCTGCAAGAACCATTCGCCGCAACGGCCCGTTCGAAAGGTCATCATGTCATTGCTGACAGCCGTGACTATAAAAACAATTTGGGCGTCATCGCTTTCCGTTCCGAACTGAACGCCAACAAGATGCGAAACAGGCAGATTGCGGCCTTCATAAAAACATACAATATGGCTTGTGACTCAATCAATAAGAACGGAATAGGCCATTATGCCGACATCATACACAAATATTGTAAAGTGAACGACAAGACTATCAAGGCGATAGAAAAGCAAAAATACAACCATGCCGGTTATCCTGACAAAGCGGATATCGAGGTGGCTAAATCATTCTATTGAAACGGATTTTTCCCTTCACTTACTTTCCATAAAGTACTATGCTGGATAACATCAAAAAATGTATCACCGAGGAGAAAAATCTCGGTAAGGCCTTAAAACTCTTGCGCTCGGAGATTGACAATAACAACCGAGCCGTGGTATCTTCACGGTTGGAGGAAATAGAAAACAACTACCGTCTCATGTGTGATTACATGCTCAGAGGATTCAAAGATCCTCAAAGAGACCGGGTGTACAACGAATTGCTGAACGCTGCTTATCGTATTTACAATTCAATCAAACTGTATGAACGCATAAGAAGATTCAGATCGTATTCAGACGCTCACGCCAAATCGAAGGGGTTGTTGGCTCAACCGGAACAGATATACACGACGTTGGAAGGTTTCGTTCAGGAGATCGCCTTGTCTTCACTCGAACTTGAAAATGTGCACGAAGACACCCTCCACTCCACATATTCGGAGCATCAACAATACATCTCGACAGTTTTCAACGAGATTTTGGCTTCCGATCAATGGGCGGACAATACCCGCGATACATTATTACGGATAATTACATCACCGACAATCGATGCCAATGATGCTCAAATGATTGTAAGCGCCATAACACTCGCGTGTCTTAACATATTTGATATCAATAAATGGGCTACGCTGGCCAGTGCTTACGAGAATGCCACGAATGAGAAGGTGAGACAGCGCGCGCTCGTTGGTTGGGCATTGTCAACACCAAAAGAGTGCGCGTTCGGGGAAATAGAAAATACGTTGTCGCGTCTTTGCGCCAACGACATTACGCGCAAAGAACTTTTGGAATTTCAGTTCCAACTCTACTATTGCAACAATACCGACGCGGACAACGAAAAGATTAAGCACGACATCATGCCTAACATCATAAAAAACAATAATTTCGAAATCACACGCACGGGTATCATCGAGAAAGATGACGACCCGATGCGTGATATTCTTGACTCGGGAGAGGCCGAACGAGAGTTGGAGGAAATGGAAAAATCGTTCAACAGGATGATAGACATGCAGAAATCGGGCTCAGATATATATTTCGGAGGGTTCGCACAGATGAAACGGTTCCCTTTCTTCTACCATCTCAGCAACTGGTTCTGCCCGTTCTACATCGACCATCCGCAGCTTTCGAACCTGAAAAAGGATGTCAAAGACAGCCCGTTATTTACGAAAATGTTCAGCAAAGGACCGTTCTGCGAATCAGATAAATATTCATTCATGCTCGCCCTCTCATCCGTTTTCGACTCTATTCCGGCCAATGTGAAGGAACTGCTCAACAATCCGGATTCATCGATAATGGGTTTTGGGGCCGAAATACAAAACACGGAGACACCCGTTTATATTCGTCGCATGTACTTACAGGATTTGTACAGATTTTTCCGACTGAATCAATACAAGGAAGATTTTGTGAATCCGTTTGTCAATAAGACGGGAACCAACCTTTTTCTTGCTACCTCATCGTTCAGAAAACATCTTTCTGACGATGAAATAATGACACTTGACAAATTTCTTTTCAAGCACAAGGAGTATCACGATGTTTTGAAACTGGCCGATACAAACAATATTAACAAAAACTACGACCATCTTCTCCTTGTTGCCATAAGCAATATCAAAACCGGTAAGTATGAAGTTGCCCTGCGACTGCTGAACATTATTTTAGAGAATCAACCGGACAACGAACAGGCTCTCAAGAGTATGGCCCAGCTGTCGTTCATATTGCATGACTACAAACAGTCTGTACATTTCTACCAACGGCTTCACACTTCACATCCCGAAAACAAGTCTTACGCTTTAAACTTGGGAATAGCTCAAGTCAGTTGTGACAAAACAGACGAAGGAATGTCACTGCTTTTCAAACTCAGTTTCGAACATCCGGATGACATTAATATCAATCGCGCCCTGTCATGGGGATATCTCATTCAGGGAAGACCAGACAATGCCATCCAATTGTATGAAAAGATCATAAACAGCGGTAATGATATTCCGTCTGATTATCTGAATGCCGGATACGCCCAATATTTTCTCTCGAACATAAAAGGAGCCATCTCCCTTTTCAGGAAATACATTTCCTTATCAGACGACAACCGCAATATCTTCGATAATTTCAAGGAAGACGAGATACTAATGAAGATATACAATATCTCAATGTCCGAACAAATGATAATCATGGACTTGATTGATAATTAGCTCTTTGTGAGAATATAAACTGAATAGTTGGAGAGTCTTTATCACACTTTCCAACTATTTTGTTTTAAGCCCATTGATGATAATAATCCATGTGATGCCCATCTGTCAATTAGATACTGTTTCTTTGAGTGTGTCTGAGTGAAGGCACTGAAAAAAAGGACCCGTC
>CAJKQX010000094.1 GCA_905202125.1 uncultured Prevotella sp.
AGAAAAAAGGTCCGGCTCGTCTCCGTATGTAGGGATGGGCCGGACCTTTGGCTTTTTTCCGGTTGTGGGATTATACGTAAGTCTCGAGGAACTTGATTGTTCCGCTCACCTTCAGAGTCTTGGTCGTTGCGGGAACGAGTATCGACTCGCCGGCTTTGAGAGTAGTCTCGTTGCCCTCGTTGTCGACGATGGTGCCCTCACCCTTGAGACCTATCATGATGACGAAGCTGTCCAGCTCGGAGTAGTCGAGTGTCATCGGCTCGTCGAGGTCGTACACGGCGGTGCAGAAATAAGGACACTGCACGAGCGAAACGCCCTGGTTCTTGGCCGGCATGTACTCCGTGCGGTAGTTGTCCTCGACGGCGTAGTTGATACACTCGGCAGCCTGCTTGGTGTGCAACTCGCGGTAGTTGCCGTCCTTGTCCTTGCGTTTGAAGTCGTAGATGCGGTATGTCACGTCGCTGGTCTGCTGTATCTCGGCCAGGAAACAGCCTGTGCCGATGGCGTGGATACGTCCTGCCGGCAGGAAGAAACAGTCGCCCTCCTTCACCTCATATCTGGCGATGGCGTCGACGATGGTGTCATTCTCCACCATCGCGGCATACTCCTCGGGAGTGATTTTCTTCTTCAGACCGCACAGCAGAGTCGCGTCCTTGTCCGAATCCATCAGATACCACATCTCCGTCTTGCCGCGGTCTTTGCCTTGCTTTTTGGCTATCTCGTCGGTGGGGTGCACCTGAATGGAGAGGTCCTGACGTGCGTCGATGAACTTGATGAGCAAGGGGAACTCGTTGCCGAAGCGTTTGTGGTTCTCGGCTCCTATGAGCTTGTCCTGCAGTTCGGCCACAACCTCGTTGAGGCTCTTGCCGGCATACTCGCCTTCGCTCACGATTGTCTCGTTGCCTTTCACTCCTGAGATTTCCCAACTCTCACCTACATTCTCCTGATTGGAGTCAAGTCCTTTGAACGGAATGATTTTCTCGCCGCCCCAGATGGTTGATTTCAGCAGCGCGTTGAATTTTAACGGTTTCATATCTTTTTAGTTTTTTATTGGTTGATTTTATCTATGTTTATTTCAGCAGTATCGCTTTGGCGCGTCCGAAGAGGCCTTTCCGGCTCTCGGCGCGGCTCAGTTCTCCTTCCAGAAGGCCGACGTGAATATCACTAATACGGAGAAAATCTCGAGACGACCCACCAGCATGAGCAGCGAGCACATCCATTTGGCCGCGTCCGGCAGCATGCTCCACGACATCGTCGGGCCAATATCTATGCCCAGCGTCGGGCCCACATTGCCCAGGCAACTCAGTGTGATGGTGATGGCGTTGGTATTGTCTATGCCGATGGCGATCATCGTGAACGAGCACAACAGGCACAACAAGAGATACACGGTGAGCAGCGCCAGCAGCGTGACACGTTTGCTGTTGGGCACGTTGACGCCCGCTATGCGCATGGGCAACACGGCGTTGGGGTGGATGATCTGTCTGAACTCGTTGCGCACGGTCTTCATGAGCATCACGCCGCGGATGCACTTGAATCCGCCGCTCGTGGACCCCGAACTGGCTCCCAGAAACATACACAGGGCGAGCACCACCCATGTCACGTGAGGCCACCGGGCGGCATCGTCGTTGAACAGGCCCGTGGTGGTGATGAACGACACCACCTGGAAGATGCCGCAACGGAACGCCCGCTCTATGTCGTAACCGTTGCGGAAGATGAGTTCGCAGGTGATGAAGGCCGAGAACACGGCCACCAGAGTGACATACAACTTGAACTCGGGGTTGCTGAAGAGTTGTTTCAGCTTCAGCTTGAACACCGAGTAGTACAGCAGTGTGAAGTTGGTGCCGGAGAGAAAGCAGAACAACGTGCATGTGTATTCTATCGCCGGACTGTTGAAAAACTCCGTACTCGTGTTGTGAGTGGAAAAACCTCCCGTGGCCGTTGTGGTCATCGAGTAGTTCACGGCGTCAAACCAGTCCATGCCGAAGAATATGTAGCAGGCGGCGCAACAGATGGTCAGCACGAGGTAGATCATCCATATCCACTTGGAGCTGGTGGACAGTTTGGGGTGCAGCTTCATTCGTATCGGTCCCGTGGCTTCGGCCGCGAACACCTTGACAGAGCCGCCCACGAGCGACGGCAGCAGCGCTATGGTGAAGAAGACGATACCCAGTCCGCCTATCCACTGTGTGAACGAGCGCCAGAAGAGTATGCCGTGCGGCATCTTCTCCACATCGTCCAGTATGGTGGCACCTGTCGTGGTGAATCCCGACATGGTCTCGAAATAGGCATCGGTGAAATTGGTGATGTATCCGCCCGTGATGAAGGGCAGTGTGCCGAAGAGGCTGAACACCACCCACGTGAGCGTCACCACGAGGTAGGCATCGCGTCGGGAGAGGGTGTTGTCGCTCTTGCAGCCCATGTATCTCATGACGAACCCGCCGCAGAGCGTCACCGCCACCGAGATGATGAAGGCCAGCGTGTCGTCCTCATTGTACCAGAACGCCATGATGGAACATGCCGCCATGAACGCCGCCTCGATGAAAAGGAGCGAACCTATGACCTTGTATATCGTTTTGAGATTTATCATATAAACAGTTTCTCCACCTTTTTGATGTTCAGTCCGTGACAGAACACCACCACCGAGTCGCCCGCGTTGATGCGCGTGTTGCCCGACACGAGCATACCCTTGCCGTCTCTGACGATACCGCCGATGGTTATCCCTTTGGGCAGTCCGAGGTCTTTCACCTCCTTCCTGGTCACCTTCGACCCTTCCTGAGGTATCAGTTCGGCCACGTCGGCGTTGACCGTCATGAGGAAACGCACGTTGCTCACGTTGGCGTCGAGCAACATCTGATAGATATGACTGGCCGCGATGGCTTTCTTGTTGATGATGGTGCCGATGTCGAGACTCTCGGCCATGCTCACGTAGTCTATGTTCTCGACCATCGCCACGGTCTTTCTCACACCGAGACGTTTGGCCGTCAGACACGCCAGAATGTTAGTCTCGGCGTTGCCCGTGAGCGCCACGAATGCCTGAGTGTTGTTTATTCCCTCCTCGTTGAGCAGTGACAGGTCGCGACCGTCGCCGTTGATCACGAGTGCCGAGTCCTTGTCGAGTATGCTGTTGAGCCGTTCGCAGCGGTCTTCGTCCATCTCTATTATCTTCACGTCCATGTATTGCGGCATGGCCGAAACGGCCCTTACGGCAGTGGCTCCGCCGCCCATTATCATCACGTTTTTCACGTCGACGTAGTGCTCTTTGCCCACTATCTGGCGAATGTAAGGGATGTATTGGCGGGTAGTCATGAAATAAGCCATGTCGTTGAGTTGCAACGAGTCGTTACCGCCCGGGATGATGGTCTCGTTGCCGCGTTTGATTGCCACGATGTGATAGGGGTCGTCCGGACCGCAGAGAGTGCGCAGCGGCTGGTTGAGTATGGTGCATGTCTCGCGGAGCTTGATGCCGAGCATCACCAGCGCTCCGTCGTGCACGTCCCACCGTTGTCTCACCCACGACATCTTCAATCCGTTGTTTATGTCGGTGGCGGCCAGCATCTCGGGATAGATGAGCGAGCTGACGCCCAGCTTGTTGAAAAATTCGAGCGTGTCGTGCTCCATGTATTCGGCACTGTCTATTTTCGCCACTGTCTTCTTGGCACCCATACCTTTGGCCAGCATACAGGCCGTGGTGTTTATGTTCTCGTCCGGGGTGACGGCGATGAAGAGGTCGGCGCTGTCCGTGCCGGCATTCTTGAGAGCCTTCACGCTGGTAGGCGAGGCCTGTATGGTGAGCAGGTCGGTGTCGGCCTCACATCGTGCCAGACGTTCCTCGTCGGTGTCGATGAGAATGATGTTTTCATGTTCTCGTGCGAGCAGTCGCGCCAGATGAGTACCTATGGCATAAGCCCCGGCTATGATTATTTTCATTGTTCGGAAGGAATTGATTTCTGGTTAGTGGGATAATCGGGCTTGCACAGTTTGACGATTTCGTCCGTTATGGCCTCCGTGTCGATGCCCGCGATATGTTGCAGTTGCTCCACTTTGCCATGTTCGACAAAACGGTCGGGCAGTCCCAGTCGTGATATGTGTGGCGTATGTCCGTTGTCGTTCATCCACTCTATCACTGCCGAGCCGAATCCGCCGGCCTTCACGCCGTCCTCCACGGTGATGATCCTGTCGAACCGCGAAGCCACCTCGCGGAGCAGTTTCTCGTCCAACGGTTTGACGAAACGCATGTCGTAGTGTGCCACGCTGATGTCTGCACCATGCTCTTCGAGCCTGCGGATGGCCTCCGTCACGTTGGCGGCCACCGGTCCGACGGTCAGCACGGCGATGTCATGACCTTCATGCAAGAGGCATCCCGTGCCCACCTCTATTTCCGAGAGAGGACATTCCCAGTCGGCCAGCACGCCATTGCCCCTCGGATATCTTATCACGAAGGTGCCTTTGCCGGGCAGTTGGGCGGTGTACATGAGCCTCCGCAGTTCGTGCTCGTTGCGTGGCGAGGCGATAGTAAGGTTGGGTATCGGCCGTAGGGCGGCCATATCGAACGCCCCGTGATGAGTCGGTCCGTCCTCGCCCACGAGTCCGGCGCGGTCGAGACAGATCACCACCGGCAGATTGAGCATTGCCGCATCGTGTATGATATTGTCGTATGCCCGTTGCGCGAACGAACTGTATATGTTGCAGAATGGCAGGAGTCCGTCTTTGGCCATGCCGCAAGAGAATGTCACGGCATGCCCCTCGGCTATTCCCACGTCAAACACGCGGTCGGGCATCGCGTCCTTCATGATGTTCATCGAGCATCCTGTGGGCATGGCGGGAGTGACGCCCACGATGTGGGGATTGGTGCGCGCCAGCTCGAGCAGCGTGTTGCCGAACACGTCCTGGTATCTCGGCGGGCAGCCCTCGGTGTCCTGTGTGATGCGCTCGCCGGTCTCCGGGTCGAACTTGCCCGGTGCATGCCATATCGTGGCAGCCTCCTCCGCCGGTTTGTATCCCTTGCCTTTGGTGGTGTGCAGATGCAGCAGTTTGGGACCCTTCATGTCCTTGAGTTGTCGCAGTATGCGCACTATGTTGACCACGTCGTGACCGCCGAACGGTCCGAAATAGCGTATGTTCATGCCCTCGAAGATATTCTGCTGATGGCTGAGAGCCGATTTCAGGGCGTTGTTCAGACGGATGATACCCTTGCGGCGGTCGTCGTCCATGTATCCTTTGGAGCGCAGCCACTGCGATATCTTGTATCTCAGGCGGTTGTATGTGGCGTTGGTGTCGAGGTGCAGGAGGTATTTCTCCATTCCGCCCACGGCCCGGTCGATGGACATGTCGTTGTCGTTGAGTATGATGAGCAGGTCGTTTGGCGATGACGACACGTTGTTGAGGCCCTCGAAGGCCAGTCCGCCGCTCATCGCACCGTCGCCTATGACGGCCACCACATGCCGGTTGCAGTGGTGTGTTTTCTTGGCAGCGACAGCCATGCCGAGCGCCGCCGATATCGAGTTGGATGCGTGTCCGCAGGTGAAAGTGTCGTATTCGCTCTCCTCGGGCGAGGGGAACGGTTTTATGCCGCCGAGCTTGCGGTTGGTGCAGAAAGTGTCGCGGCGGCCGGTGAGAATCTTGTGTCCGTAGGCCTGATGACCCACGTCCCACACTATGCGGTCGTAGGGAGTGTCGAAGACATAGTGCAGCGCCACCGTTATCTCGACCACGCCGAGCGATGATGCCAAGTGTCCGGGGTTGACGGACAGTTCCTCCACGATGTCGCGACGCAGTTCGCGGCACAGCTCGGGCAGTTGTTCGACGCTCAACCGCCGCAAGTCTTCAGGGTATTTTATCTGACTTAGAAGTTTCAATTCGTCCTTGTTCATTGTGAATCCGATATATCATTGTGAACAGCATGCAAACTTACGAAAAATCTGTCAAAATAGGATGTAAAGTCGGAGAAAAGTCGTCTAATAATTTATAAAGTACGCGTGAGCGGCCGTTTTGCTCCGTTGGCGGTCGCCGGGTTTATGGTTCGTCCGATATTCTTCACGCCTGATTGGGTATGAGCCATATTTTTTTGATGATTTCTTATTACGACCCCATATTATTGTTGTAATTCTGCAGCGTAAATCGAAATTAATGAATATTTTACAACTAAATCGATAAGAAAATATATGCGATTGATATTTGCGAGAGTCATGGCGGTTGCCTTGATGTCTGTGATGATGAGTACAGGTGAGACAGACGCCCAGACCGTTGTCAGCGGACGGTTGGTGGACGAGCGTCAGGAGCCGCTCGCCTTTGCCAACGTGGTGCTGCTGTCGTTGCCCGACTCGGCCTTTGTCAGCGGAGCCGTCAGCGACAGTGCCGGTGTCTTCACACTGCAAGCCACGGCCGACAATCCGATTTCAATGCCGACGGCTACTGGAAACGGAGTAAAGAGATGCAGCACACGGTGGAGCAGGTGAATGCATCGGAAGATAATTTCGTGAATATCTTCAACCGCAACAACGCCTCGCTCTATGAGGCCAAGCTCATAGTGTCGCGCCCCCACCCTGTGGCAGGGCAATCTGTCGCTGGTTGCCGAATACTCGCATGCCGGACGCACCAATCTTTACCGCTACGAGGAGGGCATTCTCAAAAATGACGACAGCGAGATGAAGGAAGGCATGGCATCGGGTTTTGCGGAGTATGCACGCACGTTCGGACGGGTGAGCATGTCGGCCGGATTGCGCTACGAGCACGTGTCGTTCGACTATTACGAGGAGGACAGGCACATCGATGCCCAAAGCCGCAAGTATGACAACCTGTTCCCGTCTCTCAATGTCAATTTCCCCATAGGCAAGGCGCAGGTGTACAGCGGCATCCGCACCATGTATGATTACAACACATTGTTCCGGAAAATCACTTTCACCATGAGCTATAAGTTCAACACGGCAAAGAACAAGTACAAAGGTACCGGAGCAGGACAGGGACAGCGCGGCAGAATGTAAAAATCGTATCCGGAAAGTCACAGGAATGAGCGGCGTGTCTCCGGTTGGCAGGAATAAACAATTATCGGCCGGTGTGACCTGCTATGGCCGCAAGGTATTACAATA
>CAJKQX010000095.1 GCA_905202125.1 uncultured Prevotella sp.
CCTTCACCACCACCCATCGGGTGATCAACAGGGTTCATGACAACACCACGGTTGTGAGGACGACGTCCCAACCAGCGTGAGCGTCCGGCTTTACCGGAAGACTCGAGAGCGTGATCGGAATTGCCTACACTACCAACAGTTGCTTTACAAGCACTCAGAATCTGGCGTGTTTCGCCAGAAGGGAGCTTAATTACACAATAACTGCCTTCACGAGAAGTCAATTGAGCAAAATTACCAGCCGAACGAACGAGCAGAGCACCCTGACCCGGACGCAATTCAATGTTGTGAATCACAGTTCCAACGGGAATGTTTGCGAGCGGAAGAGCGTTTCCGATTTCAGGAGCAGCATCTGCACCCGACATCAGTTTAGCGCCTACTTCCAGTCCGTTAGGAGCAATAATGTAACGTTTTTCACCATCTGCGTAATACAACAAAGCGATACGAGCCGAGCGGTTCGGATCGTATTCGATTGTTTTAACTACAGCAGGAACACCATCTTTCTCACGTTTAAAGTCGATCAGACGATACTTTCTCTTATGACCGCCGCCCATATAGCGGACAGTCATTTTTCCGGTGTTGTTTCGACCACCGGTAGAGCGTTTACCGAAAACGAGAGACTTCTCTGGCACGGATGCAGTAATCTCCTCGAACGTGCCAATAACTTTGTGTCTTTGTCCCGGAGTAACCGGTTTAAATTTACGTACTGCCATTTTTTATTTTAAATATTGCTGTAAAAATCGATTTGGTCGCCCTCTTTCAGAGTGACGATAGCTTTCTTAAATGCGTTTTTCTGACCTTTAATAAGCCCCGAGCGTGTATAGCGGCTCTGTCGCTTACCGGAATAACACATCGTATTTACGTCTATCACCGTAACATTGTACAGACTCTCAACTTCAGCTTTGATTTGCAACTTATTAGCCTCCGGACTAACAATAAAACCATATTTGGCCTCGGCCTTCTTGGTTCTTGTTTCGTCTTTTACCTTGTAAGTTTTCTCAACAGAAGACTTGTCTGTGATTTTGGTCATTTTTTCTGTAACCAATGGTTTTATAATGAATGCCATGTTCTAATGTCTCCTTTTATTTAGTTAAGATTCCGTCGATTGTCTTGAGTGCCTCTTCAGTCACAACCACAACATCTGCATTCAAGACCTTATATGAATTGAGTGCAGAAGCGGTCATAACTTCAGCGCGCTGTAAGTTACGGGCCGACAAATATACATTTTTATTTACACCCGGCAAAAGAAGAAGGAGTTTACGGTCGTCAACTTTAAGATTTTTAGTAATATTTACAAAATCTTTAGTTTTCGGAGCATCAATATTGAAATCTTCAACAACGATGATAGCGTTTTCCTGAGCCTTGTAAGACAAAGCAGATTTGCGGGCAAGAGCTTTCACTTTCTTGTTGAGTTTAAAACCGTAGTCACGGGGTTTGGGACCGAACACACGACCACCACCAACAAGTACAGGTGAGTTGATATCACCGCGACGAGCACCGCCACCACCTTTTTGACGACCGAGCTTACGTGTAGAACCGCTTACTTCGCTTCTTTCCTTAGTTTTTGCAGTACCCTGACGCTGCTGAGCAAGATATTGCTTTACGTCGAGATACAAAACATGATCGTTAGGCTCAATTCCGAAGATCGATTCATTTAACGTAACCTTTCTTCCGGTCTCCTGACCATTGATATTTAATACGCTAATTTCCATTATTTCTTAATTAATACGGTTGAACCTTTGCATCCGGCGATAGATCCTTTCACGAGGATAAGGTTGTGCTCCGGAATTACTTTTAACACTTTGAGATTCTGAGTTGTAACTCTGTCACCACCCATCTGTCCGGCCATACGCATACCCTTGAATACCTTTGCAGGATAAGAACATGCACCGATAGAACCCGGTTTGCGGGCGCGGTCGTCCTGACCGTGAGTGCTCTGACCGACACCGCCAAATCCGTGGCGTTTCATTACACCCTGAAAACCTTTACCTTTGGAAGTACCAACAACGTCAACAAAGTCACCGTCCTGAAACAGATCAACGGTAATTGTGTCACCGAGGTTGTATTCCTCATCAAACTTGAACTCGGCCAAGTGCTTTTTCGGTGTTGTGTTAGCTTTCTTGAAACAGCCCATCATGGGTTTAGAAGTATTCTTCTCTTTGGCTTCGCCAAAACCCAGCTGGATGGCTTTGTAACCATCTTTTTCGACTGTTTTTACTTGAGTTACAACACAAGGACCGGCTTCGATAACAGTGCACGGTACATTCTTACCGTCGGCACTGAAAACGGATGTCATTCCGATTTTTCTTCCTAATAATCCTGGCATTTCTACTTAAATTAATAATAAAACTATATTTGAATTTCTATTTTTTCGTATCAAATTTTCTTCTGCTTGACATATACGCAAAAAGAAACCGCACATCAGACATTCCCTTAAAAGAAGTCTAAGGCGTTTATTTTCAGCGAGTTGATAAGCGAGCCCAGCGCAACCATACTGATTTTCGGGTGCAAAGTTACAACATATTTTGCTCAAATCAAAACTTTTTTGCGCTTTTTTCTTGCTAAGTGCGTAATTTTCAATTAAATGCAGACGCGCATGACTACATCCGAACCATGCTCAAAAGATATAATTTCTAAACCCACAGACGCTGCTTTCTAACACAATTATCTTATCAAGGCAAATATGCACGGCAACAGCACATACCCATGCGGCAAAATCTTCCTTCCTACCATCGTATTGGCTGATAAGGTACCATACATGGACGAAAACATCCTGAACGGTATCTTCAGCCTCCTGCCCGTCGGCAAGCATTTTCAAAGCCAATGAGAACACCATATTCTGATGTTTCATCATAAGCACTCCGAAAGCTTTCACATCGCCTTTCTTGCTTTGGCTGATTACATCCTTTAGCAAGGTCTTTTTTCATTTATACTGAAGCTTATATAAATTTAACTATGATAAAAAAGGGAAAAGTCGAAAGTATCATAAATAAAAAAGCAAGCCCCTCAACGAAATGAGAAACTTGCTTATTAATATTTTAGCACCGGCTAAGACCGGAAAGTGCCATTACACCTTGATCTCGACCTCTACGCCTGAAGGCAACTCAAGTTTCATGAGTGCATCTACGGTCTTGGCTGTAGAGCTGTAAATGTCGATGAGGCGTTTGAAATCGCTGAGCTGGAACTGCTCGCGAGCTTTTTTGTTAACGAAAGTACTGCGGTTGACAGTAAAGATACGTTTGTGTGTCGGCAGTGGGATAGGACCACTAACGATAGCACCTGTTGCTTTTACGGCCTTAACGATTTTCTCAGCCGATTTGTCGACCAATTTGTGATCGTAGCTTTTCAGCTTAATTCTGATTTTCTGACTCATTGTTATAAATTGTTATTATTAAATTTCGAGAAGCCAATGCTTAAGAGTCATTCGCTAAGCATTGGTCTCTCTCGAGTTATTGTTGATTTATTGTGTCTTATACCAAGTCGGCGCGACCTTTCACCTCCTCAAGCACTGCTTTTGCGATTGAGCTTGACAGCGGTGAGTGATGATCGTACTCCATTGAGCTTGTTGCACGACCTGAAGTGATGGTACGGAGGGCTGTCACGTAACCGAACATCTCAGCCAGCGGAACCATTGCCTTCACGATACGGGCACCGCTACGTGCCTCGTCCATACCTTCTACCTGACCACGACGTTTGTTCAAGTCACCGATAACGTCACCCATGTTCTCTTCCGGAGTAACGACTTCGACTTTCATGATCGGTTCCATGAGCACGGGACCGGCCTTCGGACAAGCGTTCTTGTAAGCATTGAGGGCAGCGAGCTCGAATGACAACTGGTCGGAGTCTACGGGGTGGAACGAACCATCGGTGAGAACCACTTTCAGACCCACCATCGGATATCCGCCGAGAATACCGTTTTTCATTGCATTCTCAAAGCCCTTCTGTACGGACGGGATGAATTCCTTAGGCACGTTACCGCCTTTGACCTCATTGACAAACTGCAAATCAGATTCCTTGAAATCGTCATCTTTAGGTCCGACTGTGACGATGATATCGGCAAACTTACCGCGTCCACCACTCTGCTTCTTATAAACCTCACGGAGTGTAACAGGCTGTGTGATGGCCTCTTTGTAGTTAACCTGAGGTTTACCCTGGTTACATTCAACCTTGAACTCACGTTTCAGACGGTCGATGATGATATCGAGGTGAAGCTCACCCATACCTGAGATAATGGTCTGACCGCTCTGCTCGTCGGTGCGAACGGTGAAGGTCGGGTCTTCCTCAGCCAACTTGGCAAGTCCATTGTCAAGCTTGGCGATGTCGGCCTGACTCTTCGGCTCAACTGCGATAGAAATCACAGTATCCGGGAAGGACATGGACTCGAGCACGATGGGATGACTTTCATCACAGAGAGTATCACCTGTTCGGATATCCTTGAAACCTACACCGGCACCTATATCACCCGCATCGATAGTCTCCATAGGAATTTCCTTGTTCGAGTTCATCTGGAACAGACGGCTGATACGCTCTTTCTTGCCCGAACGAGGGTTGTAAACGTATGAACCAGCTACCACCTTACCTGAATAAACGCGGAAGAACACGAGACGTCCCATGAACGGGTCGGTAGCGATCTTGAACGCAAGAGCGGCGGTAGGCTCAGACTCTGACGGTTTGCGGCCTTCTTCCTCTTCGGTTTCGGGGTTTGTACCGATTACCTCGCCTGTATCAATAGGTGACGGAAGGAATGCACAAACATAGTCGAGCAGCGGCTGTACACCCTTGTTCTTGTAAGAAGAGCCGAGCACCATGGGAGTGATTTCCATAGCGCAAGTACCCTTACGGATGGCAGCGATAATCTCTTCCTCTGTCACGTCCTGACCATCGAGATATTTCTCCATCAGGGCGTCATCAAAGTTGGCTGCGCACTCGAGCATCTTCTCTCTCCACTCGTTGGCTTCATCAACGAGGTCGGCGGGAATGTCCTCAATGCTGTACTCAGCACCCATAGTCTCGTCGTGCCAGTACATGGCTTTCATCTTAATCAGGTCAACAACACCCTTGAAATTCTCTTCAGCACCGATAGGAATCTGTACGGGACAAGGATTAGCACCGAGGATATCCTTCATCTGCTGAACAGTCTCAAAGAAATCGGCACCCGAACGGTCCATCTTGTTCACATAACCGATACGGGGTACGTTATACTTGTCAGCCTGACGCCAAACAGTCTCAGACTGCGGCTGTACGCCATCGGCAGCTGAATAAGTGGCGACAGCGCCGTCAAGCACACGGAGTGAACGCTCTACCTCAGCGGTGAAATCGACGTGTCCCGGAGTGTCGATCAGGTTGATTTTGAATGTATTGTTATTCCATTTCCAGTTACAAGTCGTAGCGGCAGAGGTGATAGTAATACCACGCTCCTGCTCCTGTGCCATCCAGTCCATAGTGGCAGCACCATCGTGCACCTCACCAATCTTATGGGTCTTACCGGTGTAAAAGAGGATACGCTCCGATGTTGTAGTCTTTCCGGCATCGATGTGGGCCATGATACCGATGTTACGAGTCAAATGTAAATCGCGATTTGCCATTTTCTTTTTACCTGTTTAAGATTAGAATCTAAAGTGTGCAAATGCTCGGTTGGCCTCGGCCATACGGTGCATATCTTCCTTACGTTTGAATGCGCCGCCCTGATTGTTGTAAGCATCCATGATCTCGGCAGCGAGTTTGTCGGCCATGCTCTTACCACCGCGTTTGCGAGCAAACTGGATAAGGTTCTTCATAGATATGCTCTCCTTGCGCTCAGGACGTATTTCGGTAGGAACCTGGAATGTGGCACCACCGATGCGGCGGCTCTTCACCTCCACCTGAGGAGTGATATTGTCGAGGGCCTTCTTCCATATTTCGAGAGCGGGCTTCTCCTCTTTGGCCATCTTGTCAGAGACTAAGTTGAGCGCATTGTAAAAAATTTCATACGAAGTGTTCTTCTTACCATCATACATCAGATGATTGACGAACTTCGAGACCTTCTGGTCGTTGAAGACGGGATCGGGAAGGATGACCCTCTTCTTTGGTTTTGCTTTTCTCATTTTGTTTTTTAATTATATTCTGCTATGGCTGTATTCTTACTGTTCTTCAACGTCCGCACCCGGACATTTACTCAACCTTGTATCTTTAACAATTCGCCAGCAAAACAATTATTTAAATAAATATCTAATCCGATATGAATCCTGAAATTATCTTATGATTATTTCTTTGCTTTCGGACGTTTTGCACCATATTTTGAACGGCGCTGTGTACGGTTGGCAACACCTGCTGTATCGAGAGTACCGCGAACGATGTGATAACGTACACCGGGAAGGTCTTTCACACGACCACCGCGAACAAGAACGATACTGTGCTCCTGCAAGTTATGCCCCTCTCCGGGGATGTAGGAGTTCACCTCTTTAGAGTTTGTCAAACGAACACGGGCAACTTTACGCATTGCCGAATTAGGTTTCTTAGGTGTGGTTGTGTAAACACGGACGCATACACCACGACGTTGAGGACAGGCGTCCAAAGCCGGTGATTTGCTCTTGTCTACAAGCACCTTTCTACCCTTTCTTACCAATTGTGAAATTGTAGGCATAATTTTTGATTTTTAATTTATATATTTATTTTTGTTGTTATCTTACCATATTGAAAAGCATACAATAAGCCTTTCGGGCTGCAAAGGTACAAACATTTATCCAATACACCTAATTTTACCATTTGCGAGTTGGCAAAAGAATAATAAAATTAATGTTTTTTAATGGTTATTAAATATTATTACCCTTATTTTAAACATATAAAGCACAATTAATGTTCAATTCACGAGACACGAAACGGCAATTTACTGCTTGCGACATAACGGACAAGTGCAATACATACTATACAAAAACTAAATACTTGAAAAAATCAAAATAAGGTATAGGAATGACAATTGAATTTAAGGATAATACCAAACAGGGTCGACCGACTTTAAACCCAAATCGTCATTAGACCGACAATGGGCATGAATGATGGTTATCGTATT
>CAJKQX010000096.1 GCA_905202125.1 uncultured Prevotella sp.
TAGAGCGCATGATTCATAATCATGAGGTCCCCAGTTCAATCCTGGGTCCCGCTACCAATATTTTGAAGTACGCTCAAAACGGGCGTACTTTTTTGGTTTTAAATCGTTTTTTTTAAATTTGAGTTTGACATAGCTCAAGTTAAATACGCATCTTATATTTTATTTTTATTATTTTTAATGTGCAATATCATGTCTTTTTACTAACTTTGCACTCTAAAATCTTATATACTGAAATAAAAATGGCTGGAACAAAACAAATTAAGACTGCGCTTGTGTCTGTTTTCCATAAGGACGGACTTGACGAACTGCTTGCAAAACTCAATGCAGAAGGTGTGAAATTCCTTTCAACCGGTGGTACACAGAAATTTATTGAATCTCTGGGATATGAATGCCAGACCGTAGAGAGTGTCACGACATATCCCTCGATACTCGGCGGACGTGTCAAGACCCTGCATCCCAAAGTGTTCGGAGGTATCCTTGCCCGTCGTGACAATGAGAAGGACCGTGAGCAGATGACGCAATACGAAATACCTGAGATTGACCTCGTCATTGTCGACCTCTATCCTTTCGAGCAGACAGTGGCAAGTGGTGCTTCTGATGCCGACATCATCGAGAAAATTGACATAGGTGGAATTTCGCTCATACGTGCCGGTGCAAAGAATTTCAAGGACGTGGTGATCGTTCCCAGCAAGGCCGAGTACAGCGTGTTGCTCGATATTCTCAACCGCAAAGGCGCTAACACCGACCTCGACGACCGTAAGATGTTCGCCACACGTGCTTTCGGTGTGAGCAGCCATTACGATACGGCAATCCACAACTGGTTCAACAAATAAACGATTATCAAATACAATTATAATGGGATTTTTTTCATTCGTTCAGGGAATAGCGATGGACCTCGGTACGGCCAACACTATTATTATCAGCGATGACAAGATAGTTGTGGACGAGCCTTCGGTGGTCGCCCTCGACCGTCGCACCGACAAGATGATTGCCGTAGGAGCAAGGGCAAAAATGATGTATGAGAAGACACACGACAACATTCGTACGATACGTCCGTTGCGCGATGGTGTCATTGCCGATTTCTCGGCATGCGAGCAGATGATGCGCGGACTTATCAAGATGGTGCACACGGGCAGCCGCCTGTTCTCGCCTTCGTTGCGTATGGTCATCGGCGTACCGTCGGGCAGCACCGAGGTTGAGCTCCGTGCCGTGCGTGACAGTGCCGAGCATGCCGACGGACGCGATGTCTATCTGATTTTCGAACCCATGGCAGCAGCCATCGGTATCGGCATAGATGTTGAGGCTCCCGAGGGCAACATGATTGTTGATATAGGTGGCGGCAGCACCGAGATCGCCGTTATCTCGCTCGGAGGTATCGTCTCCAACAACTCCATCCGTACCGCCGGCGACGATCTCACGGCCGATATACAGGAGTACATGTCGCGTCAGCACAATGTCAAAGTGAGCGAGCGTATGGCCGAGCGCATCAAGATACACGTGGGATCTGCCCTCACCGACCTCGGCGATGATGCTCCCGAGGATTTCGTGGTGCACGGTCCCAATCGTATCACGGCACTGCCTATGGAGGTGCCGGTATGCTATCAGGAGATAGCTCATTGCCTCGACAAGACCATCGTCAAGATAGAGAACGCCGTACTCTCGGCTCTTGAGAACACTCCGCCCGAGCTTTACGCCGATATCGTAAAGAACGGTATTTATCTCAGCGGTGGCGGTGCATTGCTGCGCGGACTCGACAAACGTCTCACCGACAAGATCAATATTCAGTTCCACATAGCCGAGGATCCGCTCCACAGTGTGGCTAAGGGTACCGGCATCGCACTCAAAAATATCGATAAGTTCTCATTCCTGATGAGATAACGGTTGAGCAATTTATCATGGCGCTGCTTCATTTCATACCGGTTGCACGGCACGACGGTTGCCTCCGGTATGAATTGTTGTGACGCAGATCTGTTTATAGTGTTGTATTACGGATAAAAATGCGGAATCTTCTCGATTTTCTTTCAAGACACAACCATTGGTTCGTCTTCATCCTGCTCGAAGTCCTCAGCCTCGTGCTGTTGTTTCGTCATAACAGTTATCAGGGCAGCGTGTGGTTTTCCTCGGCCAATGTTGTGGCCGGGAAGGTGTATGAGTTGAATTCGGCAATCGACCAATATTTCTCGTTGATCGATGTCAACGGACGTCTCACTCAGCGCAACATTTATCTTGAGCGACAGGTCTCCGAACTGTCCGAGCGTCTGTCGTCTTACGCCTCTCAGGATACCACAATGCTGGAGAAACTGCAGATGCAGGCTGTGGCCGGACTCCGCATGATACCGGCCAAAGTGGTGGCCAACTCCGTAGACAAGAACGACAATTTCATGACCATCGACAAAGGGTCGGCCGACGGTGTGCGCAAGGATATGGGCATCGTCAGCGGTTCGGGTGTCGTCGGTATCGTATATCTCGTTTCCGAACATTACTCGGTTGTCATACCCGTGCTCAATTCCCATTCCAATATCAGTTGTACCATCCGTGGTCGCGGCTATTTCGGATATCTGCATTGGGACGGCGGCTCGTCGGCAGACGCTTACGTGGACGATGTGCCGCGTCATGCCCGTTTCCGCAAGGGCGATATTGTGGTCACGAGCGGCTATTCGTCCGTCTTCCCAAAAGGCATCATGGTGGGCACCATCACACAGGTCTACAACTCGGTCAACGGCATGTCCTATCGTCTCAAGGTGCGTTTGTCCACCGATTTCGCTTCGTTGCGTGACGTGTGTGTGATAAGCGACGACTCCATGAAGGAAAAACAAGAGATAATGAACGCGGCTCTTGACTCCATCAAACCCAAAAGTTGATATCGTTTGCGCATCGTTCTCACAATTGATGTTTTCAAATATAAATTTTCAACAGACCCATGAATATAACTTGGCTTAGGACATTTGTTTTCTTCATCGTTCTCCTCTTCGCTCAGGTTTTGATTTTGAATCATATCCACCTGTTCGGTTGCGCCATGCCGTTGTTGTATGTCTATTTTGTCATTTCTTTCAGAAGAGATTGCCCGCGTTGGGCCGTTTTGCTGTTGAGCTTCGCATTGGGCCTCAGTGTCGACATTTTCTCCAACACACCCGGCGTGGCCTCCACTGCCATGACTTTCATCGGTTTTGTTCAGCCATACCTGCTGTCTCTCTTCGTCACACGTGAGAGTCCCGACGATCTGCAACCCTCATTCTCGTCCATAGGCGTTGCCAAATACCTTTTATATACATTCATTCTGGTCTTTCTTTACTGTCTTCTTTTTTTCACGCTCGAGGTGTTCAGCTTCTTCGATTTGCCCCGTTGGGCTGAAAGTGTGGGAGGTAGCACTGTGTTGACATTGCTGTTTATCTGGGTTATCGAAAATCTCACAAAGAACAGATGAAAGACTTCAATCTCGAAAACCGGCGTTTTGTCATCGGTGGTGTGGCAGTGGTGATAGTCATCGTCTACATTATCCGCCTCTTCACGCTCCAACTCATGAGCGATGACTACAAGAAAAACGCCGACAGCAATGCCTTCCTCCGCAAAATTGAGTACCCCTCGCGGGGCATCATTCGCGACCGCAATGGCAAGTTGCTGGTCTACAACCAGCCTGCATACGACATCATGGTGGTGACCAACGAGATGAAGGGACGCCTCGACACGCTCGAATTCTGCCGTACGCTCGGTATCACCCGCGAGTTTTTCGAGCGGCGCATGACCGACATCAAGGACCGTAACAAGAATCCCGGCTATTCGCGCTACACCCAGCAACTGTTCATGAACCAGCTCTCCAACGAAGAGTTCAGCATGTTTCAGGAGAAGATTTTCCGTTTCCCGGGGTTCTATGTGCAGAAACGCAGCATCCGTCAGTATCAGTATCCGTACGCTGCACATGTACTCGGCGATATGGCCGAGGTGTCGCCTTCCGACCTCGAGGACGATGATTATTATCAGATGGGCGACTACATAGGCAAGATCGGTGTGGAGAAATCTTACGAGAAACTGCTTCGTGGAGAAAAAGGTGTGCAGATTCTCCTTCGCGATGCCCGTGGCAGAATACAGGGCAAGTATCTCAACGGTGCCTATGACACCAAGCCCGTTGCGGGACATGACCTCACTCTGAGTATCGATCTGGACCTTCAGGCGTTGGGCGAACGACTCCTTGAAGGCAAGATTGGTAGCATTGTGGCCATCGAACCGTCCACCGGTGAGGTGCTCTGCATGGTGTCATCACCCACCTACGACCCCCGCATGATGGTCGGCCGCCAGCGCAGCAAGAACCATAGCCGTCTGTCGCTTGACTCGTGGAAACCACTGCTCAACCGCAGTGTTATGGGCCAGTATCCTCCCGGTTCCACCTTCAAGACATCCCAGGCACTCACATTCCTCAGCGAAGGCATCGTCACCCCTGCCACTGCCTATCCTTGCCACCATGGATTTTACTATCGGGGCATGCACCTCGGTTGTCACGGCCATTCGTCTCCGCGCGCCGTTGTCGGGGCATTGAGCACATCGTGTAACGCATATTTCTGTTGGGGACTATATAATATGGTGTCCAACCGCCGCAAATACAAGACCAAAACAGATGCTCTCAACACATGGCGCGACTACATGGTGAGCATGGGATTCGGCTACAAGTTGGGCATCGATCTGCCCGGAGAGAAGCGCGGACTCATTCCCAATGCGTCTTACTACGACGACTTGTACAACGGCTATTGGAACGGACTCACCATTATCAGCATCTCCATCGGTCAGGGTGAGGTCACACTCACGCCTCTGCAAGTGGCCAACCTGTGTGCCACAATAGCCAACCGCGGCTATTACTACGTGCCCCACGTTGTGAAGGAAGTCAAGGGACTGCCGCTCGACACGACATATACCACACGCCACTATACCAAAGCCACACGCCGTGCCTATGAGTATGTGGTGGCCGGTATGCGCTCTGCCGTCATCGAGGGTACATGCCGTTCGGCCAACCGCTCGGATTATCTGGTGTGCGGCAAGACCGGTACGGCGCAGAACCACGGTCAGGACCACTCCATCTTCATGGGTTTCGCACCGATGGACGATCCCAAGATAGCCATTGCGGTGTACGTGGAGAACGGTGGTTATGGAGCCGATTTCGGTGTCCCGATAGGCTCGTTGATGATGGAACAATATATCACCGGCCATCTCTCGCCGTCGAGTGAGGAGCGGGCCACACATTTCCAAAACAGTAGAATATTCTATGGAACAAGGAGTAGATAGCCGTCATAGCGTCCTGCGTTCGCTCGATTGGTGGACGATAGGTATTTATCTGGCATTGTTGATCTTTGGTTGGGTGAGTGTCTGCGGAGCCACCTACACCTATGGAGAGAATGATATTTTCAGCCTGTCCACGCGTTCCGGTATGCAGATAGTGTGGATCGGAACATCCATTTGTCTGGGTTTCACCATATTGATGATGGACACCCGCTTCTTCGATGCCTACGCTTACATTATCTACGGAGTGTTGCTGCTGTTGCTCTTTGCCACGATATTCAATCCCCATGACATCAAGGGCTCCCATTCATGGCTCGTTCTCGGACCGTTGCGACTGCAACCGGCCGAGTTTGGCAAGTTTGCCACGGCCCTCGCGCTGGCCAAACTCATGAGTGCCTTCGGGTTCAACATACACCATTGGCGTCATTTTGCTGCTGCCGCCGCCATCGTCTTTCTGCCGATGCTCTTCATCATCGGGCAGCGCGAGACGGGTTCGGCCCTTGTCTATCTGTCCTTCTTTCTCGTGCTTTACAGAGAGGGAATGCCCGGCAGTGTGTTGTTCACGGGTGTGGCGATGGTTGTATATTTCGTTGTGGGAGTGAAATACGAACATGTGTTTCTCTTTGATACCCCGGCATCGGTAGGCCGTTTCGTGGTGTTCCTGCTTATCCATCTGTTCACAGCGGCGATGGTCTACACCTATTGCCACGACACCAAGCGCGCGTGGACAATCGCCGGATATAGTATTGTTGTGCCCCTTGCGGCATTGCTTTTTTCTAAGTTCGTCTTGCCGTTTGATGTTGTCATCGTGCAACAAGTGTTGAGTGTTTTACTTGTTTTTTATCTTCTGTATTACTGGTTTCGCGATCGCATCCACAATTATCTGTACATATTGCTTTTCGGATTAGGTTCAGTGGTGTTCTTCTATTCTGCCGATTATGTGCTCAACAATGTTATGGAGCCCCATCAGCGGGTACGTATCAACGTGTTGCTCGGCCTCGATGATGATTTGTCCGGCTCCGGTTACAATGTGCATCAGAGCGAGATAGCCATCGGTTCGGGCGGATTGAAAGGTAAGGGTTTTCTCAACGGCACACAGAACAAGTTGAAATTCGTGCCCGAGAAAGACACTGATTTCATCTTCTGTACCGTCGGTGAGGAAGAGGGATTTCTTGGTTCGGCCGTCGTGCTGTTGCTTTTCTTGGTATTGATATTACGGTTGATATATCTCTCCGAGCGTCAGCCGTTCAAGTTCGGACGCATCTACGGCTACTCGGTGTTGAGCATATTCCTGTTCCATTTGTTCATCAATGTCGGCATGGTGCTTGGTCTGACTCCGGTGATAGGCATCCCGTTGCCGTTTTTCAGTTACGGAGGCTCATCCCTGTGGGGTTTCACCATCCTGCTGTTCATTTTTCTCCGCATCGATGCCGATTACAGCCTGTCTCATCGTTAAACCCAAATCGGTCATTAGACCGACAATGGGCATGAATGATGGTTATCGTAT
>CAJKQX010000097.1 GCA_905202125.1 uncultured Prevotella sp.
AGTTAGACCTTGATACGCAAATCGGTGACAAACGGTGCAATAGCATCTCTCATATGTTAAATCTTACTCTTTCACGGGTAATGATTTGCAAACCATTCTTCTTCTTAAATCCGCTTTTCTTTGCGTTTTCCGATTTTTCGGCTTGTCATCATTTGACATCGTAACGACTCTGATATTAAGTCATTTAGCGTCATTTCTCCCGTTTTTCGAGGTTATTCCAGAGATTTTTCGTAATTTTGGATGTCCGTCCACGCATACGCGTCACCTTATATAATAATCAGGTGTGGGATGGCGTTGACAAAAAAATAGGAAATAGATATTATGAATGTAGAGAAAGCCCGCGAGTATTGTCTCGAGAAGAAGGGGGCCACGGAGAGTATGCCCTTTGACACGGAATTGCTTGTAATGAAAGTCATGGGCAAGTGGTTTGCCGTGATTGACCTTGAGAGCGCCAACAAGATATCGTTGAAATGCGACGCAGAGCGCGCCATAGACCTCAGGGAGCGTTATGCTGCCGTGGAGGCGGCGTGGCATTTCAATAAGAAATATTGGAATATGGTGAGATTTGACGGTGATGTGGACGACCGATTGATGGAGGAGATGATCGACCACTCGTATGAAGAGGTAATAAAAAAACTCACACGCAAGCAGCGTCAGGAATTGGAAGGGATGCCTTAACGCCCGTCCTGCGTTGTCACGCCGTAATATTTGCTGGCCAGCGGTATAATGTTTTCGGGTATCATACCGCTCACATCCCCACCCGTGCGCAGTATGTTTCTGACCTCGGTGCTACTGACGTTGTGCAGACAAGTGTCGGCGAGGGTCACTCCCGGAGGCAGGTTGCCGGGATCGATATTGCTCTCTTTGCGCGGATATATTATGATGGGGTGATTGGCAAGGATGTCGGCAGAGTGATACCAACGGTCGAACCGGCACCAGTTGTCGCCACCTATGAGCAGTGTGAACCGGCGGTCGGGATAGTCGCGGACGAGCGATTGCAGTGTGTGCCAGGTGTATGACGGTCGCGGAAGGGCAAACTCGTAGTCCGATGCCTTCATGCGCGGATCTATGCCGGCAAGGGCCTTGCGGGCCATCTCCAACCGGAGTTCATCGGCGAGAAGGTCGGCCTCGGCCTTCAGCGGATTCTGAGGCGACACCATGAACCACACCTCGTCCACGTAGCCACGTTCTATCATGTGACGGGCAATGGCTATGTGGCCGAGGTGAATCGGGTTGAACGACCCTCCGTATATTCCTATGCGTCCGGCTGTCATTCGTACATTATCAGATATCGAGAAATTCCTTGATGATGGCCAATGTCTCGTTCTTGGCCTGTTCGAGGTCGTCGTTGAGCACCACCTTGTCAAACCGCGGTGCGAACGATATCTCAAACTCGGCGCGCTCGATGCGTTTGTCTATCACCTCGGGGCTGTCGGTGGCGCGGTGTTCGAGACGTCTGCGCAACTCGTCTATCGATGGAGGCATGATAAATATGCTCAGAGCGCGGTCGCCGTAATAGTTCTTTATGTTGCATCCGCCCTTCACGTCGACATCAAAAACCACGTTCTCACCCTTCGCGCTTTGTATTTCCACTTGCTGCTTGAGCGTTCCGTAGAAGCGGTCTGTGTACACTTCCTCATACTCGAGAAACTCGTCGTTGGCTATGCGCTGACGGAACTCATCTGGCGTGAGGAAGAAATACTCCACTCCGTTTTGCTCCGTGCCGCGCGGTGCACGGCTCGTGCACGAGATGGAGAAGGCCATGTTGAGCTCCGGATGACTCATCAGCCAGCTGATGATGGTGCTTTTGCCGCATCCGCTCGGAGCTGAAAAGATAATCAGTTTGCCTGTTTTTTTATCCATAATGATATATAGGTTGTGCAATCAGAGAGCGTTGAGCACCTGTTCCTTGATTTGTTCCAGTTCATCTTTCATCTTCACCACGATGTTCTGCATCTCCGCATTGTTGCTCTTGCTGCCTGTGGTGTTGATCTCGCGGCCCATCTCCTGAGCGATGAATCCGAGTTTCTTGCCCTGTCCGCCCGGTTCGTCCATAGTCTGGCGGAAATATGTCAGATGATTGGCCAGGCGCTGTTTCTCCTCACTGATGTCCAGTTTCTCGATATAGTATATAAGTTCCTGCTCCAGTCGGTTCTTGTCGTAATCGACGTTAGGGATGGTCTTCAGTCCGTCGATGATGCGCGCCTTGATTTTCTCTACACGCGATTTCTCATACGGTTCGATGCTTTCGAGCAGATGCTGGATGTTGTCCACCTTCTCGTGGAACTTGCGTTGGAGAGCCGCGCCCTCCTGTATGCGGAAATCGACAAGCTCGTCGACAGCCTCAACCACGGCCTCTCGGGCAGCATCCCACTCCTCGTCCGTGAGCTGTTCCATCTCGTTACGCGTGGTCACATCGGGCATTCTCAGCAGGGTGTAGAACCAGTCCTGAGGTGCAGGTATGCCAGTCTTGGCTGCTATGTCGCTGATTTGTCGATAATAGCTCTCCACAAGCGAGGCATTGATAAAAGCCGTTTCGCTACCACTGTCTTTCTCTATCCACAGAGAGAAATCCACCTTTCCCCTTATCAGTTTCTCGGTGATGAGCTGTCTTATCTCCATCTCCTTCTCGCGATAAAGTGGTGCGATGCGTGTGGAAAGATCCAGACTTTTGCTGTTGAGCGACTTTATCTCAACATTGATTTTCTTGTTGTTGTAGGTCACGGTTGTCCTGCCGTAACCGGTCATTGATTGTATCATATTCTTATTCTATCTTCCTTATCAATAACTTGAATGTGGTGGTGTTAATCGATACCACTGCAAAAGTACAAAAAAATAATGGCTGTCAGCGCTCATACTTATGATTTTTTACATCAGGCCATAGTGAACGGTTTTGTACGGCTGCTGAAGATTGCATACCATAAAATTTGTTTCACAATATTATAAATAGTGGTTATTCTTAAAATAATACTAAAAATCTTGGTTCTCTCGCAATAAGTTCGTACATTAGCACAACGAAGTAACAAAAACCCAACAGCATGACAAAGAGCAACAATTACTGCGTGATCCTTGCAGGTGGAAAAGGAAAGAGATTGTGGCCGAGCAGCCGCGAGCGATATCCCAAACAGTTCATCGATTTTTTCGGATGCGGTAGCACACAGCTCCAACAGACCTACGAGAGGTTTGCACATATCGTGCCACGCGAAAATATCTTTATCATCACCAACGCAATCTATGAGGATATCGTGAGGGAGCAGTTGCCCGAAATAGCGGACATCAACCTCATGATGGAACCTGTACATCGCAATACGGCCCCGGCGGCAGCATGGGCCACCCATCGCATATATCATATCAACGCCGAGGCCAATGTGGTCATCACTCCGTCCGACCAGATCATACAGGACGAGCGGCTCTTCGCGCTCAACATGAACAAGGGTTTCGAGTTTGTGGCCGCACACGACTGTATCCTGGCCATGGGCGTGAAACCCTCACGCCCCGAACCGGGCTATGGATACATACAATTGGGCGAGAGCATCAATGACAATGTGTACAGTGTGCAGTCGTTCACCGAAAAACCCGAACGGGAGTTTGCCAAGATGTTCATGGAGAGCGGCGAGTTCTACTGGAACACGGGCCTCTACCTCTCCAATGCGCGCCATGCCATGCAGGCGTTCGGCAATGTGCTGCCTGTGGTACTGAGAGATTTCGACAAGGAAAATCCCGTATTCAGCATCGAGAGCGAAAACATCTTCATCAAAGACAATTTCCCGTCATACCCCAACACGTCCATCGACAGCTGTTTCTTGGAGAAGAGCGATAATGTGGCTGTGATGAAATGCAATTTCGGATGGGCCGACCTGGGCACATGGCACAGTGTGTACGAGGTGATGAGCAAGGGCGAGGGCGACAACGTGATTATCGATTGCGATGCCATGATAGACAATGCCCGCAACAATGTCATCCGACTGCCGAAAGGCAAGTTGGCCGTGGTCAACGGGCTCGACGGATACATCGTGGCAGAGAAAGACAACGTGCTGTTCATCTGCAAGAAAGAAGACTCATCGGCACTGGTGCGCAAATTTGTGAACGACATACAAATAAAAAAGGGCGACGAGTACGTCTGATCGGCTAAGGAGCTGTAATTATCATCAACTCAGCATGAATACTAAACCCAAATCGTTCATTAGACCGCCAATATGTTTAAATCAGATGATTAATATTGTCTTTTCATCCTTTTCGCCTTTCTATCCGCCGTCTTGCTGCCCGTTTTGTCTTGACATAGCCCGCTATGCCTTCGACAAGACGGTTGCAATACAACGGATATAAAGACGAAACGAATTAGAAATCTAATGACCGATTTGGGCTAAAAAAGTGGGAAAACGACCTATGCAAGATGTCGTTTTCCCACTTTCCGTATACAGGAAAGGCGTTTATGCCTTTTCAAACTCGGCTCTGATCTTGTCCGATATGGCCTTCATCTCCTCGTCGGGGAGAGTCATCTTCTGATTGGAGAAATACATATCCTTCTCCGACTGCATCGGAATGAGATGTATATGAGCGTGGTGCACCTCCAGTCCGATGACCGTCATGCCCACCTTCTTGCACGGACATGCCTTCTTGAGGGCCACCGCCACCTTCTTGGCAAAGACCTGAAAACGCGCTATCTCGTCATCATCCATATCGAAGATGTAGTCCACCTCGCGGCGCGGTATCACCAGTGTGTGACCCTTGACAAGGGGATTGATGTCGAGAAAAGCATAAAACTCATCATTTTCGGCACACTTGTAGCTCGGTATTTCACCTGCTGCTATTTTCGAGAAAATATCCATATTCTGTCCTTTCTGATTAATGATTGACTCTTATTCCATCGAGATTTTGTCGATGCGAAGATTGATAGTGCCTCTCGGAATCTTTATCTCCACCACGTCGCCCACCTTCTTGTTGAGCAGACCCTGAGCTATCGGCGTCTTGATGGAAATCTTTCCGGAACGCAGGTCGGCCTCGCTCTCGCTCACGATAGTGTACGTCATCTTCGTCTTAGTGTTCATATTGGTCATCTCCACCTTCGACAATATCTGCACAGTGTCATTTGTCAGACGTGAGGTATCGATGATTTTAGCTTCCGAGATTGTAACTTTTATTTTGTTAATCTTAGCTTCGAGATGTGCCTGAGCTTCCTTTGCAGCGTCATATTCCGAATTTTCACTCAAGTCCCCTTTGTCGCGGGCCTCAGCAATAGCGGCCGATGCCTTAGGGCGTTCCACAGCTTCAAGCTGTTGCAGTTCGGCCACGAGTTTGTCGTAACCTTCTTGTGACATGTAAGCCATAATTTTAATTATTTAAGTAGTTTTTCTAAGCGGACAACATAAAAAAACATAGAATTCCGGCATGCTTCCACTGCCGGAATTCCTGTCCTTGTCCTTATTAATGATATCTGCTGCAAAGATAGGAATTTTATTTCAAACAAGACAATATTTTATACAATTTATAACAATCGATTAGGATGTTTTATAATAAAAAAGACGGGATTGCACCTGTCGTACGGCACAACCCCATCTACTGTTAACTTTTAAACAATTCTTTTATGGAAAAGATTTTCTTATTAGAGGTCAAACTTATAGCCAAGTGTGATCTGGAACACACTGTTCTTGCAGTCGGCATCGTCAAACACCTTTGTCACGCCAAAATTGTAACGGCCATCGAGCACGAAATTCTTGTATTCGTAAGACAAGCCAACGGGGATTGACATTTCGAAACCTTTCACTCCGTCCACTTTATCAGAAGCCTCAGCGTCGCCGCGTGACATTTCAACCTTGCTGTTTACTTTGAAAGCAGGTTGGATACCGACCTTCACTGCCAGTCCTTTCACAACATATACATTTGCCAAGATAGGAATGTTGATATAGTCGAGTTTGAGCTTTTCGGTTGCGCCGCCCTCGCTCCACTCGCATCCTTGCATTGAATACATCAATCCGCCGGTCAGGCTGAATATGTCGGTCAACTGATATTCTGCCTCAGCACCTACGGCCAGACCTATTCTTGATTCCGAATCGTCAGCTTTGGTAAGAGTGGCGATGTTCATTCCGATTTTAGGTTGTACTCTCCAACTACCCACTTCACCCTGTGCAAACGTGGCGATCGATGAAAATATCATCGCTGCCATTAGAACAAATTTCTTCATAATTTATATTTTTAAATTCAACATCGGACGGTTCAACCGTCCTTGATTATCATTCACTAATCTAATTTTCACAAAGTTAGTGATTTAAATGATTGGTCTTAAAATATTTTTCAGATATTTTTATCCTGTTTTACCTTTTTATCACGGCTCTTTCATTTAAAAATGGCTTGCTCTTTCGAAAAAGATGTTAT
>CAJKQX010000098.1 GCA_905202125.1 uncultured Prevotella sp.
CCGCAAGAAGACCCTCCGCAAGAAGACCTGTATCTTGACATACAATCGATCCATAACTGGACGAAATATATTCAGGACAATTACCCCCTTGCGGCCGCAACAGGCCCAAGGCCCTACACCTTCGTTTTTTCTTTTCGTTGTACCGTTTGCATGTCACCGAAGGCGCGGCATGCGTGTTTTGCCGAAGGATTCGTTCCGGCTTGCCTGACTAACCCTTTTCATGCGCCCTAACGACCCCTTCGCTGTGCTCCAAACCAAGCGTTTCGGAAAAACGGGCGCGAAACGTCTTGTATCACGTTTCGCGCCCGTTGAGGTTGCGCCGTGTGTATCATGCGGATACGGAGACACGGGCAATGGCCGGCGTTGTTTTTTTATTTCACCACTTTCTTACCGCCGACGATATACAGTCCGTGGCCCAGACGGCTGATGTCATCGCCGAGATATCGTCCGTCGATGGAGTACACGCGTGTGTCGTTGTTTCTGACGCGTGTGGCCGTATGTATGCCGTTGGTCTCTTTCCGGCATACGCGGACCTCGTCGAGATACTGTCTGAGCGAGGATGCGAATTTCAGGCGTCCGCGTCCGCTCACATTGATGGTCATCTCACATTTCTTCCATGCCTGCTCGTTGATGTCAAACGTGCCGAGCACTGTCTCTGCATCATCCGCGCTGTTGATGAATGATACGGTCATGGTGCTCTTCTCCGTGGTCCACGGTCCCGCAAGGCATGAGAGCGTCATTCCGGCTTCGGCTTCAAACTCGGGCGATGTGACGGAGCCCGGTGTGGACTTGGTGCCGAAACGTGCACACTGCGCACCGTTGAACTGCTTGACGCCCGTCCATCCTTCGAGGTCGGTCTTCAGGGTGCTGCCGCCCCAGGCCTGCCACAGGCCGTCGTTGCCGCCTTCGCCGTCGTTGTCGTCGAAGGTCTCGAGCAGCACGTATGCGTCACGCTCCACGGGAGAGTCGAAGAAGTCGAACGAGATGTCTCCGTCATCGTCGCGTGTGATGTTCATGAACGACTTGCCTATGCTTTTCCTTCCGTCGGCGTCAGGAGTGTTCCACAGGGGTTTGGACAGAGAGGTGCAGTTCAGCGCGTTCAGTCCGTCGTAAGGGAAGAGGTCGCCGGCCAGGTCCTCGTCGGCGTGTCCTGTCGTGCCGTCGGCCGTGAACAAGGTGTAGCGTCTGCGTTTCTTGTCATTGTTCACCGCGTTCTTGGCCCATACGTCGGCATCGTAGTCGATGTGCATGGCTATCAGTCCCGACGCGAGCTGTGCGGCGTCCCATCCGCTCTGGCGGCGATTCTCGAGGATGATGAACTCGTTCTCGTTGGCGTTGTTGTAGATGATGTAGGCCTTGCCGCCGTCGGCTATGGTCTTGAGGCCGCTTATCTTGGTGTCTGCGGTGAGCTCCTCTGGTGTGATCCATCCGGCTACCCAACGCTCGTAGGCCGTGTAGCCCGACGGGGTGAACCCGCCGTTGTTATAGCTGCCGTAGTCCATGAGGTCCCATCTGTCCATACCGAAATTGCTTCCGCCGCGCGACGTGTCGTACACGTCGGCATAGCCCAGGCAGTGGGAGAACTCGTGGCAGATGGTGCCGATGCCGTCGATCACTTCCGGTCTTTTCTCGTCATCGTAGTCGATTGTCAGCTCGCAACTGCAAGCATAAGTGTCTACTGTCACGCCGTCGAGATTGAGTGCTTTGTGGTAATCGCTGAGACTCAGTTTGAATTGATGGGGCCAGATGGTGTTTGAAGATCCTCCGGCTGCTTCGCCAAGACCGGCATAGAGTACGAACACCTGGTCGACGACGCCGTCACCGTCCCAGTCGTAATCGGCAAAGTTTACCTGACTGTCGATGGCAAGGCAGGCCTCGCCCACCATTTCGCCGGGATGTGCGTCGTCGCCGAAGCCTACGTTCTCTCCGTAGTAGTAGGCAGGCTTGGGCATGGTGACCGGTCCCACCACATCGAAGTCCACTTCGAGCCGGCCGAGGCTCTGGTCGCGGAAATAGTCTTTCACGCTGCCTTTGAATCCATCGGGCGAGGTGAATCCCTGTTCGTTGGCTATGCGTTTGTATAGTTCGAGGTCGTGTCCGGCGCTGAAATCCAAGTCGTCGAACTGCACGAGTATGATAAGTCCTTTCTTCTTGCCTTCATACACCTTGCCTGTGCCGCCCACTCCTCTGGCGATATCCGAGCGGCGCATGTCTTCGGCCGCCCGGCGGCGTGCTTTGGCACGGTCGGCGAGTACGGTCGGGTCGGTCTTCACGTAAGTACCGTCGGCGCTGCCCGTGTAGCACTGTCCGTCGGCGGTCTGATAATAGTGTACCAGTTCGTCGCCCTGAAGTGTGGCCCGCAGTTCCTGTCCGTCGGCGGTCCTGATGGTTCTCCACAGTCCGCGCTTTGCCGGTATGGCCATTGCTCCTGCCGACAGTGAGAGCATGAGCGCGAAAGTCAATATTTTTTTCATAGATGTTGATTTCTTTTTAATCAAATACAGTCCCGAGCAAAGCGGGAGTCGATGTCTGCCGCTTTGGTCAGGACTGTATGCAATCAGTCGGTGATTATAAAAATCGTTTTTTCAATTACGTTTTTATCTTACAACGGGAAATTTCACTGATACGGATGTGCCGTCGGTGTGGCTTACTTTCACTACGTATACGCCTTTACCCAGATTGTCGAGGCCTACCGTGGTGTCATTGCCGGCGCAGGTCATCACGTTGCGTCCGTTGAGGTCGTAGATGGCGATGTTGCTGATGGTCTTGCCTGTGTTGACATTGAGAGTGGTGCCGTCGAGAGAGATGCCGGCCTTGCCGTTCTTGTCGAGCGAGATGGAAGTTACCGAACCGTTGACCATGTAGACAGGTATCTTGCTGTATGAGTTGAACGGGTCGTTGCAGCTCAGTTCGATGACAGCTTCATAGAGACCCTGGTTGAGGCCCTGGGTGGAGAAGTTCATGCCCACCTTGCCTGTTGAGTTGGGAGCCACGGTGAGTGTCTCTTTGTCCATGTTGAACCAGTTGATGGCAGCTGTGCGCTCGCCGGAGATGTTGGCACGTATGCTGTAGTTGTAGTCCAGGCCCAGGTCGGACATCGACCACCATGTGTCGCCACCGATGTTGACGATATCGCCGAATCCGACAACGGCCGGTCCGCGGTCGGTACCGATGTAGTACTTGTCGGCTGTCATGCCGGTCATCTTCACGCCCACCCACAGGTCGGTGTTGCCGACTGTCACAGGCTGTTCGAGAACAATGTGGTTCCATGAGTGATCGGCAGGAGTGAACTGCTGCTCGGTGATGATATCGCCGCAGAGGTTCTGGCTGTTCTGGCCGTAGATGATGATGCTTGCGCCGGCAGGTACATCGCCGATGTATACGTCGATACTGCTCATGGTCATGCCCTTGAGGTTGGCGAGCATAGCTCCGGGGAACATGCTTGCGAATATGGATTCTTCAGAGTTGCCCAGTCCGATGCAGTCATACATGTCGCCGTCGTATTTGAGCACATACTGTGTGGCCTCGTCCTTTACAGGAGCCTCGCGTCTGGCGGCAGCCTTGTTGGCTTTTCTGATGTTTGCCTTGAAAGTCTTGCCTGCTGTGTTGGCGCTTGAACCGGCCAGTGAAGGCATGCCCGGCAGTATGTAGCTGTACTCGATGTTTGCATTGAGAGTGCCGTTGCCGCTGTTTGTCACTGTCAGATCGGTGGTGGCGGCAGAGGTTGTCATGTGCTGTTCGATGACGTTCTTGTCTTTTGTCATCGACGGGTCGTTGGGGTTGGCTTCCACGCTGACGGTGTAGTCCTCCACCTCGCCGTAGAAGAATGTGTCGTTAGCTCTGGGGGTCTCGCCATCGGTTACGACCACACGCATGCGGTGTTCGCCTACGGTTGCTGTTCCTGGTACGCTCACCGTGGCGGTGGCAACTACTTTGAATCCCTCAGTCTTGTCGCCTGTGACGTCTTTGTTGTCGAATGTCACTATTTCATCGTAGCTGAAATAGTGGTCATCGTTCCAGTCGATGTAAACGGCAAGGCTGGGCTCCGGCTCTCTCGGGAGTGAGATGGCAGTCAGCTCGAGTGTCTCGGTCTTGCCAACCATGATAGATGTTTTCTGGTCTGTGTAGTCGGTGTACGTCGAACCCTCGCTCTGGTTGTTGATGGCACCCATCTTCACACTGGAGATGTATTCGTAGCCGTCCACATAAGACTCGCATCTCGGGTATTCGTCGCTGACGGTGGGAGTCTCGATGTTCATGGACAATGTCTCGTATGATTTTTTCTCATCGCCCGGTGTGACGTTTTTCACGGTGATTTTGTGAGGGGCGGTGCAGTCCACGCGATTTTCGAATGTGAATTTGTATGTGTCGTAAGCCTCGATAGTGGCGTTGACGTTCTCGGTAGCCACCAGTTTGTCGTCAACATAGAGTTCGAGACGTGCATCGTTGATGTCGTTCTCGCCAATGTTGAAGAGTTCGACCTGTACTTTCTCATATTTGCCGTCGGCCGTTGTTCTGGGTGTTACGAAACGCTCCATCTGAAGGGCTTTCCTGGCATTGTGTGTCACGCCGTCTCCGTAGAGGCAGAACACGGCCGGCATCTGCTCATTATATTCCTCGTTCACAACGTCGAAAGTCAATGCACTCTGGCCATCGTTGCCGGCGCAGTAGAGGGCGAACCAGCAGGTGGGCTTGTCGCCCATGTCCTTTGCGTTGAACTGTACGAAACCGTGCTCGAGATTGATTTCCTGTCCGAGATCGGCAACAAACTCATACAAAGGCGAAAGGTCCGGTTCGTAGCCTGTCTGTATGCGGGTCTTGGTACCGATGATGGGCATGTCCTTCTTGAAGACACATTTGCCGGGCAGTCCGTCTTCGCCTTCTTCGTATATGCCGACCTCGAAGACCACAGGTTCGGTCATGTTGAAGTTCTCATCCTGTTTACCACGCTCGTGGCAGTAAAGCCAGTCACTGCCATCCCAATGGTTGAACAAACCGATGAAGCGCACTTTGTTGAAAGTGTAGAACACGTCGTCGAAGTGTTGGAACCACTGTGTCGGCATATCGGGGCGGCCGGCATCGGCACCATATTCACCGTTCCAACCGGTTTCTTCGCTAAGCTCGTTGCCGCCTACCGCTCCTTCCTTGCATCCGAGGATGTCATAGACGGTTTCCTCTTTAGCTGCTTTTGCTTTTGTGGTTTTTTCCCCCCCCAGGCCGTCCGAAAACGGCACTTTGAGGCATATCACAGTTGGCAGA
>CAJKQX010000099.1 GCA_905202125.1 uncultured Prevotella sp.
AAGGGTTCCTTTCGCACTCCAAAAGGGGCCCTTTCGCAAATCAAGAGGATAAAAAACGGAAAATCGGACGGTTTTTTACGTTTCACGGAACGATTTTACCCGTTTTTTCGGCTCCGTATTTTTCTAAAACTGAAGTAAATCCTGCAAAAACGAAATGTTAAAAATTTGGATTTGCATGCGGGATATTTAGATATCAAAAGTAGGGCCGCAACCTGTTGCGGCCGCAAGGGGTGGGTCCAAAAACAAAGTTTCATATGGGTTGCTTGCGGCCGCAACAGGTTGCGGCCCTACACCGAAGTACATAGATTATCCCAAATTATTAGACCGGCAACGGGGACTTGTGTGCCCTGTTGCCGGTCTTGATCGATATGAATATGAATGATTTATCCGTAAATCACTTTTCCGTTCTCATCTTCGTACGGGGTCAGATCCTTTGCGTACTGGTTCATGGCGCGCAGGCTCATGCCCATCGAGGAGAAACCTCCGTCGTGGTAGAGATTCTGCATCGTCACCTTGCGTGTGAAGTCGGAGAACATCATCACGCAGTAGTCGGCACACTCGTCGGCCGAGGCGTTGCCGAGCGGCGACATTTTGTTGGCGAAGTCCATGAGGTTGTCCATATCCTTGATGCCCTTGCCGGCTGTGGTGGGTGTGGGCGACTGGGATATGGTGTTGATGCGTACGTTTTTCTCTCGGCCGTAGATATATCCGAAGCTGCGGGCTATGCTCTCGAGCATGCTCTTGGCATCGGCCATGTCGTTGTAGCCGAAGAATGTGCGCTGTGAGGCAACGTATGTCAGGGCCACCACCGATCCGTATTCGGCTATGGCGTCCTGCTTCTTGGCCACCTGAAGCATCTTGTGGAATGATATGGCCGAGATGTCGAGTGTCTTCTGCAGATAGTTGTAGTCCAGATCGTCGTATGTGCGGTGTTTGCGCACGTTGGGACTCATGCCGATAGAGTGGAGCACAAAGTCTATTTTGCCGCCCAAGAGACGGACAGATTCTTCGAACACCTTCTCCAGGTCTTCTACGCTTGTGGCATCGGCAGCCACGATGGGAGCACCGAGCTGTTGGCTCAGGCTGTCGAGCGTACCCATGCGCAACGCCATCGGGGTGTTGCTCAGAGTGATTGACGCTCCTTCTTCTACGGCTTTCACAGCCACTTTCCATGCGATGGAATCTTCGTTCAGCGCGCCAAAGATGATGCCGCGCTTACCTTTCAATAAATTGTGAGTCATTATTTGTATATTATTGATTCGGTTGCAAAATTACCATTTTTTTTTCATACTTTTGCACACATCATATATATTATCATACACGCAAATGCACAAAGCAGGTTTTGTAAATATCGTGGGCAATCCCAATGTGGGCAAGTCGACACTGATGAATCAGTTGGTGGGCGAGCGCATATCCATTGCCACATTCAAGGCGCAGACCACGCGCCACCGTATCATGGGCATCGTCAATTCGGCCGATGCGCAGATAGTATTTTCTGATACGCCGGGAGTGCTCAAGCCCAATTACAAGCTCCAGGAGTCGATGCTGGCCTTCTCGGAGTCGGCCCTTCAGGATGCCGACGTACTGCTCTACGTCACTGACGTGGTGGAGAATCCCGAGAAGAACATGGACTTTCTGGACAAAGTGAAGAGGATGACCATCCCCGTGTTGCTGCTCATCAACAAGATAGACGAGAGCGACCAGCAGACGCTCGGCAACATCGTGGAGAAATGGCACTCGCTCTTGCCCGACGCCGAGATACTGCCCATATCGGCCAAGAACAAGTTTGGTGTGGACATGCTTCTGCGCCGCATCACCGAGCTGTTGCCCGACTCGCCGCCGTATTTCGACAAAGACCAGTTGACCGACAAGCCGGCCCGTTTCTTCGTCAGCGAGATAATCCGCGAGAAGATACTCCTCTACTACGACAAGGAGATACCCTACTCGGTGGAGGTGCGTGTGGAGAGTTTCAAGGAGACCGACCGCAACATCCACATACGGGCCATCATCTACGTGGAGCGCGACTCGCAGAAGGGTATCATCATAGGACATCAGGGCGTGGCACTGAAGAAGGTGGGAGCCGAGGCCCGCAAAGCCCTCGAGAAATTCTTCGGCAAGAGCATCTTCCTTGAGACCTATGTCAAGGTGGACAAGGACTGGCGCAACTCGCAGAAGGAGCTGGACAGCTTTGGGTATAATCCGGAGTAGGGGTGGAAGAAAGAGCAGAAATGTGTAGGACGGTTGCGGCCCTACACCTATAAAAAAGGATATGCCATTCATTTATCGGCATATCCTTTTTTTATGTGTTGTTTGATGTTTTTAGGGCAATTATTCTTATTCCCAATACGGGGGAGTTCCTGGAACAATCGGTATTTCTTCAGGGGTTTCATCATTGCCACCTGTCACCTCTCCTTTGGACGGGTGCAGCAGGCAGTTGCTCATATCTATTACGATGATATCTGTTTTGGGCTTGATGTATTTGTTTCTTTTCATCATATTGTCCTCCTTCGATTTTTATTTCACTACATATTTCTTACCGCTGCGGATGTAGATGCCACGAGGCAGGGCGGTGTCGTTGCTCATCTTCTGACCTTGAATGTTGTAGATGGCATCGTTGTCATCCAATATGTTGCCGTTGCCGTCCATCTTGAGTGTCATGACATCGGTTGTGCCGTTTGAGTCGTCCATGATGGAGCAGTTGAACATCAGGTGCGACTTTCCATTGGTACCCATCTGATGGATGTCCTCTATCCACCAGCAGTAACCCTTGCTGCGGTATGTCTCTGTGAGATGATACAGTGTGCCGCTGTAGAGCAGATACGCGTTCTTGGAAACATCCACCGGTTCGTAAGAACCTTTGGTAATGAGGCGGCAGTCGCTTCCCGGCCATTGGTGGGCATCAGCCTCTTCCACTACCTCAATCGTGGCGCTGTTTTCAGAGTCGTACGACACGCGGTCGATGACGTAGTACGGACCATTCATCGGCTTTCCTTCTCTGTCGCCAATGGTCAGCTCACCCGTGTTGCCCTCGTATCCCGGATTGATGATGTAGCATTGGCCGGCCTTCATCACCACTTCGTTTTCAGAGATATTGTCGAGGCTCTTGATTTTGAATTCCAGAGTGTACATATCCTTGAATCCTGTGAACTCGGCAATGCGCGGGTAGGGAAAGAAGGTGGTGTTCACCTGATATTTGGTGAGGTTGACAGGCAGGACGATGGCGTTCCATTTTCCCTTTTTGAGATCGCGTCGGAGCACCAGTGGCCTGTTGGTGAATTTTCCCGTGCTGTTGAGCTTGCCCTGATCGTCGAGAGCGAAGCTCTGGCCGAGATATTTCAGGTTGAAGTTATCAGCATACACCACATCGTCGGCCGTGAAATCTCTTGTGGCCTCGATACCGAATGTGAGGTTGGCAGGATTCTCCGATGATGCGTCGGTAACATACACGAGCACCGAGTTGGGGTATTCGTTGGTGTAGAATGCCACGCCCGCTTCGAGGTGATTGGCCGGGGCATTGCCCGCTTTCAGATTGGACAGTCTTGCGTTCAGATCAAACTGCCCGCTTTTGTCCACAGCTATCTCCCGGTCATATTTTGCCATATATCTCTGCGGCAGAAGGTTGACGTATGCGTTTTCGGCTGTTCCCCTGTCCGCTTTGTCGTCAGAGTGGGCGAAGAGCAGTGCGCAGCAATTCTCCTTGCCGCCACCGTTGTAGAAGAATGCCTGACAGTCCACACGATACCATCCCGGCTTGCTCACAGGCACCGTCTGATAAAGACGCTCACCCTTTTTCACGGTATACTTTTCGCTGTTTTTGATTTGCGCGCAATAGAACATTCCGTATTTTCCGTCGCCGTGGGTGTCGGCATTAAAGTTTAAGCCGTCAATTTTAAAGTCGCTATCCGCAAATTTGGTGGTGTACAGACTTCTGTCATTGAATGTGTATTTCCATCCACGATCTTCCGTAGGAGTGTATCCATCGCGTGTGTAAATGTTACGACGGTTAAAATTCTGTGCACGTATGAGGAAAGAGAGGTCTGCCGGCTCCGATTTGTAAATATTTGTCTCGGTGAGCATCGTATTCTCAATCTCGTTCATGTTCGCGATTTTCCAATAAACGTATTCCATCGAGTCGACTCTCGTTGCCTCCCGGATATCCACGAGGTTCTGGTTTCCTGATTTGAACACGTGGACCCGCATACTTTGGTTGGACACGAGGTCGGCATCATAATCTACGCCATAACCATTGGTGGTAACCTGGTTGTCGTCTTTCAGCAGTTGAATCCTGTAAATATTATCCTCGTCGGTGATATTGTATTTTGTTTTTATGTCATCGGATATCTCTTCCACGTCTACTTTGGTGAATGTAAATACGGTGGCTGTCATAGGGTCGCTACAATCTTTGCTTCTGTCGAAATACAAGCCCTTTCGCAATCTATTGCTTGAATTTACATATCCGAGATATTCGCCCTCAGCTCCTAAGAAGGGAGAGTGCATGTAATATTTATTCTCCTCTTTGCCTCTTTTCTCAAGTCTGACGGCCAGTCCCGCGGTATGTGTGGCAGCACGTGTGCCCCATGTGCCTCCGGCGTTGAGGAATTTCTTCTTGCCTATATTATAAAACATGACACGCTCTGACATGACGTCCGAGGCTGTGAAACTGATTTTATCCACAGTGATGCCATGTCCGTTGTAGTTGCTTTCAGGCACGAGTGAACCGTCCTCCTGTGCGTAGGCCGGAGTAATGATGCCGACAAACAATGAAATTGCGAATGCAATTGATAAATAAATACTCTTCATAAATTAATTAAGCCCCTTTTAAATGAATAATCAATGTGAATGCAACTTGCAGTGCACACTTAATTTTTTTTAAATAATATTAGTATCTTGAATTATGCGTTCCCTGATAATATAAACTTCAAGTTTAGTATGACAAAATTAACGGTAATTTGGATATCACGGGTAATCTCTTGCGCAATAGTTAACTTGATTTAATCTTTCGGGGGAGACTGTCCGAAAACTATAGCCACGTAGGTTAGATTCGTTACCAGT
>CAJKQX010000100.1 GCA_905202125.1 uncultured Prevotella sp.
AACACGTGAACAGACAATACGATAACTGACATTCATGCCCATTGTCGGTCTAATGCGATTTGGGTTTAATGAATGAAAAACGGGAGGAAATTCGTTTGAATCGTGCTAAATTCGTAACTTTGCATACAGTTATGGAAATAAATATTTTATCCGAGAAACAGTTGGAGACATTAAACCAACTGATCGTAAATGCGCAAAACATAATCATTTGCTGTCACAAATCTCCCGATGGCGATGCATTGGGTTCATCTTTGGCATGGTATGAGTACTTACAGTCCATAGGCAAGACAGCCACCGTTGTCATACCCGATGCCTTCCCCGACTTTCTGCAATGGATGCCCAACACTGATAAAATAGTGCGCTACGATAAGCATACCGATACAGCCGGCCAATTGCTGGACAGAGCCGACCTCATATTCTGTTTTGATTTCAACAGTACACAGCGTGTAGACAGCATGCAGCAAGCATTAGACCGTGCCACGGCTCAAAAGATAATGATCGACCATCATCTGGATCCCGACATGGAGACAGCCCTTATGATTTCACATCCCGACAAGAGCAGCACCTCCGAACTGATATTCAGAATCATCTGGCAGAATGGCGGTTTTGAGACGCTCAACAAAAAAGGCGCCTCATGCATATATTGCGGCATGATGACCGACACCGGAAATTTCACATACAACTCCAATGCCCCGGAGATATTTTTCATCATCAGCCAACTGCTCACCAAAGGCATCGACAAAGACCTGATTTATCGCAACGTCTACAATAATTACAGTTCGTGGGCCATCCGCATGCGTGGATACATCATGTACAACAAGCTCAACGTGTTGAACGACATACACGCATCGTTCTTCTCCATCTCGCGCGCCACGATGAAAGATTTTCATTTTATCAAAGGTGATGCGGAGGGTCTGGTCAACGAACCGTTGAAGATCAAGGGTATGAAACTGTCGATATCGCTGCGCGAGGACGACCGACGCGATAATATGATATGGGTGAGCCTGCGTTCTGTGGGCAATTTCCCTTGCAACAAGATGGCTGCGGAGTTTTTCAACGGTGGTGGACATCTCAATGCCAGCGGCGGACGTCTGGAATGCTCTCTCGAAGAGGCTGAAGAGAAAGTCAAGCAAGCCATTCTCCACTACAAAGACCGGCTGATCTGACCCATAATATGCAAATGAAAACCCAAAGCAAGATTAACATAATAAATAAAACTTTAAAATAGTCGGGCATATCTTCGTTAATAATATTATTTTATTACCTTTGCATAAGGTTTGCATTACCTTTTATAATATATAATCAAGATTTCACAAGGAGAATAACAAACAAAAAAATGAAAAATATAAAAATCCTCTTTATACTGATGGCCGCAAGCCTCGTATTGGCATCGTGCAACGATACAGAGACATACTCAGACCAGAAAAAGAAAGAGCGCTCTGCAATCAACAATTGGATTGCCAAACAAAAGATTGACGTCATTTCAGAAAGTGAATTTATCGCCAACAACTATAAGACCGATGTGTCGAAAAACGAATTCGTGTTGTTCAACACAACCGGCGTTTACATGCAGATAATACGCGAAGGATGCGGCGAGAAACTCAAGGACGGCGAGACGGCCACCATCTTGTGCCGATTTACAGAACGCAATCTTCTCACCGACTCACTGCAATTATCCAACGAGGTTCTCGATTTCGCAGCCACGGTGGATAAGATGACAGTCAAGAACACGTCGGGCACTTTCACCGCTTCATTCATTTCGGGCGCAAGCGTCATGTATGCCGTATATCAGTCGGCATCAGTGCCCGCCGGATGGCTCGTTCCATTAACATATATAAAAGTGGGCAGACCTACCAACCCGGGTGACGAGATAGCAAAAGTGCGCATCATCGTACCTCATACACAAGGCCACTCGTATGCTTCAAGCGGCGTGTACCCATGCTTATACGACATCACTTATCAAAAAGGAAGATAAATATATGACTTTAATAAAATCAATTTCAGGCATACGCGGCACTATCGGCGGACGCGCCGGAGACACTCTCAACCCTCTGGACATAGTTAAGTTCACATCGGCCTACGCCACATTCATCAGACGCAATACTCAGAACGGTAGCAACAAGATAGTAGTGGGACGTGATGCCCGCATATCCGGCGACATGGTGAGAAGCGTGGTGTGCGGCACACTGACGGGCATGGGATTCGACGTGATAGACATAGGACTGGCCACGACACCGACTACCGAACTTGCTGTGACAATGTCGGAGGCAGATGGCGGCATCATCATAACGGCAAGCCACAATCCGCGTCAATGGAACGCACTCAAACTGCTTAACTCCAAAGGCGAATTCCTCACAAAGGAAAATGGCAACGAGGTGCTCGACATAGCAGAGAAAGAAGATTTCGAATATGCCGATGTCGACCATGTGGGCCATCATATTACAGACAACTCGTTCAACAAGCGCCATATCGACAGCGTGTTGAATCTCGCACTCGTGGACACCGAGGCTATCAGAAAAGCCGGTTTCCGTGTGTGCGCCGACACCATAAACAGCGTGGGAGGCATCATCCTGCCCGAACTGTTCGAAGCATTGGGCGTGGAATATACCATTCTCAACGGCGAGGCCAACGGCGATTTCGCTCATAACCCGGAACCGCTGGAGAAAAATCTCGCCGAGATAATGTCGCTCACCAAAGATGGCGGATACGATTTGGGCATCGTGGTTGATCCCGATGTGGACCGTTTGGCCTTCATCTGTGAAGACGGCAAAATGTTTGGCGAGGAGTACACATTGGTCAGTGTAGCAGACTATGTGCTGAGCCATACCCCTGGTAATACCGTGTCAAATCTGAGTTCCACACGTGCGCTACGCGATATCACGGCCAAACATGGCGGCGAATATACTGCCGCTGCCGTAGGCGAAGTGAACGTGACGACCAAGATGAAGGACGTGAAAGCTGTCATCGGTGGTGAAGGCAACGGAGGAGTGATATATCCCGAAAGCCATTATGGCCGCGACGCTCTTGTAGGTATTGCCCTATTCTTATCACATCTGGCTCACTCCAAGATGACAGTCAGCAGTTTGCGTACCACATATCCTGAATATTTCATTGCCAAGAACCGCATCGACCTGACTCCGTCGACTGACATCGACGCCATTCTCGAAAAAGTAAAGGAGATGTATAAGGACGAGAAAATCAACGACATCGACGGAGTGAAGATTGATTTTGCAGACAAGTGGGTTCATCTGCGCAAATCCAACACCGAACCGATAATCCGTGTTTATAGCGAGGCTCACACTATGGAAGAGGCCGACGCTCTCGGAAAGACCCTCATGCAGGTGGTCTACGACATGCAGTAAGGAATGAAAGGAATTTACGTGCATGATTGTGGCACAAACGACAAATTAGATACAAGGTTCATCCGAAATGTAAAAAGTAGGATGAACCTTTTTTTTTGGGGGGGGGTATCCGTAAATTTAACCCAAATCATTAGACCGTCAATAGATATAAACTTGATTATTTGTATTGACTTTTGGGTTTAAATAATGCAGGTTAATATATTAAGCCTTCTTTATAATGACCAATACGGAGGAGATAATTAAGAATACGCAATTAAAATCGAGGGAAATGTTAAATTTGACGTCTAAATTTTGCGTATTTTCGAGCGAGACCGTTGGTCCGGCAAAAATACGCCAAAATAAGTAACACATGATAAAGTATTGAGAATCAAAGAGATACACAATACAACACATTCGCGAAAGCATTAAAAACGATGCAAAACAGCTGAAATTAACCTCAAAAAGTGGCTTAATCAGCTTACAAAAGGGGCCCTTTCGCCTTCTAAAAGGGCCCCTTTCGCACTCCAAAAGAGCCCCTTTTAGAAATCGGAAGGATAAAAACGGCAAAAAAGTGGCATTTTTTCTGTCTCACGAAGACATTTCCACTGATTTTCCACTTTGATTTTTTCTAAAAGTGAAAAAAATCCTGCACAAAATTTTAACATAAAAGTGTTAAAGTTTTTTTTGTCCATTTTCGACTCTTTTTATTGTTCCGTCGATATCAAAAAAATCAAATTTCCTCAACCAAATCTGCCATTCTCGCATTCAGTTCTGTCATGGCCACGGCCATATTCTCATCACAGCCACAAGCGTAGCGCAACATTTGCTCGGGTGTATCAAGATGCTTGTAGTCCTCATTGTCGTTAATGAGACTGTTAATGTTGCAGGTCATTATATTGAAAACGGTGGCGTATCTGAAAGCACTTTTACCACCGTCACTCAGTGACAGGCCGGACAGATAGGCCTTGACCACCGTTCGTACTATCAACTGCACTGCGAGCGATGGTTTGATTTTAATTGTTTCCTTATTGTTATCTGCCATTAGATGACTTTCGTTCAATGGCAGTTGGCCCACGAGAAGAAGGGAAAATGAATGCTTGTACTCCTCAATCATTGTCTGAAAGAGTGAATCGTTGCAGCAAGCCAGACTAAGGAGTTGGGGTACATCGGGTTGAGAATTGGCAAACGCGTCGCTCAGCTGACGCTTGATATCATCCATATCATCATGGGTTAGTCTCGATATGATATAAAACATCACATCGAAAAACCGGCCATTGATATTGCCATAATGATTGAGCAGAGACGATTTGACATCGGCAGGCGACAAGTCCTGAGGCATAACATTGTCCTTGTCTTTGGACAACACGCCATCGGCAAAAGCATCAAAAAAGCTTCTTACAAGTACAGTCATTACCTTTTCGCCACTTATACTGAGAATATCATTCATACCAAAAATTGTAAATCTGGAATTTATTGTTATCGGAAATTCTTTTTTAACCCGAATCGGTCATTAGACCGACAATGGGCATAAATGTTAGTTATCGTATTGTCTGTTC
>CAJKQX010000101.1 GCA_905202125.1 uncultured Prevotella sp.
GTCGCAATACAACAAATATAATCTCCAAAACAGCCATGAACTCTAATGATTCGGGATTAATGTTCGTCACTCCAAAATACGGATGAACCATAATTATACGCTTTGATATGTATAAATACACACTCTTTCTTTTTTATTGGTATTATCTTGTGTAAGTGCATGATTTTTATTAATTTTGCGCGGAATTTGAGTATACTAAAAAATCATTATAATGAATATTTCTTACAAATGGCTTAAAGAATATGTCGATTTTGAACTCACACCTCAGCAGGTGGCAGATGCACTGACGTCGTGTGGACTCGAAGTCGATGCCCTCGAAGAAGTGCAGACAATCAAAGGCGGACTCAAGGGACTGTATGTGGGCAAGGTGCTCACATGCGAGATGCACCCCAATTCGGATCATCTGCATGTCACTACCGTTGATCTGGGACACGAGACCCCGCAGCAGATTGTCTGCGGTGCCCCCAATGTTGCGGCCGGACAGAAAGTAATCGTTGCCGACCTGGGCTGTGTGCTCTATGACGGCGACAAGGAATTTGTAATCAAAAAATCCAAATTGCGCGGCGTGGACAGTTTCGGTATGATATGTGCTGAGGATGAGATTGGTGTGGGTACGAGTCACGATGGTATCATCGTGCTTCCCGAAGACGCTAAGGTGGGACAGCCGGCCGCAGAATATTATCATCTCGAAAGCGACTGGGTGATAGAAATTGACATCACAGCCAATCGTGCCGATGCACTGAGCCATTGGGGCGTGGCACGCGACCTTTACGCATGGTTGGTGCAAAACGGATATAAGACATCTCTTCATCGGCCTGACTGCTCGGAGTTTGGCGTGGACAATAACAGTCTGCCTATCGATGTGGAAATAGAAAATACCGACGCTTGCAAACGTTATGCTTGTGTAAGCATCACCGATTGCGAGGTTAAGGAGAGTCCTGAGTGGCTGCAAGACAAGCTTAAAGTGATCGGTCTGAGACCTATCAACAATATTGTCGACATCACCAATTACATCATGATGGCTTATGGTCAGCCGATGCACTGCTTTGATGCCGATATGGTGAAGGGTCACAAGATAGTCGTGCGCACACAGCCTGAAGGAACCACATTCGTCACTCTCGACGGCGAGGAGCATAAACTCGGCACTCACGACCTCAGCATCTGCAATGCCGAAGATCCTATGTGTATTGCAGGAATATTTGGTGGTAAAGGTAGCGGAACATACGATAGCACACGCAATGTGGTGCTCGAGAGCGCATATTTCCATCCTACATGGATCAGAAAGAGCGCCCGTCGTCATGGACTCAGCACTGACTCGAGCTATCGTTTCGAGCGCGGCGTTGATCCCAACGCTACTATTTATGCTCTCAAACAGGCTGCCATCATGTGCAAAGAGTTGGCCGGCGGTAAGGTGAGCATGGAAATTAAAGATGTTTATCCCAATCCTATCGAGGATGTCAAGGTGTCGTTGAAATACGATTACGTAGACCGCCTGATAGGCAAAAAAATAGGAAACGATACAATAAAGAGTATTGTGAAAAGTCTCGATATGACCATTGAGACCGAGACTGAAGAAGGTCTCCAATTGTCGGTTCCTGCATATCGCGTAGACGTTCAGCGTCCTTGTGATGTGGTCGAGGATATCCTCAGAATTTACGGTTACAACAATGTGGAGATTCCAACTCAGCTCAAGAGCTCTTTGGCTACTCCGGGCGATGCCGACCGCAACTATTCTTTGCAGAATGTGGTGGCCGAACAGCTCGTGGGGTGTGGATTCAGTGAGATAATGAACAACTCGCTTACAAAGGTTTCTTATTACGAGGATCTCAACAAATACACAGCCGACACCACAGTAAAACTGATCAATCCACTCAGTAGTGATCTCGGCGTGATGCGCCAGACGTTGTTGTGGGGTGGACTGGAGAGTCTTTGCCGTAATATAAATCATAAGAGTCCGAACCTCAGATTCTTCGAGTTTGGCAATTGCTATTGCTACTCTCCCGACCTGAAAAACGATGAAAACCCTGTCAAGGCATATTCTGAAGAGATGCACCTCGGACTATGGCTTACCGGTAATAGAGTTGAAGGATCGTGGGCGCACGGCGACGAGAAGATGTCGTTCTACGAACTGAAGGCTTATGTACAGAATATTTTCCGCCGCGTGGGACTTGCTCCTTCGATGACGGTGATGGAAATGAGCGACAACAATGTGTTTGCCAAAGCATTGACAGTGAAGGCTCGTAATGGTAAAATACTGGCCGAAATGGGAGTCGTTGCTCGCAAAGTGCTGAAAAAGGCAGATATCGATGCCGAGGTATTCTATGCTGACATACATTGGGATTCTCTCATGAAGGCCGTGCGTAAGAACACCGTACTTTATCATGACATCAGCAAATATCCAGTTGTGAGCCGCGATCTTGCACTGCTTTTGGATAAGGACGTGGAATTTGCACAGATAGAGAATGTGGCACGACAGACTGAGAAAAAACTCTTGAAGAGGGTGGAACTCTTCGATGTCTACGAAGGCAAGAATCTGCCTGAGGGCAAGAAGAGCTATGCCGTGAATTTTATGCTTCAGGACGACAGCAAAACACTCAACGACAAACAGATTGATGCTATCATGAACAAACTGGTGGCTAATATCAAGTCGAAACTCGGTGCGGAACTGAGATAAACAAAATAATAAATAATAAACAATAAAATCAAAACAGCCTTTTCGCCGTTGCTGACAACGCAGATGGCAACCGACGAAAAATCATTAAATTTACTCTGTTATGGGAAGAGCATTTGAATATCGTAAAGCAACAAAGTTGAAACGTTGGGGACACATGGCCAAAGCGTTCACCAGATTGGGCAAACAAATTGCCATCGCAGTGAAGGCCGGTGGTCCGGAACCGGAAAACAACCCTGCATTGCGCTCGATCATTGCCAACTGCAAGCGCGAGAATATGCCGAAGGATAACATTGAGCGCGCCATCAAGAATGCTATGGGTAAAGACCAGAGCGATTACAAGGAAGTGACTTACGAGGGATATGGTCCTCACGGAATAGCCATATTCGTGGATACGCTGACCGACAATACTACACGTACTGTGGGTGATGTGCGCTCGGTCTTCAATAAATTCAACGGTACTCTCGGTACAACCGGTTCTCTATCGTTCCTCTTCGACCACAAGTGTGTGTTCACATTCAAGAAGAAAGACGATACCGACATGGAAGAACTCATTCTTGAACTCATCGATTTCAATGTCGATGACGAGTATGACGAGGATGAAGAAGAGGGTACAATCACTGTTTATGGTGACCCCAAAAGCTATGCACTGATACAGAAATTCCTTGAGGAAAAAGGTTTTGAGGATATCGGTGGTGAATTCACTTATATCCCCAACGATCTGAAAGATGTAGACGCCGATGCCCGTGCAACAATCGACAAGATGGTTGAACGTCTCGAAGAGTTTGACGATGTGCAGACTGTTTATACGAACATGAAACCGGAAGGCGGAGAAGAAGAATAAACAGGCCATGGAATATGTTTATAAAACTCAGGGGACTTGCAGCACGAACATCGAACTGAACGTGGAAGACGGTGTAGTGAAAGAGGTGGCCTTCTGGGGAGGATGTAACGGTAATCTTCAAGGAATTTCACGCCTGGTGAAAGGCATGAAGGTAGAAGAAGTGATAAAGAAACTTGAAGGGGTTCGTTGCGGTGGCAGACCGACGTCTTGTCCCGACCAACTATGCCGTGCATTGCATGAAATGGGATATTGATTGACAATTTTTTTGTTCTTAATAGTTGATTGTAAGCCTTCGGCAAATTGTTTTTGCCGGGGGCTTCTTTTATTGTTCGGCAAAAAGCTTCTGTATGTCTTTCGGTTCTTTTCCGAATTTGTCGGTATTTTGAACTAAAATGGATTGTCAATCGTTACTTTATAAGTATATTTGTACTGGATAAACTATTATGCAAAGATGAAGAATATTTTTCAAGACTTAAAACGAAAAGATCATAAGCGATATCTGGGCGGACTGGATCTCTTTAAATATATCGGACCGGGACTTTTGGTTACTGTGGGTTTTATTGATCCGGGAAACTGGGCTTCCAATTTTGCCGCAGGTTCTGAATTCGGGTATTCGTTACTTTGGGTGGTCACCCTGTCTACTATCATGCTGATCGTTCTTCAACATAATGTTGCCCACCTGGGGATTGTCACCGGGCTCTGCCTCTCGGAAGCGGCCACTAAATACACTCCCCAATGGGTATCCCGTCCTATACTCGGAACGGCGGTGCTGGCTTCCATTTCCACTTCTTTGGCGGAAATCCTGGGCGGTGCCATTGCATTGGAAATGTTGTTGGATATTCCTATTATATGGGGGGCTGTGCTGACAACGCTTTTTGTCTCCATTATGCTTTTCACCAACTCTTACAAAAAGATCGAGCGTTCCATTATCGCATTCGTCTCGGCGATCGGGCTGTCGTTTATTTATGAGTTGTTTCTGGTGGATATTGACTGGCCGGCCGCAACGGTG
>CAJKQX010000102.1 GCA_905202125.1 uncultured Prevotella sp.
CTACAAGGACGAAGGAGGGCGGTGGAGTTGTTGCACTTCTAACTTGACGGTAGGGGGGTAATCTTGTACATCTAAGATTTTATCTTTTCTAATTGGAATGAACGAAAAAAATAACAAGGACTTATTTACAAAACTCTTTTAAAATCCATAAACTCCGGTTTCGGGATTTCACTGGAAATCAAAGGCTAACGCCGCCTCTACGGCGTCATCCATGTCGTAGTACCGATAGCTGCCGAGCCGTCCGCCGAAAGATATCGTGGGGTATTGCGCCGATGCCATCCGGCGGTATTCGGCATACAGGCGGTTGTTCCTGTCATCGTTTATCGGATAGTAGGCCTCGGCGCCCTTGTGCCACGTGCGGGGATATTCGCGTGTGATGATGGTGTGGGGCACATTTGTGAGAGGGGCGAAATGCTTCTGCTCGATGGTTCTTGTGTAAGGCACGTCGGCGCCGGTCTCGTTGACAACGGCTGTGCCCTGATAGTCGGGTACATTGATGTGCAGGGTCTCGAACTCAAGGCTGCGGTAGCCAAGCGCCCCCAGGCTGTAGTCCATGAGTTGGTCTGTCATTCCGGTGTAAACGATGCGTCGGCCGCGCGCGAGCCAATAGTCGTGGTCGGTGAGAAAATCTACACCCGTGAGCACTTCCACGCCGTGGAGCAGACCCTTTATCTTTATAAAATACGTGAAACCGCCCAAAGTCCCGCTATAAAATAACATCTTTTTCGAAAGAGCAAGCCATTTTTAAATGAAAGAGCCGTGTACATTATTGGAAATATTCCTCCAAAAGGAGTGAGTTTCTCGGATTTTATTTGTTCCTTTGTACCCCAAGAAAGGCTGCATCTCAGCAATATGAGAATAAATTCTCTATTGCGTTATGGTATGAATGTCGGCTGCACTCGATATAGTCCAAACAAGTTTGGCTCTATACTCGTTGGCACGACATTTCGATTTGCACTTTCTTTGCCATGTCATTCAGAATTTTGCCTGTTTTCTAATGCAACACTAAGATAAGTAAAATTTCTGACATGACAAAATCCTGGGCAACTTTTTGTTGCTTAGGTCTTTATAAATAATGTTAAACGATAGTGTTGCGGAATTAAGGCTTATGAAACATCTCGTCGCATTATTATTACTCGCCTTCGCGTTGTTTCACACCTCGCAATGCCGGGCTGGAAAGGCAATAAAGGTAGACGGCCTCACGTGTGAATATCTCACCAATCCGCTTGCCGTGGCCACCAAGTCGCCACGACTGGGATGGCGCATCGTGACGACAGACGCAACGCTCAGGGATGTGCGCCAGGCATCGTATCGCATCATCGTGGCATCGACAAAGAAAAAGCTCGACCGCGGCGAGGCCGATCTGTGGGACAGCGGCACAGTGGCCACGGACGCATCGCAACAGGTGGCGTTTGACGGAAAGATTCCAGAGGGCACAAGGTGGTGTTTCTGGAAGGTGAGAGTCACCGACAACCACGGTCACGACTCAGGATGGAGCGAAGCGGCCTTTTGGGGTGTGCCGCCCACGCAGTGGCATGCCGAATGGATAGGTGACAAACCCGACCTGAAACTCCGCGACTATCTGCGCTACGTGGCCGACAATCACGGCAGCCCGTCGTTCGACCGCGACATGTGGCGCAATCCTCCCGTACCGGCCTCGCCTATGCTGCGCAAGACATTCTCTGTGCGTGGCAAGATAAGTAGGGCCACTCTCCATGCCACGGCCTTGGGCTACTACGAGATGTGGATAAACGGCCGGCGCGTGGGTCGCGGACAGCTCTCGCCCGAGTGGACCGACTATGGCGACCATGTGCAGTTCCAGACTTATGATGTGACCGGCTTGCTCTCCGGCGGCGCCAACGCCATCAGTGCCGTCATGGGCGACGGATGGGCTCTCGGCCGCCTGGCCGGTGTGGGATGGATGGACAGCTATCCTCACCGTGGTATGTATGCTCAGGACCGTCGGCTCATGGCATGCCTCGACATCGAATTCGCTGACGGCAGCCGCATCGCCATACCCACCGACGGCTCTTGGAAAATCAATACCGACGGCTATATCATCTCGGCCGACAATTTCGCCGGCGAGTGCATCGACGCGCGAAAGATACCCTCAGGATGGCAGTTCGCGCGATTCGACGATTCGGCCTGGGCCAATGTGTATGTTGACAAAAGTGTGGAGCGCGTCATTGCGCCACAGCCCAACGAACCCATCGTGGTGCACACGGAGCTCTCGCCCGTGAGGATATGGCGGCGTGGCGACAAGCAGATGGTGGACTTCGGACAGAACATAGCCGGACACTGCATGCTGAAGGTGAAGGGCACACGCGGCCGCGAAATCACACTGCGCCATGCCGAATGGCTCAATGCAGACGGGTCGCTCTACACGCAGAGCCTCAACTACGCCGATGCCACCGACAGATTCATACTCTCGGGCGGCGACGACTGTTTCGACCCGTCAATGACCTACCACGGTTTTCAGTATGTTGAAATCGAGGGTCTGGAAGCCGAACTCAAGCCCGGACAGATAGTGGCACGGGCCATATCGTCGGACGTGAAGCCGAGCGGTGAGTTTGCCTGTTCCAACGCCGAGCTCAACCAACTCTATAAGAACATTGTGTGGACCCAGCGCAACAACATGCAGAGCGTGCTCACCGACAACCCCTCGCGCTCCGAGCGCACCGGTGCCGCCGGCGACATACAGCTCTTTGCACAGACGGCCATGTTCAACATGCAGATGGGCGCCTTCTTCACCAAGTTCGTTTCAGACATGAAGGTAGTTGCCCCCAACGGCCAGTTCTTCTCCATGATACCCTCGCTTCGCCACGCAGGTTTCTGGGATGGCTTTATCGGTGCTCCGGGATGGTGCGAGGCAGGCATCATAGTGCCCTGGCGTATGTATGAGAACTATGGCGACACGCGGGCCTTAGAGAATATCTTCACTCAGATGTGCGGACATATAGACGCCACCCTTAAAGAGAATCCCGACCTGATATGGCGTGTGCGCCACAACCATAACGGCGACTGGCTCAATGCCAACACCCTTTCCTCTGATGTGGACCCCACCTACGACACCCGTCACGGAGCCACTCCCGACGACGTGTTCGCCACAGCCTATTTCGCATACGGCACACGCCTGTTGGCCGACATCTCGCGCGTGCTTGGCCGCGATGCAGAACACGAGAAATACTCGGCCCTTGCCGCGGACATCCGCCGCGTATTCATCGACAACTATGTAGATGCGGACGGCCGGGTGGAGGGACAGACCCAGGGCGCTTATTCCCTGGCCTTGTATTTCGACCTCATTCCCGAGGAGCTCCGCCCGCGCAGTTTCTCACATCTGTTGGATTGCATCAAGGCGTATGACAACCGGCTCTCCACCGGATTCATCACCACGCCGATGATGATGCAGACGCTCTGCGACTTCGGACGCACCGACGTGGCCTACGCCCTGCTCACGTCCACACGCTTCCCCTCGTGGCTCAACATCGTGCGCAACGGCGCCACAACAGTGTGGGAGCGTTGGGACACATGGACCCCCACGGCAGGCTTCCAGAACCCGTCGATGAACTCGCTCGACCATGTGGCTTTCGGAGCCGTGGGCGAGTGGATGTACCGCCATATCCTCGGCATCAACCCCTCTCTCTCCAGTCCCGGCTACCGACGTTTCACCATCATGCCCGAGCCGGGCGGCGGACTCACATGGGCCAAGGGCTCATACCTCTCCGTGCGCGGCACAATCCGGTCGGAGTGGCGCACAGAAGGTACACAGACCACCTACCGCTTCACCATCCCCGCCAACAGCGAGGCCCGGGTGGTGTTGCCCGCCACGGAGTCGTCGCGCGTGATATCCGCCGTTGCCGACAAGTTCGGCCGCGATGCCTCAGGCCGCTTCGTGGCCTTTCTGGATTCGGGCTCGTATGTGGTGACGGTGGAGCAGTAGTGCCGGCCGAGTGAGTCAAGACAGGAAAAAGAAAATATTGGATTCGGAATAAAATTCAGATGCACAGGATGCTAATCAATGTCATTTTATTATAAGGGCAATACATAGTCTGTATGCACAGACTTTAAACCCAAATCGTCATAAGACCGACAATGGGCATGAACTCTAATGATTCGGGTTGAATCGGTTCATTCGGTATTTGAACCGAAAAT
>CAJKQX010000103.1 GCA_905202125.1 uncultured Prevotella sp.
CTTGCGGCCGCAAAAGTTTGCGGCCCTACACCGACTTGTAGATATCCATCATGTTAATCAATGGTTTTCGTTTCGTCACTCCAGATTTCGGATGATCCATAAAAAAATCGGGCCGGCGGACAAACAAGTCGCATAATTCTCGGGAAATCCCATAAGACTTATAAAATATTATCCGTACTTTTGCATGTGGGGGAGGCCCATTCCCACGTGCAAAACCGAAAAAGAAATGAACAAGACCAACTATCAGTCGCTGCTCGACGACATCATCAGGCGTCATGCCGCCGCGGGCGAGGTGCCCACGCTGATGCTCCACAGCTGTTGCGCCCCGTGCAGCAGTTACACGCTGGAGTATCTGTCGCGATATTTCCGCATCACGGTGCTTTACTACAACCCCAACATCGCGCCCGAGAGCGAGTATCGCCACCGCGTGGACGAACAGCGCCGGCTCATCAGCGAGATGGCGACGGAGCATACCGTGACGTTCGAGGAGGGCATGTATCGGCCCGAGACATTCTACCGGGCGGCGCGCGGCATGGAAGGCGAGCCCGAGGGCGGCGCCCGATGCATGATGTGCTACCGTCTGCGCATGGAGGAGGCGGCAAGGATGGCGGCCGAGCGGGGATTCGACTATTTCACGACGACGCTCTCCATCAGTCCGCTCAAACGCGCCGACAAGATCAATGAGATAGGTGAGGAGCTGGCCGCAAAGTACGGCGTGAAGCATCTGCCTTCCGACTTCAAGAAACGCGGGGGCTATCTGCGCTCCATCGAGCTGTCGCGCATACATGGTCTGTATCGTCAGAATTTCTGCGGATGCGTCTTCTCCAAGCGCGAGGCGGAGGAGAGACAGGCAGCCCGAAATGACACATCCGAGAACAACATAAAATATAATTTCCACCAATCAAGTCGTCCTAATGACTGATTCGGGATAATCTCATGACTCCTGTGCGAAAGCCAGTTCCTCGGCTCTTGCTATGATTTCCTCACGACTCTTGGCCCTCATGCTGATGTCGCTGAGATCGAACTCATCGTCGCGGGTCTCTGTATCCGGAGTGACGGTCTTGACCTGCACTTCCGATGAGGCTATGATGTCTGACGTGGGCTGCTGCTCCGCATTTGCGGATTCCTCCCTTAGTCGTATCTTCTTGGCATCGAGCACTTTCTCTATGAACTGCGGTTCTTTGCGCAGTTTTGTGTACGTGAGTTTCGCCGCCATCTGCTGGCTCTCCTTCTTGCTGTATCCCGTGCCGCGGCATCCCTCGATGTTCTCCAGCAATACGGAGGAGACGAACATGGGACTGCCGTTGTCGTCCTTTGTCTGTTCGAGGATACGGAAATCCAGTTTCACGCGGTTTTTCTGGCTCCACTCGATGAGTTTGCTTTTGAAATTCATCTCCTTGTAGGCCACCTTGTCGATGTTGACCATCTGTGAGAGGATGCGTTTGCGCATGAACTCCACACAGGCGTTGTATCCGTGGTCAAGGTAGATGGCGCCGACGAGAGCCTCGAAGGCGTTGCCGCCCATATAGCTGTTGTGGGCCGCGCCGCGTCCGCTCGACATGATGAGCTTGTTGATGCCCATCTCTTCAGCCAGTCGGTTGAGCATTTCCCTCTGCACCAGTTTGCTGCGCGTATTGGTGAGAAAACCCTCGCGCTTGCCGGGAAAGTGTCGGTACACGATGTCGCCCACGGCAGCGTCGAGTATGGCGTCGCCGAGAAACTCGAGACGCTCGTTGTTCAAGGGTTTGCCCTTCTCGTTGCGCTTGTACATGCTCTTGTGCATGAGCGCGAGTTTGTAGAGGGAGATGTTTTTAGGATAAAGTCCTACGATATTGTATAAAGACAGATAAAGCTCCTTGTCCTTGCGGAAAGGGAGCTTTATCCTGCCAATGATATTATTGAGCATATTTCTTGAATACTACACATGCGTTGTGTCCGCCGAAACCGAATGTGTTGCTCAGTGCGGCGCGCACTTCTCTCTTCTGTGCCTTGTTGAAGGTGAAATTGAGGTTGTAGTCGATTTCCTCGTCGCGGTCGTCGTCCTCGTGATTGATGGTCGGCGGCACGATGTCGTTCTTGACGGAGAGTACCGATATCATGGCCTCTACGGCACCGGCTGCACCGAGCAGGTGGCCGGTCATGGACTTGGTCGAACTGATATTCAGTTTGTAAGCGGCCTCGCCGAACACCTCCTTGATGGCTTTGGCCTCGGATATGTCACCCACGTGTGTGGATGTGCCGTGCACATTGATGTAGTCGATATCCTCGGGCTGCATGCCTGCATCTTCGAGAGCGGCCTGCATGACGAGCTTGGCACCGAGTCCCTCGGGATGAGAGGCGGTGATGTGATGAGCGTCGGCGCTCATGCCCTCGCCCACCATCTCGGCGTAGATCTTGGCACCGCGGGCTTTGGCATGCTCGAGCTCCTCGAGTATGAGGCATCCGGCACCCTCACCCATGATGAATCCGTCGCGGCTGGCACTGAACGGCCGTGATGCGTGTTCGGGGTCATCGTTGCGTGTGGAGAGGGCATGCATGGCGTTGAATCCGCCCACGCCGCAAGCGTTGATGGCAGCCTCGGCACCACCGCTGAGTATCATGTCGGCCTTGCCCAGACGTATGAGGTTGAAGGCATCGGCCAAAGCGTTGGTAGACGATGCGCAAGCCGATGTGGTGGTGTAGTTGGGTCCGTGGAATCCGTAGAGGATGGAGATCTGTCCGGCAGCGATGTCGGCAATCATCTTCGGGATGAAGAAGGGGTTGAATTTCGGACCGTTCTCTTTGTGCAATGCGTAGTAAGACACTTCGTCCTCGAAGGTCTTGATACCGCCGATACCCACACCGAAGACCACTCCCACGCGGTTTTTGTCGACGGTGTCGAGATCGAGACCGCTGTCATTGACAGCCTGTACGGCCGATACCATCGCTAACTGTGCGTAACGGTCCATCTTGCGGGCCTCTTTGCGGTCGATATAATCGTTCACGTTCAAGCCTTTCACCTCGCAGGCGAACTGAGTCTTGAACATCGAACAGTCAAATTGTGTGATGGGTGCAGCGCCGCTCTTTCCGGCCAGGAGGTTGCTCCATGTTTCCTCGACGGTGTTGCCTACCGGTGTCACGGCGCCGAGACCTGTTACTACAACTCTTTTTAATTCCATATTCTGGTTGAAAAAAAATTATTTATGGCTGATGCGTTTAAAAAAAATCATGGTTTATGGTAAATGAGAAGAGAATTCGGCACACGCGGTTTGTGATTGCGCATCGCCCATATATAAATAAGGTGATGCAAAATAAATCAGAAACCCTAAGTATTTGTGTTCAGGCGAAATCTCGTCAATTTACCATAAGCCATTGATAATAAATCCCGGGAGTGAGATTTATTTTGCGTTTTCCTCGATGTAGCTGATAGCGTCGCCTACGGTAGCTATCTTCTCTGCCTTGTCGTCAGGGATAGAGATACCGAACTCTTTCTCAAACTCCATGATGAGCTCTACTGTATCCAGAGAGTCGGCACCGAGGTCGTTTGTGAAACTTGCTTCGGGTTTTACATCTGCTTCATCTACACCAAGTTTATCTACGATAATAGCTTTTACTTTTGCTTCAATTTCTGCCATGATTCTTTAAGTTTTTAAAAAAATGTTTATATTAAAAATAGTATCTGTTTCCTTAAATCCTTGCAAAGGAACAACAAATTATCCACATCTACAAATTTTTTTTAATAAAAGACCACTTTCCTTGCACAAACACCCCTGCATTGTGCAAAGAATTTGATGTTTTTGCTGTCTTTTTGCATTGAACCCACCATATTTGCGTCATATTCAGGGGGTAAGGATATTTTTCATACAATGCCCACCTTTGGCTTTATATTGAAATAAGAACAAAAGTTGGAATCCTGATTAGGGGTGTAGGGCCGCAACCTGTTGCGGCCGCAAGGGGTGAATGACTTGAATTTATTTCGTCCAGGTATGGATCGATTGTATGTCAAGATACAGGTC
>CAJKQX010000104.1 GCA_905202125.1 uncultured Prevotella sp.
CAAATTTTTAACATTTCGTTTTTGCAGGATTTACTTCCGTTTTAGAAAGACACGACAGCGAAAAACGGGAAAAATGACCTTATGAGACGAGAAAAATCGTCCTATTTTCCGATTTTTATACACTTGATTTGCGAAAGGGGCCCTTTTGGAGTGCGAAAGGAACCCTTTGAGGAGGCGAAAGGGCCCCTTTCGGAACCCGATTTGGGCACTTTTTGGAGACGTTTTCGGTGTTTTTCAATGTTTTTTGAGGCCTTCGGAAATACATAAATTGTGTATCGCCTTGATATATAAATATTTATGTTAAGTATCAAAATTTGGCGTATTTCGGCCGAGCAACCGCCTCGGTCAGAAATATCGCAAAATTGAGACTGATTTTTAACATTTACCCCCAGAGATAGTTACGTATTCTTAATTATCTCCACGACAACGGACGTTTCCAACATGGGTTTATCATTCCAAATTGCAGATGAACCTTTTTTATGTAGGTTGATAACTTTTTATAATTTTGTCTTAAGATTCCTTATGGAGAGGTCCTCAACACATATCTGATAAGCCACCCGCTCGCTCCCGTTCCAACATCGTATCAGGCCGCAATATTTGAAGCCCTCTTTGGAGAGGGCGTGTTGCATCACTTTGTTGTCGCGATGGGTGTCGATGCGGATATTGTCGGTGAGTTGAAAGGCAAAGAGGGTAGCAAGGTGTAGGATGCCTTTTAAGGCGCCGGTGCTTGCTATGCGATGGATTGTGGCGTAGGGGTGATTGTTGAGCCAGTGGCCTTCGTATATAATATTATAGGTGGGGTCAACGCCTTGATGAAGGGTGAAGGTAGCAACGGCTTGGTTGTTGTGTTTGACGATGTAGCAGTCGCGGTTAAGGATGTCTTGTTTGAGTAACGCATCACTGGGGTAATCGTTGTCCCACTGATTGGGATTGCCGGTGTCGACCATGAATTGTCTGGCGATGGTAAATATCTCGCGCAAGCGGGGTAGGTCGAGGGTTGTAGCATGGCGGATGATGATGTCATCACTGATGGAGATGCTGTCGCCGTCGTTGAGAATGTTCCAAAAAGGGATATTCTTCTCTTCGCAGAACGGGGACATGCGGCGGGCGCTCTCATAACCGCTCATCACAAAGTGCATGGGCACAAACAGACCGACACTGAATAGGGCGATGAACTGACGAGCTCCGAGCGTGTAGCCATTGCCGATGCGACCATCAACGGGAAACATGACGAGGTCGAACGACGAACAGATCTTTTTTATGTCTTTTAGTTCGCTGAGATATCTCTTTTCTTCGGCCGTGGGATTGACGTATCGGCCAAACTCCGGACTGTATATCTCGCCGCTTTCTTGATTGTCGACAAGGTATCGGGCGTACCAGTTGCATAAGTCGCCGGCGTGGAAAATGCGCCTGCCATCGGTCTCGACTATCCAACTCACGCCGCTGTCGTTGCTGCCCGTGGCCGTCACCTTAAGATTAGCGTCTTCCCACGAACCTCCTTTGGCGAGCCACATATCGGCGTCTTGCTTTGCGGCGCGGCGATGGCGCAGGATGTCTTTGGAGAGAATGTAGGTGAAGGTTGTGTTGGGGCGGGATGATCGCCACCGGAAGATTTCTTTGGTGAAATGGTCTTCATGAAAATGACTCGCAAAGACATATACAGGTTTATCGGCATTGGTGGAGATGATGCGTGGCAGAGCGCCGGATGGATCCATCCAATAGTCGAATATCAGTATGCAACAGTCTGTCGTTAATGCGAAACCGCTGTGAAACAAGTATGTGATGCTGATCATCTGTCGATATCTTCGGGTTGGATAGTTTTGATGTTATGGTCGGCAAGCATTCGCGCAAAGGAATGTTTGTCCGGGATGAGATTTTTGTCTTATGTTAATTAAACCTTTGATGGTCAGGATAAACGATGGATAAGATTATTTCAATGCTTTACCATCGGAGAACGCTTTGCCCATCGTCGTGCCGAGTTGGATGTAACTGTGATGCACTGGGTCGTAAGTAATGAGTTGCATCTTTTCGATATCAGGATTGCCGTCCTCGGCGAGGTACTTTTCATCGACTTTTATATTTACTATTTCGGCTACGAGATAGCAACCGTCGGAGGCAAGACCAAGTCTCTCTTTTACGCGACATTCGAGTGTCATGGGGAAATCGGTGAATATGGGAGCATTCACGTGCTCGGCCTTTTTCACATGCCAGCCCGTGCGCTCAATCTTGTTTGCTACGTTTCGGCCACTGACGATGCCTACATAATCAGCTGCTATCATCGTTTCTCTTGTGGCAAAAGCCACTGTGAATTCTCCGTTTCTGCCGATATTGTCGGTCGTGGCATGTGATCCTAAAGAAATGAAAATCTCCTTCATATCCCACTGTCCGCACCATGCGGCATTCATGGCGTTGGCAACTCCGTTCTCGTTGTATGTGCCGATAATGATGACAGGTTGCGGTGCAATCCACGGCTTGGGTGCAAAATTCTTCATAATTGTTGATTTTATTTACAAAGATAAATATTTAATTTCACATATTATGCAAATGTCTGCAAAATCAAATATCCGGGAGTATGACACTATTTCTGGATCATATCGAAAATGCGTTTATATTTTTCGGAATTTAAAAGACTGTTTCTTGAAAAAAACGATTAACTTTGCGCTGTTATTGAATTACGAGATGAAAATAAGTAAGAAAAGATATTTGCAGGCTTTTGGACTTGTGGTGATCGCTTTGGCTTTTATACGGTGCTTGTTCCCCTCGGTTGCAGAGCCTTACAACGATAATATTGCCAGAAGCATTGAAAACGATAGTGACAGCATAATTGATAACAGGGAGAATGTACGTGATTCGGTAACCGAAAAGAAGACACAGACACAGCATGTTGCGTCCAGATTCTTTCATAAGGATGGCAGTTTGGTGAAAAATCCTATTTACAGTGTACCGCATTTCGGAAATACATTTCCCGATCTTAATGATGTGCAGTTGGAGGCAGCTAAAAAGCATGGCGTCTCGGCTGTGATAGACCGTGAAGATGCGGAGAAACGCAAGTCTGAATTGGTGTACGTAGGCAGCAATCCATATTTTCATGTAGACAAGCTGAACAGTAGCATCCCTTATTTAGTGCCCGAGGCATCTATCTTGTTGCAGGACATAGGACGCAATTTCTTTGACAGTCTGCAGATAAAAGGAATACCTCTTCATAAAATCATCGTTACGAGCGTGTTGCGTAGCAAGGCAGACATTGCCAAACTACGCAATCATAACGCCAATGCCACAGAAAACAGTTGTCATCTCTACGGCACGACCTTCGACATCTGCTACAATCGTTACAAGACAGTGGAAGATCCCAACGGGCCATCTAAGAGACAAGTGAGAAACGACACTTTGAAATGGGTGCTCAGCGAGGTGCTCAATGATATGCGCCGCGATAATAGATGCTTTATCAAGTATGAAATGAAGCAAGGCTGTTTTCATATCACGGTGAAGTGAAATCAGCAGTAATTGACGGTAGTGTTTCACTGAGTGTGTCTGAGGCGAGTTCACTCAAGCCTGTAGACC
>CAJKQX010000105.1 GCA_905202125.1 uncultured Prevotella sp.
ACGACTGGTAACGAATCTAACCTACGTGGCTATAGTTTTCGGACAGTCTCCCCCGTTTCACTTTCAGGAATTTGCCGCTTACAAAAAAGAAAAGCCCCATATGAAACATGTAAATGAAATCATGTATGTAGACAGGGCACCCGCTATGACCTATTACCATCATGATGATGCCTATTCCTTTTACGGCATCCCAGGTCGAATCTCTATTAACACTCATTTATGATTGATATACTTTGACAATCGAATATTTATATTGTGTGATAATGCAACGCACACAATTATCGTCAGAATGCTGATTCCTATAAACGACGGATTATTCCGGATCGTAGATAAATATTCCATTATCGGTTGATGTACCAAATAACATTCCAGACTGCACAGCCCAAGCCAAGAGAAAATTTTGAATTTAGGCAAATAATTACAGAAAAGATATACCAACGCTATCATTAACATCGGATATGCGATATACCTCAACTGATTGTGCACCAACATGTCTTGTTTCTTTAAGACTATCTGTAAAACAAACATCAAGAAGACGTACAAAATTCCCCCCCATTAGTTTTTTCACGGAGACACTCAATTTACCCAAAACGATGAAAGCACACAACAGGCCCATCGTATATGAAACAAAACGATAAAGCATCAAGTTTATGTTTTGATGATGAAAACATGTGCATAAATATATTGCTATTGCCACTCCCGGCATTAAACAGCAGAACGCCACGAAACCGTATTTCTTGAGCATTGCCGCCATAAACGGTGTGAACAGATAAAGCAATATGGAAGCGTGAATGTACCATACGCTCAAATCGTCATGTGTGAAAAAAGAAATGCAAAATAGACGATAAATATCGATATCTGCCATTTGCCGGTTCAAAAACACATAATTACACAATATGACTGCAAATTCTATTATAAGATAAATAGGAACGATTCTTTTAATCCTGTTTACATAGAATTCTTTGGTCGTGTGCTTGCAAACGGAGAAAGCACAACCATAGCCGGAAAGAAAAAAGAACAGATCGACTCCTATGTCACCCCTAATTATTATTGGTGAATGATAAAACCCGAAATGCAGAGCAAAATGATACATAATGACCATAAGCATGGCCAAGCCCATTATTTCCGTACGTTTTTCGCTTAACTTACCGAGCATCGAATTGTTGTCTGATAGCATTGCTTAATTCGTTTTCATAACAACTCCACGGACGCCGGCTCGCTGTTTCCATTGCCTTACGTCCAATTTCTTTTAATTCTCTTTTTCTACTTATGACATCTCTTATGGCATTTGCCAAAGAGAGGACGGATCCGGCCTCAACAACCCAACCGTTCAATCCATTTCTGATGACATCAACGGCACATGTGCGATTGGTCGCAATGACAGGAGTGCCTTGCGACATAGCTTCGGTAATGACCATCCCGAAACCTTCGAACAGTGACGGGAATATCAGTACATCAGCCTTTCTCATTTCCTCAAGCACCTTATCATGTGGCTTCGGTCCCAAGTATTTATGCACGGCTAAGTTTGATTGAAGCACTTTACAATCAGGATAGCTGTTGAGTCCGATAATAGTCAGTTCTATTTCATTTTCAAACTGTTTCACTGCGTCAAACAGATAGCTCAATCCTTTACTTTGGCTCAGACGTCCCACATAGAGAAATCGCAATTTTCTATTGTCAACCGCCTCGTACGTTCTTCCTTCATAGACATCCGGAAAACCGTATGGTATGACATTTATAGCGGCGTTTAATTTATAAGGAAAATATTTCTGAATGGAATCCTTTGTAAAGGAACTCGCAACAAACACTCTATCGGCCAATAACAATTCGTTGTCTTTTCTTGCCAGTTTTTCCTTACTGTCTCCAAATACGCCCAATGTCTCAGCCCATTCCGGATTTCTCTTCGCCTCATCAACAAGTAACGACTGATAGCAACGCCAATGAACGATTGGTAAATCAAAGAAACATTTTACGCCTTTATCCTTTGCATATCGGAACGTTTCGAGCGCGCCGTCATCGTATGCATAAACTCCATCAACGGAATGTTTTCCAATATACATTTTCACTTTTCTGTCAATATGGTGATAAACATCATCCACTGTAACGGTTGGGATGAACTTTATCTTCCTTTTAAGGAGTCTCAACAACTCCCGAAAAGGATATATGATTATATATTTGGACAAACAAGGATCGAATGAGCGTTTCTTAAATTCTGATAGCCCTGGAAGATTTGCCAATTTATAATATATGTTTCCCGGCAAACAAGCGATACAAGTTATAAATGCCGCCAACATCTCTGTTTTACATAATGCAAGAACAGCATGACGGGTATTCTCGTTTCCTGTTGGATGAGATATGATTATTTTCTTTCCCATGATTTAAAATAGTCTACATATTTCTGAACCATAAAATCGGGCGTGAACTTTCTCAAATGTTCATTTACTGTTTCCATATCTTGAGATGACATACGGTCCATTTCAAGCATCTTTTCGGCAAGACTGTCAACGTTGCCTTTTTTAAACGACAAGCCACATTTGCCTATTGCCTCTGATATTCCGTCATCATCAGAACCGATGACATGACATCCGGTTGCCAGGCCCTCAAGGGCCACAATGCCAAAAGCTTCTTTATATACACTTGGCACAACCAGACATTGGTATTTGTTCAGTTCATCAACAAGAGCCTTTCCCTTCAATTGTCCTTTAAAGATTATATTGTCTTCTTGTCTTGCATCAGAAACTATCTTTTGACAATCGTTCATCATTGGTCCGTCTCCAATGATATGAAGTTTCTGTTTCTTGCCAGACCGGGACAGATATTTCAGATAAGCGTTAATCAAGAAATCTACACCTTTCTCTGTCACAAGACGACCTACAAAAACAAAACCATTCCGATTCTCACGTTCATAGTTCTTGAAAAGAGAACTGTCATAGGAATTATGAATGACTGCGTAATCTGCCAAGCCCAAACTTTTGCCGACAGCATCACTGACGCAGATATTATTAGCCCAATGAGAGAAAAATCTTTTCATGCGCGATTCCACAGTATCGCTTTGATCCCACACTCTGAAGTAACATGTATGATGAATGACAAACCACTTTTTGAGAAATAGCAGAACTGGTAATACACCTTTTAATGAAAGTACAGAATGAACGAAAACATCACACTTCAGATACTCCTTAATCAATGTTAAGGTACTGGTGGTTCGCAATATCCTAAATGAATAGTCATGTTCATTGTCTTCGTCAAGGACGGGTGTGATTACAGTGGTATCAAAATGTTGTGACAAGCCTTGTGCTATAAGATAATTGACAGTTTCAAGTCCACCAATTCTTGGATAAAAGGACGGTGTATATATCAGAATCTTCATATTTTCAAAAGTTTTTTTAAAACGAACATGTAGTGTCCCCAAAAATAATTGAGATATTCAATAATTCCGTTAGTACTCAATTTAGGGCATAACCCCTTGTATAGGCACTTTTGCAAGTGCCTA
>CAJKQX010000106.1 GCA_905202125.1 uncultured Prevotella sp.
GGACTGGGTAGGGGCTTTATGTCGTTGTTGTATTTTTTAAATGAAAGAGCCGTGTTCTTTTGGGGATTTTGGGATTATCCGATATTAGGAGCGGATAATAATATTGGGGCTCGTTCGATATTTTTTATATAATTCATCATGCGCATCATTACAAATATCTGATGAACCTTTTTTAGCCCCCCCCTGAATGTCGCGCTCGCAAATCCAAATTTTTAACATTTCGATTTCTCAGGATTAACACTCGTTTTAGAAAGAAAGGAAGCTAAAAAACGGGAGGAATTGTCCTCCGAAACGTGAAAAATTGTCCGATTTTGCGATTTTCATACATTTCGCGTGCGAAAGAGGCCCTTTTTGAGTGTAAAAGGAACCCTTTCAGGAGGCGAAAGGGGCCCTTTTGGAACCCAAGTTGGGCACTTTTTGTGGATATTTTCGGGGTTTTTCATTGTTTGTTTTGACTTTCGGAATTTTGTAAATCGTATATCGTGCTGATATTTATGGATTTACGCAAAGTGTCGTATTTTTGGCGTATTTCGGCCGAGCAATCGCCTCGGTCGAAAATATCGCAAAAATGGGACACAATTTTAACATTTCAGTCCGAGATAGTTGCGTATTCTTAATTATCTCTACGAATTTGGGACTCATAATTGGTTCATCACTCCAAATGTGGAATGACCCCCAAAAGTGCGTAAACGTAGAAACAATTTCTTGTTTTCTAATGTAGTGGACACTAATGTCACAAATTCATTAATGCCGTTGTAGAGCCTGTAATAATCACTTTCAATAAACATTCCCTGTATGTTTTTGTGCATCGCCATTATTGCTTACACCTTATTTATTATGTATGGAGGGTTTTGTCATGTTTTTATTTTGTGCTTTTCACAACTTGCATTATCTTTGCAGACGGATATATCCAAGCATGGCGTGCACGTGAAGTGATTGCGGCAACGCAAGCCGATGTTGTGGGGATAAATCTCATCAAATATATGATTTAGAACAATGAGAAAAGCTTTTATACATTTTCTTTGGACTGTTTTGGTGCTGTCGGTCTTGGGATGTGCTGCGGCTTTCACGGCCATCTGGAACGGATGGATAGGCTACATGCCTCCGCTTGAGGATTTGCAGAATCCCATCAGTCGGTTTGCAACGCAGATATACTCGTCGGACGGCAAGGTGATAGGCACATGGAATTTCAATCGCGAAAACCGCATCTGCGTGTCGTACTCCAATCTGTCTCCTCATCTGGTGCAGGCGCTCGTGGCAACAGAGGATGTGAGGTTTTACGACCATTCGGGCATCGACTTTATAGCCCTCGGACGTGCCATCATCAAGCGCGGACTATTGAGGCAGGAGAGTGCGGGCGGCGGATCTACCATCACGCAGCAGCTGGCCAAGCAACTCTACTCCGAGACAGCTTCATCCACCACCGAGCGTCTGTTGCAGAAACCCATCGAATGGGTGATTGCCGTGAAGCTCGAGCATACTTACACCAAAGAGGAGATCATCGCGCTTTATCTCAATTATTTCGATTTCCTTCATAATGCGGTAGGTATTAAGACAGCATCGGCTACCTATTTTAATAAGGAACCCAACGAATTGTCTGTCGTTGAGGCCGCCACATTGATAGGACTGTGCAAAAATCCGTCATTTTATAATCCCGTGCGTTATCCTGATAGGTGTCGGGCACGTCGCAATGTGGTGCTCGACCAGATGCGTAAGGCCGGATATCTCTCTCAGGCTCAGTGTAACGAATATTCCGATATGCCGCTGAAGCTCGATTTCCATCGCACTGACCATAAGGACGGTACGGCACCTTATTTCCGCGAGTTCCTCCGACTGTATATGACAGCCAAACATCCCGAAATATCGGATTATCCCGAATGGAACAAACGCCAATATGTGTTCGACTCGATAGCCTGGGCCACCGATCCGCTCTATGGATGGTGCAACAAAAACAGGAAGAAGGACGGACGGCCATACAATCTGAATGCCGACGGACTGAAGGTGTACACCACGGTCAACTCGCATATGCAACGCTATGCCGAGGAGGCTGTATACGGCCACGTGGCGCGCTATCTGCAACCGGAATTCTCGAAGGAAAACAAGCATAAGGGTAATGCTCCGTTCACCAATCAGCTGACGCCGGCTCAGGTCAATCAGATCATGGCGCGGGCCGTGAAACAGAGCGAGCGCTATCGCGCGATGAAGGCGGCGGGCGCTTCGCAGGATGAAATCAAACGGGCATTTCATACGCCGGTGGAGATGTCGGTGTTCACATACAATGGCGATGTGGACACAGTGATGACGCCGATAGACAGTATCCGGTATGTCAAATCATTCCTGCGCGCCGGTTTTATGAGCATGGATCCGCTGACGGGTGAGGTGAAGGCTTATGTCGGCGGACTCGATTTCTCCCATTTCATGTATGATATGGTCACGATGGGACACAGACAGGTGGGATCCACCATCAAACCGTTTCTCTATTCGTTGGCTATGGAGAATGGGTTTTCGCCTTGCGACAAGGCCCCCAATGTGCAAAAGACTTATATAGTGGCCGGCAAGCCCTGGACGCCGCGCAATTCGAGTCGTCGACGCTATGGCGAGAATGTGACGCTGAAATGGGGGCTCGCCCAGTCCAACAACTGGATTTCGGCTTACCTGATGAGCCGGCTCAATCCTCGGCAGTTTGTAGGACTGCTCCACGATTACGGCATCTACAATCCTGATATCTATCCTTCAATGTCGTTGTGTCTTGGCCCATGCGAAGTGTCGGTGGCCGAGATGGTGAGCGCATACACGGCTTTCGCCAATCACGGCATACGCACCGCTCCACTGTATGTCACGCGCATCGAGGATAACGCGGGCAATGTCATTGCCACATTCCAACCGCGAATGAACGAGGTGATAAGTGAGGAAAGTGCCAACAAAATGCTCATATTGCTCAAAGGGGTGGTCGACAACGGTACAGCGGGACGCATCCGATATAAGTATAATCTTAAGGGCGACATCGCAGGCAAAACGGGTACCACCAACCGCAACTCCGATGCTTGGTTCATCGGATTCACTCCTCAGCTGGTCAGCGGTTGCTGGGTGGGAGGCGAAGATCGCGACATCCATTTCGATTCCATGCGGATGGGGCAGGGCGCTACTATGGCTCTTCCGGTATGGGCTTACTATATGAAGAAGGTATATGCCGACCGCACTCTCGGATACGACGACTCCGGCGTCTTTGAACTGCCGCCAGATTACGACCCGTGTGCCATCGAGGCAGATAGCGAGGAGCACAATCTTGAAGAAGTATATGAATAAATAATAAAGGTGGTGGAAACAGTTCCATCACCTTTATTATTTATAAGCTCTTGTCATTTCATTATTAATTGCTCTCGCCCTCAATCAATATTTTTGATTTCCCTTTCAGCTTTCCCATACATCCCAGTCCTCTCAGTTCTCCCAGCTCTCCCAGTTCTCCCAAATCCCCCTCCCAAACC
>CAJKQX010000107.1 GCA_905202125.1 uncultured Prevotella sp.
CCGCAAGAGCTTGCGGCCCTACACAGACGGATCGGTATCTATTTTGGCGGACTATCAATTACTTTGCCAGAACATTTTGAAATCGCGGTAGAAAGAAAAAAGCCCGGCGCAACTACCGGGCTCATACAAATAACATTCAGGGTTAAAAAGACACCCCTCTCCCGGGATTATTTCCTTTTCTTGATATCAAACACAAAGCCTGTTACTTGATATACATTTTCCTTACCTTGCCACCCTTACGGACAATGTAGATACCACGGTGCGGGTGCTGTATGCGGATACCCGACAAGGTGTAATACTCGGTCGGCGCATTCTCGTCATATTCAGGCTGCACAACGGCGGTAGGAGCGGCAGTGTCGTCCGGACACAGACGGTCGATGAGCGAATTGACCACGCGCTGCAGTTCGGTGAAATCGTCGCCCAGCGATGTGGAACAGTCCATCACAAACATGATGGCGGCGGAGGTGCGTTCCGTCTCCACGTTGGCATCGGTGCCTTGACTGAACTCTGTGTGTGGCTGCCACGCATCGCTGTTGGCCACTTGATGCCAATAGTTCACCTCATTAATCTTGATGGTGTCGCCGTTCTCATATTGCAGGTTCTCAAAAGTGAAACTGTATTTCACACGACCGTTGTTCTCTACCCGGACAGAGGAAACCTTATTGCCCGACGTGCTCTTGAAACCATGATAGGTCACATCGTTCAGGCTGTTGTCTGTTCGCGAGAAAACACCTTCGACATACAACTCGGAATTGTCGGGATCGTTGTTCATTTCCTCACGCGATTTGTCGAAAGTGAATCTGACGCGGTCGCCCGTGGCACGAGTGTTGATGCTGCACGTCACCTTCTTGTTGAACCATGAGGTCTGCAGGTCGTCGATAATCTTGTTAAGGGTATTTTCCACTTCGGCGATATTATTGGCTTCGGTGGCAAGGTCGTCGGCTGAGGCCAATACCTTCAGATTGGATTTGAACAGATCGTAGTTGTAATCGCCGATATCCTTTCCTTTCAGTCCGATGGAGAACGCTTTGACGGGAATATTCTGTATCTTTTTGCTGCCGATGGTAGTCTTCAGATAGTTCTGGTAGTCGGTGTCGCCCCATGTCGGATCGGCCTTCTCCAGCGAACCGTCGTCATTACCGTCGGTAAAGGTAATCAGTGCCACGGATTTCAGATCCTCCGGATAGTTGCGCTCGCCTAAAGCCTTGAGGGCCACATCCACCGAGTAATAAAGATATGTGGCGTCGTCCATCGTCTTCTCGTTCACAAATTTCTTGAAATCGACCTTGTTATTCTTGTTCAACAGTTCGATGGGCTTCATCTCCGGGTCGTAATTGAAGGCAGTGATGCCGAAATACACACCCGAGGTGGACGGTGTGTTGAAATAATCTTCCGGCAAGGAGATGACCAGTTCGCGGTAGCCGTCAAATGTATCTTGCCATGTGTCTGAACCGGCGGTCCTCTTCCTGAATGCCTGTTTTGGGATGATGATAGTGCCGTTGCTCAGCTTACCATAGCGTGCGGCGGTAGAAAAACCGTTTTCTGCCACATACTGCGAATACTCGTATCCGTTCAACGTGAAAGGTTCCAGGTAAACTTTGTTCGGGTCTTGGGCATTGATGACAACCTTTGCATCAGAAATCTCAAAACCGTTGGTTTGCAGAATTTCCACAGCATCATCAGCATTCCAGGGCTGCACACGATAGCGGTCGGCTTTGTCTGCACTCTTCTCCACGTTCACCACCCAAGAGAGATTAGGATTGCCGGTTTCTTTGGTAAGAATGGCATCATCCCACTTGCCCTTGCCAATGGAAACGAAGGTCTCTGTGGGAGGCTGTTGGTTAAGGAGCCCTTCGGGAAATACTATTTTGTGAACAGTGGTGGAAAAATTTGCATCGGATGAAGGTTGTGTCAAGTTTGAAGTATAATCATCATCAACAGCAAACGCCCCTATTGGAAACTCTATTACATTGTCTTTTTGTTTCCCATAATAAGCACTGCTAAAACCATTTTCGGGACATCTATGATAGCAATTGAATATCCATTGCCAATTACCCGTGTAATGATATCTGAAACTCTTTATATAAATTGCTTCCGGATTTTCCGTATAAAGATAAACATACACATTGTCTTTCCCATAATTAGGATTGTTATGGCATGAATAAGGCTGCATGCGAAAAACTGTTGGCCTTACGTCTGATTGTTCTACTGTAACATTCCATACAAGATTTATCCAAGTTTTACACTGACCTGTCAAAATCCCTTCATGCCATTCTGCCGTACCCACCGGCGTCCAGATTTCTGCTTTGGCGGAAATAAATCCAACCAGCAAGAGAAATGATAATAACAAACGTTTCATAGCTACATACTTTTAATGCGCAGCTTTAGTCCTCTCTTGCCGCAAAAATTTGTATTAAATTAGCGTTAAAAGGTGTGAGGACTGTATTTAGTCTTATCCTGAATTCGGGTCTTAGCCTACCCAATCGCACAGATAAGACAACAGCCCTACACCAATAACGCATATACAGTCCATACCCCGAGCCGGGGCATGGGTATAAGCAATCGGTGCAGGTGCTATTGCCAATCTATCTTCATGCGATATTCTTTCGGCTAAGTTCGAATTCAGAAGATAAAATTTCAATAACACCTTTTCTTCAGCATCTCGTCTCCGCTCGCTTACGGAGCGACAATGCCTATGATGAATCGACACGGTCGGAGACCATATCTCTTCAAATCGCAAAGTTAGAGAAAATTATCTTATCAGCAAAAAATCAGAAAAGAATTTTATTTGTAGTATCACCAAACAAAAAAAATGATCCGTCTGTGTAGGGCCGCAAGCTCTTGCGGCCGCAAACAGTCCAT
>CAJKQX010000108.1 GCA_905202125.1 uncultured Prevotella sp.
AGAGAAAGAGTGAGCACTTCGCTGAGGTGCAGTCAGTTGGGATTTGTAGCAGGAAATTCTATGAATAATGCAGGTTAGATGTCTGAAAATTAAGGTCTATCACTCCGAAATCCGGATAAACCATAAATTCGCCGCAGTATATCAAAACAAAATGTATTTTTTTAGCAATATGGGCGGAAATGACAGCACGACATCACGCATGTACATATAAGTATGATAAAGGGCGAAGGTGTGACATCTTGTCATGCCTTGTGACAGAAATGGACGGAATAAGTTTTTTTGGCATACGATTTGTAGTATACATGGCGGACCTCGGTCCGAAATAACAAATCAAAGTAGAATAATAACAAAAAAAGAATATAACTATGGGAAAGATTATTGGAATCGACTTAGGTACTACAAACTCATGTGTTGCCGTGTTTGAAGGCAACGAACCGGTAGTAATAACAAACAGTGAAGGCAAACGTACCACTCCGTCCGTCATCGGATTTGTGAAAGACGGCGAGCGCAAAGTGGGCGACCCGGCAAAGCGTCAGGCCATCACCAACCCTAAAAACACAGTATATTCGGTAAAGCGCTTCATGGGCGAGACTTATGCCCAGAGCCAGAAAGAGGCTGAGCGTATGCCGTTCACAGTGACCAACGAGGGTGGATATCCGCGTATCGTCATCGACGGACGCAAATATACTCCGCAGGAAATCTCGGCCATGGTGCTGCAGAAAATGAAGAAGACCGCCGAAGACTATCTGGGACAGGAAGTGACCGACGCCGTGATCACCGTGCCGGCTTATTTCTCAGACTCTCAGCGTCAGGCAACGAAGGAGGCTGGACAGATAGCAGGACTGAACGTGCGCCGTATCGTGAACGAGCCGACAGCTGCCGCATTGGCTTACGGTGTGGACAAAGCCAACAAAGACATGAAAATAGCAGTGTTCGACCTCGGTGGCGGTACATTCGATATCTCTATCCTCGAGTTTGGCGGCGGCGTGTTCGAGGTGCTCTCGACCAATGGTGACACCCACCTCGGCGGTGACGACTTCGATCAGGTGATCATCGACTGGCTCGTCAGCGGATTCAAAGCCGATGAGGGTATCGACCTGAGCAAGGACCCCATGGCCATGCAACGTCTGAAAGAGGCTGCCGAGAAAGCTAAAATCGAACTTTCAAGCACCACATCCACTGAAATCAACCTGCCGTATATCTCGGCTGAGGGCGGTGTGCCGAAGCACTTGGTGAAGACTCTCACACGTTCACAGTTCGAGCAACTGGCTCACGACCTGATTCAGGCATGTCTCATTCCGTGTCAGAACGCAATGAAAGACGCAAAACTCTCCACTTCACAGATAGACGAGGTGATTCTCGTGGGTGGTTCAAGCCGTATACCGGCCGTGCAGACTCTCGTTAAGAACTATTTCGGCAAAGAACCGTCAAAAGGTGTCAACCCCGACGAGGTGGTGGCCGTAGGCGCATCCATCCAGGGCGCAATCCTCAACAAAGAAGGCGGCGTGGGCGACATCGTATTGCTCGATGTAACTCCTCTGACACTCGGTATTGAGACCATGGGTGGAGTGATGACAAAACTTATCGATGCCAACACAACCATCCCTTGCAAGAAGAGCGAGACATTCTCTACCGCCGTCGACAACCAGACAGCCGTGACAATCCACGTGCTGCAGGGCGAACGTCCGATGGCCGCACAGAACAAGTCGATCGGTCAGTTCAACCTCGAAGGCATCGCTCCGGCACGTCGCGGTGTACCGCAAATTGAGGTAACATTCGACATCGACGCCAACGGTATCCTCAATGTTTCTGCAAAGGACAAGGCAACCGGCAAGGAACAGGCTATCCGCATCGAGGCTTCATCGGGCCTGAGCAAGGAAGAAATTGAGCGCATGAAGGCAGAGGCTGAGCAGAACGCCGCCTCAGACAAGGCCGAGCGTGAGAAGATTGACAAGATGAATCAGGCCGACTCAATGATCTTCACCACCGAGAATTTCCTCAAGGACAACGGTGACAAGATTCCGGCCGACCAGAAACCGGCCATCGAATCAGCCCTCCAGACCCTAAAGGACGCTCACAAAAACGCCGACGTGACAGCCATCGACAACGCCATCAACAACCTCAACCAGGTGATGCAGGCCGCCAGCGCACAAATGTACGGTCAGGCTGGAGCACAGCCCGGAGCCGGTCAAGGCTTCAACGGCGCAAATGCAGGTGGTCAACAGACAACAGCCGACAATAAGGCAGACGATATCCAGGATGCCGATTTCGAGGAGGTGAAATAAGCACATAGAGAAATAAGAATACAATATCAAATGGAAAGCGTGTAGC
>CAJKQX010000109.1 GCA_905202125.1 uncultured Prevotella sp.
GAACCACCACTGACAGAACCAAAAACTGTAGTGCTACCATTACACCATAGGACAAAATCCGGGTGCAAAGATACGTATTTTTCAAGCCATCACCAAATTTTTCATACTGTTTTTTTGCCATGTCCGCATCATGCGCGCAACTCCCTGACAGCCCGTACATCAGGAGTCCGCACCATCAAAGAATCGGCAATACATCGTGAGAATCGACACGGGGCGTCTTCGCGATAATTTATTGCAGCGTCTAAATTGTTGATCTACAGCCCTTTATTTACCCCCCCCCCCGTAAGAAATTAGGCGTTTCGCTTCTTTTATACGTTTATTTTTGCTATCTTTGCAAACAAAGGGAAATAAACTTAAATTATCATCAGTACGGGTCGTATGGAAGATCGATCAATATTCAAAACTATTACTAATTTTTCATTTTTTAAAATGAACGCAGACAGCAATTACACAGGACGAAAGTTTTCTTTTCTCATCACATGTGTGCTGATAGGCGATATTGCCATTTTGGGTGTGCTTTTCACCCTTTTGTCAGCATACTTTGATTATCGCTCTGACACGATTCCCGCGCATCAGATAATGATTGTCTGTGCCATTTGTTATCTTCTGTGCACATCCCATAATGGTGTCTTGCTCTTCAGAAGGATTGTGAGCAACTACCGTATCGCGGAACGTGTGATACGAAACATCATCTTTTATGCCATACTGAGCAGCGTGATGTTGTATCTCGGCCGTTTCCCCATGCCCTCGTTGCCGTTTCAGCTGACGCTGTGGGCGCTGATGGCTCTGTTCATCCTGATCTACCGTCTGACGCTGCGCAGCCTCGTCACGATGTACAGGTCGAACCATCACAACGTGAGAAACGTAGTCTTTGTGGGAAGCTACAACAATGCCGTGGCCATGTACAACGAGATGGTGAACCGCTCGTTCAACGGTTACAACGTGATAGGTTATTTCGACGACCAGCCCACGACCAACTTTCCTCCCGAGTGCAAATACCTCGGCAATGTGAGTGGGGTGGTGGATTACCTCAAGTCCAACGGCACCGTGCATGAGGTGTTTTGCTGTCTGCCATCGGCCCGCAAGAACGACATATTGCCCATCATCAATCATTGCGTGGGACATCTCGTGCATTTTTACAGCATGCCCAACATCAGCAACTATTTCAAGCATCGCATGCACCTCAATATGTTTGGCAACGTGCCCTATCTGAGCATGTATCGTGAGCCGCTCATGTGCACCGACAACCGGTTGGTCAAGAGAATGTTCGATGTGTTATTCTCGTTGCTTTTCCTGTGCACATTGTTCCCGTTCTTATTCCTGTTAGTGGCCATCGTGACTAAGATAACCATGCCCGGACCGATATTCTTCAAGCAGAAACGCAGCGGTCTCAACGGCAAGGAATTCTACTGCATCAAGTTTCGCAGCATGAAGGTCAACGATACGGCCGACAGTGTGCAGGCCACAAAAGATGACCCGCGCAAGACCCGCTGGGGCAACATCATGCGCAAGACCAATATCGACGAGTTCCCGCAGTTCATCAATGTGCTGCTGGGCCAGATGAGCATCGTGGGTCCGCGTCCGCACATGGTGAAACAGACCAACGACTACTCGCGACTGATCAGCGACTACATGGTGCGCCACTACGTCAAGCCGGGCATCACGGGATGGAGCCAGGTGACCGGTTACAGGGGCGAGACGAAGAGGCTCTCGCAGATGAAGGGGCGTGTAGACCACGACATCTGGTACATCGAGCACTGGAGCCTTGCCCTCGATATATACATCATATATAAGACGGTGGCCAATGTCTTCATAGGAGACAAGAATGCCTATTGATGAAGAGGGACAATATAAACCCAAATCTGTCATTATGCCGACAATGGGCATGAATGATGGTTATCGTATTGTCTGTTCACGTGTTTTGGGAT